>JARXAK010000104.1 GCA_029865885.1 Rhizobium sp. | reverse complement strand
GGGTCTGGTGGATGGGCGCCGATGCTCTCGGTCGCCCGCTCTTGGCCCGCATCATCGTCGCCACCCAAAACACCGTGATGGTTGCCGCCGGCGCCGTCTTGATTTCGGCGGTCACAGGAACGGTGCTCGGCCTCATCGCCGGCTTTTCCTCTCCGCGGGTCAGCCAGATCATCATGCGGCTCGCCGACGTGATCATGTCCTTCCCGTCGCTGCTGATCGCCGTCATCGTCCTCTACATCCTGGGCTCTTCGATCCTCAACCTGATGATCGTGCTCGCCATCACCCGCATCCCCGTCTATCTGCGCACCACGCGGGCCGAGGTGCTGGAAATCCGGGAACGCATGTTCGTGCAGGCAGCCCGCGTGATGGGCGCCTCCAGCAAACGTATCCTGTTCCGGCATATCCTGCCGGTGGTCTTGCCGACGCTGACGACGCTTGCCACGCTTGACTTCGCCTATGTGATGCTGGCGGAAAGCGCGCTTTCCTTCCTCGGCATTGGCATTCAGCCGCCGGAGATCACCTGGGGCCTGATGATCAGCCAAGGTCGGCAATACCTTACCAATGCCTGGTGGCTGTCCTTCTGGCCGGGACTCGCGATCATCCTCACGACGATGTCCCTGAACCTTCTGTCCAACTGGCTGCGGATTGCGCTTGATCCGGTGCAGCGCTGGCGTCTGGAAATGAAAGGGGCCAAGAATGGCTGACCATCTTCTCGAAGTCCGCAATCTCTCGGTCGAGTTCCACACGGCAGTCGGCGTCGTGAAGGCGGTGCGCGACATGTCCTACCATCTCGATCGCGGGGAAACGCTCGCTATCCTCGGCGAAAGCGGATCAGGCAAATCGGTCTCGTCCTCGGCGATCATGAATTTGATCGACATGCCGCCGGGTCGCATCAGCTCGGGTGAAATCCTGCTGGATGGTGTCGACCTTTTGGCCATGCCGCTGTCGCAGCGACGCGAGGTCAACGGTCGCAAGATTGCGATGATCTTCCAGGATCCGCTCAGCCATCTCAATCCGGTCTATACCGTCGGCTGGCAGATCCGCGAGGCGCTGACGACGCATGGCACGGATGCGACCAGGGCGCAGACCGAGGCGCTTCGGCTTCTCGGGCGTGTCGGCATTCCCGACCCCGGGCATGCGCTCGACAAGTATCCGCATGAGTTTTCCGGTGGCCAGCGTCAGCGCGTGATGATCGCGATGGCACTGGCACTTCGGCCTGATCTGCTGATCGCGGATGAGCCGACCACCGCACTTGATGTCACCGTGCAGGCCGAAGTGCTGGCGCTTCTCAAGGAGTTGCAGCGCGAGACCGGGATGGCCGTTCTCATCATCACGCATGATCTCGGCGTCGTTGCCGAGATCGCGGACCGTGTCGTGGTGATGGAAAAGGGCGTTCTGGTTGAGGCCGGTACGGTGCGTGAGGTCTATAAGAACCCGCAGCATCCCTATACAAGGAAGCTGATCGCAGCGGCACCCGGCAAGGGCGAGATGCACCAGCCGCTGAAGGGGGCCGAGCCCGTGTTGAGCGTGCGGGACGTGCGCAAGAACTATGGCGCCTTCGCTGCCTTGAGGGGAGTCTCTTTCGATTTGATGGCCGGAGAGACGCTGGCCGTCGTCGGCGAAAGCGGTTCTGGCAAGTCGACACTCGCCCGCATTCTGTTGCGCCTTGATGAACCGAATTCCGGGTCGGCGCTGTGGAAGGGCAGGGATCTTTTCCAACTGTCGCCGGCCGAGCTCTACAAGCTGCGTCGCGACCTGCAAATGGTGTTTCAGGATCCCACCCAGTCGCTCAACCCGCGCATGACAGTGTACCAGCTGATCTCGGAAGCCTGGGTCATTCATCCCGACATTCTGCCGAAAACGAAATGGCGGGAGCGGGTTGCCGAACTGCTGACCCAGGTCGGGCTCGGGCCGGAGCATATGGGTCGCTATCCCCACCAGTTTTCCGGCGGTCAACGCCAGCGCATCGCGATTGCTCGGGCGCTCGCGCTCGAGCCGCAGCTGATCATCTGCGACGAGGCCGTGTCGGCGCTTGACGTGTCCGTTCAGGCGCAGGTCATTGCGCTCCTCGACAAGTTGCGCCGCGAAATGGGCATAGCCTTCATCTTCATCGCCCATGACCTGCCCGTGGTGCGCGATTTCGCGGACCATGTGATGGTCATGCAGAAGGGTGAGGTGGTGGAACTCGGAACCGTGCGTGAGATCTTCGATACACCGCAGAACCCCTATACCCAGGCTCTGCTCGCGGCAGGGCTTGATCCCGATCCCGACATTCAGGCGCAAAATCGCGCTGCCCGCCTCAATCGCGCCTCGTAGGTCAGAAAATTCCGGAGAACACCATCATGTCGAAAAAGGCCTTCGTCGCGCTCGTCACCTGCTTCAACGAGGACGAGACGATCAATTACGAAGCCACCCGCGCCCAGGTGCGTCGCCAGGTGGCAGCCGGTAACAACATCATGTGCGCCGGCACCAATGGCGATTTCACCGCGCTCACCTTCGAGGAGAAGGTGAAGCTCGCGGAAGCCGTGGTCGACGAAGTCGGTGGCAAGGTCGATGTCATCGTCAATGCCGGGATGCCGGCGACCTTTGAGACGATCAAGCTGGCTCGAGAATTCGATCGGATCGGCGTGACGGCTATCGCCGTGATCACGCCCTTCTTCATCGCCTGCACTCAGGATGGTCTCATCCGGCATTTTTCGACGGTTGCTGATGCGGTGAAGACGCCGATCTACCTCTACGACATACCGGCACGGACGCAGAACCACATCGAGCCAGAGACTGCCCGCAAGCTCGCCGCGCATGGCAATATCGTCGGCATCAAGGATTCGGGTGGTGCGAAGGAGACGCTGGAAGCTTATCTCGCGGTTTCCCGCGACATGCCCGGTTTCGACGTTTATTCCGGCCCCGACCATCTTGTACTCTGGGCGCTGCAGAATGGCGCTGCCGGCTGCATTTCCGGTCTCGGCAATGCGCTGCCGGATGTGCTCGCCGGTATCCTCAAGGGCTACAACACCGGCGACATCGCGGAAGCCGAGCGGCAGCAGGCGGTCTTCACGGCCTTCCGCACCGATCTCTATGCGCTGGGCTTTGCGCCTGCCATGGTCAAGCGGGCGCTCTTCCTGCAAGACGCCTCTGTCGGTGCCAGCCGCCAGCCGGCATTGCTTCCCGATCCGGAGCAGGATGCGAAAATCGCGGTCATACTTCAGCGATATGGTGTGTCCCGCGGGGGATGATGTACCTGGCTGTCATGCGCCTCATTCCGTCTTGATCGTGCCAGCATCGCTGTCGATCCCAGCGCGTTCCTGTTCCAGGAACGCGCTGATCAGCTCGGGATCATCGACGAACTTTGCAAGGATGGCGGCCCTGCACGTTGTGGGGGCGCCCGTTTCTCCGGAGATTCTTCCTAAGGATGGCATTGGTGCGGCGATCGGCAAATATACGCAAGTCGATCTTTGATGGGGCGATTATCTGGTTGCTCCCGTCGAGGCATGGCAACGAACGGAGCTCGGTCGTCCGCAGGCGGCTTAGTTTGAAGCACCCCGCTGGTCCAGCATGAGGGGTTCACTCCAACGCCGGGTCAGCTCTCAGTGGAAATCAACAGGCTTGGTTCATATGCTATTTATACACCCAATTCCCAAGGGAGTTTGTCAGAATCCGCCGTCCCGCGTTTTCAGGATGACCTCGCCAGTCCTTACTGGAGCAGATTCAGACTTAAGCGAGACGAAGGAATATGTACGAGGACGATACCCAGTAGCACCCCAAGGGCCCTTCTGCCTCATTGGCAAGGTGCTGGCGACCGAGGAGAAACTGGGACTTCCAAGTCTCTGAGGTTTATAGGAGTCGGATGAAATCGAAGAGGGAAATTCGCGGTGTCGTAGGTTCGACTCCGCTCAAGAGCAGGAAGGGCGCAAGTGGCCTTGCTATGTGAAAACGGGGTTATCGCGCGAGATTGTACCAGAATCGCAAGGGCGTAGCTTTCCGCAGTACAACAATGGCCGCAACGGTCTGGAATCTTGTGCTGCGGGTGGTAGGCAGCACTCTCACACGGGTTGCAGAATGTCACCTCCTACTCCACTATCGGTGACTTTGATGCGTTACTAGCATAGTCTCACGCTCGGGCCGTGCACGCTTTTTTGCAGGCGATAGGGAATAAACGCATAGTGTTTGGTGGGAGATTGAGGATCGCGAGAAACGGCGGGCAAGATCGTTCGGGAGATGTCTCTTCGCCGGGGATGAGCCCCTCTGATATCGCCAGTCATAACGGCCGATTGGCTCTGGAACTTCTTCGGATATATGGTCCGCAGACCCGAGTCGAACTGGCCGGGCGCCTCGGGCTGACCGAGCCGGCGATCGCCGGCATCATGACCCGGCTCATGGACGCGGGTTTCGTCGACCAGCGCAAAAGGCTGGGTTCCGGTCGTTATGTTTCCAGAGAGTATCGGATTGTCCCGGAGGGGGCTTTCGCAATTGGCATGCATTGGCGTCCCTCGGGCGGACAAGCGGTTCTGCTCGATCTGTCGATGGCGGTCGTGGCTAGGAGGGATATCGAGACGTTGAATGAAGCGGACGATGTATGTCGCTCGTTCCTGTCGCGAGACAGCATTGCCGCGCGGTGTCGTGGTATCGGTCTGTCTTTGCCTGCGGGCGTCGACCTCCCGTTTCCGGCATGGCCGAGACTGAAGACGATCGACGAGATGGAGGCCGCCGTTGTTGCTGAACGTGTGCTGGGCGTCGGTGACCGGGATGGCGGTCTGGTCGTCCTCCTGATCAACGAAACCGTGAAAGCAGGCCTGCTCATCGGCGGCAGGACGTTCCGCGGCGAGCATGGGCGCGCCGGAGAGATCGGTTCGATGGCCACAGGCCCAGACCGGGTCGCCCTTCGAGATGTTCTCAATGTCGAACACTTCCGTAGACGCATTGAGCAAGGGTCCGGACCTTACGCAGAGCGGGAGCAGCAATGGGCCGTGTCTGCGGCGGGTCACTTGAAAGACGCGATCATCGCAATCAGTGGCTTCCTGTCTCCGGGCCTCATTCTGGTCGCAGGCGACCTGCCGCAGACGGCCCTTCAGCGCATGGTCGAAACCGTCAATCGCGAAACCCGCTCCTTCATTGCCTCGTTTTCCGTCCCTGACGCGGCCGTCGCGACCTTTCCGGAAGGGGGCATGGCAGAAGGTGCGGCCGCCAGCATCTTCGTCGGTGACCTCTTTCCGGAGCTCAGCCAGATGCCCCTCAGTTTTGCCGGGCATGATGCCGGATAATCCCGTCGAGAGGTGATTTCGCATCAGACGGCGACAACAGAGGACAAAGGCACGCGCACGAGCTGCGACTTCTCTGCAGACGGCAAGCCGAGTGTGTAGGCGAGCGGCATGGCCGCCGCCCCAAGCGCGGCCGCATCCTGCGAACAGGCGGCGCGATGCAGCGACGGCGCATGGGTAGCGCTGCGCGCCAGTTCGCCATGCACATAGACCAGAAGTTCGTCGATGAAGCGAGCCGGCAGGCGTCCCCCCACGACGATCGACTCCGGATCGACCAACATGGCAATGCTGGAGACGGCTTCAGCAATCTTCGCGCTGCATCGCTTCAACCAACTCGAAACGATAGACCGACCGTGCAGGTCGAGATGCGCGAGATCGTCGGGCGTCTCCACCCTCAACCCGTTCTTCTGCAGGTGATTAATGAGAATAAAGAGCGAGAACATCTCGCCGAGCGGGCGCACCTGCCCCTCGTGAGGCCCCTCTTCAAAGAGAACAGGCAACCAGCCGATTTCGCCGCTCAAGCCACCACGCCCCTTGTGCCGAGCGCCATCGATAACGGTTGCGCCCCCGACGCAGGCATTGGCGAGCACATAGACAAAATTGCGGATTTCCTTTCCCAGGCCATATTCGATCTCTCCGGTGGCTGCCGCATTCCCGTCATTGTCGATGAGGACGGGAACATCCGTCAGGCTCTCGAGCGCCTCACGGACATTGAAGCTCCTCCATGCACGATAGGCGTCTGGGAACCCGATCACTGGCACTTCCCCCAGCCAGTCGGGGATGGCGAGCCCGATACCCGCCAGCCGCCCCTCGTCGAACAGCCGTCGCCTGCGGAACGTCGAAAGCGCCTCCCGCATTAGCTCGATGAACTCATGCGGCAGGATGAAGCGTCGCTCGTGATGGATACGCCCTCGCAACGCGCCCGTGGAATCGATCACCACCACGGTCAGATGATCGCGATCGATATTGGCCCCTATCGAGAACAGCCCCTCCGGATTGAGCTCGAGCTCGATCGCCGGCTGACCGCGCAATCCATGGCGGCGACGAGCCTCCATCACCAGCCCCTCATCCAGCAGCCGATCGACGATGCGTGTCACAGCCTGTTTCGTCAGACCCGACTGACGCGCAAGCTCGGTGCGCGAGATGGGAGCATGACGATGGATGGCCCGCAGAATGACCTCCCGGTTCTGCGACGCCGCCAGTTCGATGTTGGAGCCCAGATGGCGCAGTTGTCTCCCCCTCGCGCTACAGTGGTTTGAGACCATGATCCGTAAGCCGCAGACTTATTTCACTGACGTCGAGATGACGCAAGGAAGGAGAGCTTAACACGCTTTCCCGTCTCACCGCCGAACCAGTCGCCAGCTTTTCACCTCGAACGGCGCCAGTTCGGCTGCCTTGCCAGCCGACGGCTCCTCCAGAATGGTGAGGGGACCCTCGACCTGCCAGCCATCGGGGGGCAACAGGTCAAAGCCACCGCGACGCCCAGCCGGTTCATAGGCGCGCAGGATGAGGCCATGACCGTCCTCCGCCGGCTTGATGGTCGAAAGGCCCGCCGGAATACCCCGGTGGCGCAACGGCTGGACGACCCCGGCTTCCAAGCCGCTCACGGTCATGGCAAGCAAAGGCTGATTCAAAGCCTCGGCCTCCTCGCGCACGCCTCCATCATACCACTGGTTTACGTGCGGCATGAGGGCGTAGGTGAAACGCTGAATACCCTCGTCCACCAGCGGATCGGGATAGACGGCAGCCCGCAGCAGCGAAATTCCAAGGACATTGCCAAAAGTGCTGTGTCCGTATTTCGCATCGTTGAGGATCGCCACACCGAAGCCGGTTTCGGAGAGATCGACGAAACGATGTCCCGCAGCCTCGAACATGGCAGCATCCCAGCTGCGGTTGAAGTGCGTTGGACGCTCGACGACGCCATAGGCGCATTCATAGGCGGCCGTCATGCTGCGCACGGAGGTTTCGGTCAGACTGCGCAGGAAAACGCGGCGGTCATGCCAGTCGATTTCAGTTTCGATATCGAGACGTGGCGATCCGGCGGCGAGCGACAGCACCTGGATGATGCTCGAATGGCGCCAGCGGCGCACGACCCGGATCGCAGCCCGGGCCGGACCGGTCTCGACCACCTCCATGCTCTGGATGTCGGTGATTTCCTCGCCCTTTTCCATGTAGTCGCCTTCGATATCCCAGGCGTCCCAGTTACGCGGCTTCTCCAAGAGATAGGCCATCAGGCGGTTGCCACGGCCATCGATCGCTTCCCGACCACTCGGTTTGTGGATCATGCTGGAGATCGTCCCGTCCGCCGCAAGCACGACCTTGAGAACATCGTTTTCCAGGCTCTGCGCTGTTGCCGAGACCTCCCCAGGCGCCCGGACTGCGCGACGATCGAGCACGCGGACCGACAGAGCCGGAACCGTCACCGATGCCACCGAATAGGTGCCGTCCTGCAGGGTAAACTCACAACGCCGGTCATCGAGTGACGGATTGACGACCAGGATACCGGCCTCGACGTTTGGGTCCGCCGGCAGCGTCTCGCTGATCGCCGACAGAGCGCTTTGCTGCACGCTCTGTGCCAAATTTATGACGCCGATGAGTTCCTCTTCGGCATCTTCGTAGACCTCGCGGATCGAGGATCCCGGGAGGATGTCGTGGAACTCGTTCTTCAGGACCAAACGCCAGCCTTCTTCGAGGGATGCCGGTTGCTCAGCGCCCAGCAGATGCGCGAGCGAGCTCAACGTCTCCGCCGTGATCATGCCACGCTCGGCCTTGCGATGCAGGCGCTTGATGGCACTCTGGCTGGTCAGTGTCGCCCGGTGCAGTTCGAGATAGATTTCACCCCGCCAGACGGGCAGCGTGACCGCGGATGCACTGGCACGTGCCGTGTCAAAGAATGTCGAGACATGCGTCCATTGGGTCTTTGGCAGGGCCGGGAAATGCGTAAGCTGCTGCTGACGAGCCAACATCTCCGGCGTCACGCCACCGCCCCCATCTCCATGCCCGATGGCAAGGAGCGTCTGCGGATGTTTGTCCTTCGCCCGATAGTTTTTCCAGGTCTGGTGCACATCATGCGGCTGCAACTCGCCGTTATAGCCATGCGGGCTGTTGTCGAAAGTATGCGTCAGCACCCGACTACCATCGAGCCCTTCCCACCAGAAGAGATCCGCCGGAAAACGGTTGGTCTCGGACCAGTTCACCTTGATGGTGAAGAAGTTTTCGAGCCCGCCTTGCTTGAGCAATTGTGGAAGCGCACCGGAAAAGCCGAAGCAATCTGGCAACCAGCAGACCGTATGACGCTTGCCAAAGGTGCGCTCGAAATAGAGCTGCCCGTAAAGGATCTGGCGCGCCAGGCTTTCGCCTGACGGCATCATTGTGTCAGGCTCGATCCACATGCCGCCGATCGTTTCCCATTGCCCCTTCGCGATTTTCTCCTTCACTGCGGCGAAGAGATCGGGATCATCCTCGGCAATCTGGGCATAGTAGTAGGCCGTCGACTGATTGAAGCGGAAGCCCTCGAACTGCTCCATCAGCGAGAGCGCTGTGTGGAAGGTACGCCGCAATTTGCTGCGGGTCTCGCGATAGGGCCACAGCCAGGCGAGGTCGATATGCGCATGACCGGTGAGCGCCACGTCGCCTTGAGGCGGGAATCGGGTCTGAAGAGCATCGAGACCCGCAATGACGGCTTCATAGGCTCGCTCGACGCTGTCACGTTCGGCATCCGTGAGCGCCGGCGGATTGTCCATCAGCGGTGGCAGTTTCCAGACCTTTTGCTGCATCGGCGCTGAGGCGGTCCGCGCCATATAGGCCTGGGTTTCCGTTGGCCAGTCCAGGCTACGCAGTGTCTTCTCCCCGAGCTCAAGCAAATGTGGAACCACCTCATGCTCACCAAGCAGCGGAATGGTCTCGCAGATCTGCTTCAAAACAAGTGCGAGCTTCTCTACGGCGGCGTCGACCCAGATGAGCTCCGCCATCATCAGATGCGGGTTGCGAACAGGCTCGCCGAACGGAAGACGCGCGACCGTCTTGGATGTCAGCGAGAAACGATGTGAAGGAAGCCGGAACTCGCGATGGTTGGGGTCGAGACCGAATGACTGTGACTGGCCTCCCGCATCGGTGATCGTGATGAGGCTTTCTCCGCCGAGATCGAGCCGCAACCGCGTGTCGGTAAGTGGCCAATCTTGGGGCGCATCCGCCGCAACGGAGAAGCTCAATGTTCCCTCAGACGTCGGCCAGGCACCTCCGACCGCAATCGGTGCACCGTCGACGGTCCAACCAATCAATGGCTTTGATCGGCGGACACGCCAATAGGTGAGCTCTTCTGCGCGTACGGTGAGCAGGTCGAGGCGTTGGGAATGGGTGAGAGCCATGTGTATGTCCTGTCGGGGATCAGCCCTTGACCGCGCCGGCGGTCATGGCACTGAGGATGAGGCGTTGCAGGGAGAGAAAGGCGATGATCGCGGGAACGACCGAGACCAGGCAGGCGGCGGCCAGCACCTGAAGCGACCTGTCGTTCTGGGTGCCGGCATACTGGAAAATGCCGACGCCGATCGGCATCAGATTGTCCTTGGTGATCAGCAGGAAGGGGACCAGGAACTGCGACCAGCCGGCGATCACCGTGATGATGAAGACGGACGCGATCCCGGGCGTCGAAAGCGGCAGAATGACCCGCCAGAACACCCCGAAACGGCTGCAGCCGTCGATCATTGCGGCTTCGTCGAGACTGTCCGGGATACCGTCGATGAAGCCCTTGAAAATCCAGGTGGCCGTCGGCACCGCAAGCGCGATGTAAACCATGGTCACGCCGAAATGACTTTCGGTCATCTGGATCGAGGCCATGTAGCGATAGAGCGGGATCATGATGACCAGCGGCGAGATCATCTGGAAGCTCAAGAGCCCCATCAGCCAGGCCCCTTTGCCTCTGAGTTCAAAGCGCGAAAAGGCATAGGCCGCCGGCAGGGCAACGATCAGACATCCTATCGCGCTGAGGCAGGACAGCTTCAGCGCATTGATCAAGTAGCTCGCGAACTGGCTCGACGACAGGATCGCCTGAAAGTTCTCAAGCGTCGGATTGTGCGGGATGAGACGGGCGACCCCGAGATAGATTTCCTTGCGGGTTCGAAGCGCCAGCGAGAGAAGCCAGATCAGCGGCCATGCAAAGAAAACGAACATCACGGCCATGAACAGGTAGCTGAAGACGTTGCCGAGGCGGGCTTGTGAGGAGGCCTTCATTTGCCGGTCTCCTTTGGCAGAAACTTCGCGTAGAAGAGCGCGAGCGACATAGAGATCACCAGCATCAGCAGGGACAAAACGGCACCGGCGGCAAGGTCGTAGTTTCGGAAAACGGTGTTGAAAGTGTAGAGCGACAGGACCTCGGTCGCCCGGCCCGGCCCACCACCCGTCAGCGAGATCACCGCATCGAAGGTGTTCAGCGTCTGGATCGTGATCAGGATCAGGTTGACCATGATCGCGGCACGCAGCTGCGGCAGTGTTACATGCACGAAACGCTGCCAGGGATTGGCGCCGTCGACATCGGCAGCCTCGTAAAGAACAGGATCAATCGCCTTCAGCGCCGCATACATGACAACCATTGAGAAGGCAGTTCCCCGCCAGATATTGGCGATCACGACCGACCACATGACGATGTCGGGATCGGAAAGCCATTGAACGGGAGCCATACCGAAAAGCCTGAGCACGCTGTTGAGACCGCCAAACGGTGCGCCGTTCATCAGCATCTTCCAGACGATACCGCCGGCCACACCCGGAACCACCCAAGCGATCAGCGCCGTGGTGCGAAGCAGATTGGTCCCGAACAGCCGGCGCTTTTCTCCGCGCACCACGACCAGGGCGACGGCGAGACCGAGGACCTGTTGTCCCAGCACGCTTGCGCCGGTGAAAACCAGCGTCACCCATAGGATTTCGGCAAGTTCCGGCCGTGCCATCGTCTTGATCAACGTCTGGATGGTCATGTCATCACCCTTGCCGAGCAGGGTGATGTCGGAGAAGGCGAAGCGAAAAACCTCCAGCACTGGATAGAGGTAGAATACACCCAGGACCAGAATGAGCGGCATCAGCCAGGCTGCGGGATAGGCGTCGCTTCGCATCTTCGCCGCCGGGGAGGCGGCTCCGACGCGCTGAGATGTCTGGGCAAGAGGTTTCATCGCAGGGCCTGTGTCTCGATCACGTGGTGGAGGCGGAGCACGCTGGCCCCGCCTCCAGCTTTCGGGGGAGGATCAGTTCAGCCGGTCATAGGCCGCCATGGAGGCGGAGAAGGCTTCGTCGACAGCCTTCTCGGTGTCTTCTGCGCCCGTCAGCACCTTGCCCATCATGATCTGGATCTGGTTGGAGATCTCGGGATAGACGGGAGCGCCCGGCCGTGCCTGGCCCTTCTGCAGGGCGTCGCCAAAGGCCTTGTTTTCCGGTGTCGAGAAAGTCTCGTACTGACCGTAGAGATCGGCGCGGGTGGGCAACTGACCTTGCAGGTCATTGGCCGGCCCCATGTAGATATCGCGTGCGACCATGGCGCAGAACTCGACCTTCTTCGGATCGCTGGAGAAAGAGGCGACCGTCCAGCCGCCGGTGCCGGTCGAACGCTCATCCACGGTCGGCCCCGGCAGCGCAGAAAAGGTCCACTTAGCAAACTCCTCCGGCTCCAGCGTCGATTTCAGCTGGCCGAGCTGCCAGTTGCCACCGACAAAC
>JARXAK010000036.1 GCA_029865885.1 Rhizobium sp. | reverse complement strand
GTCTTCCACATTCCCACGCTGACTGTCTGCCTCGCGGCAACGGTGGTCATCGTCTCGGGCTTTCTCATCCTGCTGTGGACGCTTGAGCGTGACAACCGTGCGCTCGGCTTCTGGTCGCTGGGCTTCTCTGTCGGTGCTCTGGGCATGGTCCTGGTCAGCCTGCGCGATGTAGCCCCGCCAATCGTCGCGCTCGGCTTTGGTAATGCCCTTGGCATTTACAGTCTCGGCCTGATCTGGCTGGGATGCATGGCGTTCGAAGGCGAAACTCGCAAGGGGGCCGGCTTCATAGCTGCGGCCGGGGCGATTTTCTGGCTGTGCCTCTTCGCCTTTCCGGCTTTCGCCACGGATCTGGGGACGCGGGTCCTGGTGGCCTCCGTCCTCTATGCAGCCTATTCATTCCTGCCTGTGCCGGTCCTGCTTTTGGGACAGCGGCGCGAGCCCCTGCCGGCACGCATGATTGCTGTTGCGGCCTTTGCCGCGCATGGGGCGTGCTATCTGATCCGACTTCCGCTGCAGATGATCGAGCCCGCACATCTCGAAGCCGGGCATGGCCCCCTTTGGTATGGCATCCTGACCTTCGGCTTTTTTGTCCAGGGGCTTATTGGGGCGCTGGCTGTCTTCGCAATGGTTCATGAGCGGGCGACGCGCCGTTACAAGCACGAATCCGAAACGGACGGTCTGACCTCGCTGTTGAACAGGCGTGCCTTCATCAAGGCCGTCGGTAAGGCGCGTAGCGGCTTGGTCGATTCGGCGCCTGGCGCCGTCCTGGCGCTTGTTGATGCAGACCATTTCAAGTCGATCAACGATACCTATGGACACGGCGCGGGTGATGCCGTGCTTGCAGATCTCGGGCGCTTCTTGATCCGCGAGGCTCCGGAGAGCGCGCTCGTCGGGCGTCTCGGCGGTGAAGAATTCGGTGTCTACCTGCCCGCCGACATGGTGCTGTCCTACCCGCATTTTCTCGATGAGCTTCGTCTCGGTGTCAGCGGCATGACCATTCAGCACGAGCATGAGTTGCCAGGGCTGACCGTCAGTATCGGCGCTGTCTCGCTGCCGTCGGGGCCGCTCGATTTTTCCCGCGCCTTGGCGCAGGCCGACAAGGCGCTCTATACCTCGAAAAAGGCCGGCCGCAATCGCGTCACCTGGGCGGGCGTGGACAGCGCCGGTCAAGACCGGCGTGACGTCGGGCTACAGGGATCGCTGCCAGACATGGCCTCCGTGACGCCCCGCTCCGCGGCCTGACCACACTCAAGGATAGCTGCCTGCGTCGTCGCGATCGGCGAGTTCAGCACGGGCCTGCGCCAGCGTGTGCACGAAGTGGACCCGCTGGGCCGGAATTTCCTGGTGATGCAGCATTGTCTGCAACTCGCTCCGCTCCGTCACGACATAGACTTCGACGCCCTGGTGGACCGCCTTGCGGATCACGCTGGCCAGCAGGTTGACGCCTGATGTGTCGACGAAACGGATGCCGGTGCAGTCGAGCACGAGATTGCGGTGGTCATCCCCAATGCGGTCGAGGACGGCGCCGGCCGCCGCCACCGCTCCAAAGAAGAAGGCGCCGTCGAGGCGATAGGTCACGGTCTCAGCGTCCGTCGCATCCAGCGGTTTTTCGGGTCCTTCCGCCGTCACGCGAATGTTTTTCGACATGTGGTGGATGAATTGCAGGGCGGCGAGCGAGAAACCGACGACGATGCCTTCGGTCAGATCGCGGAAGACCACGAGCAGGAAGGTGACGCCAAGGATGAGCGCCTCGCCGCGCGACGAACGGATGAGGGCGGCAATCGCCGATTTCTCGACCATGTTCCAGGAGACGACGGCGAGCACACCTGCGAGTGCTGCCAGCGGAATATAGGCGGCGAGCGGGGCTGCAACCAGCATGAAGGCAAGCAGAAAGGCCGCATGCAGCATGCCGGAGACGGGGCTTGTCGCGCCGGCGCGCACGTTCGTCGCCGTGCGCGCAATCGTGCCTGTCACGCAGATCCCGCCAAAGAGCGCCGAGCCGATGTTGGCGACGCCCTGGGCCACCAGCTCCGTGTTCGAGCGATGGCGTCGCCCGGTCATGCCATCGGCCACGACGGCGGACAGAAGCGATTCGATGGCGCCGAGCAGGGCAAAGGCAATGGCATCGGGCAGGACGGCAAGCGCCAGATCGGGGGTGACGTCGGGTAGGGCCGGCAGTGGCAGGCCCGAGGGGATGCCGCCAAACTTCGATCCGATTGTGGACACGGGCAGTTGCAGGAGCGCCGATGCCGCAGAGGCGATGATCACGGCAATCAGCAGGCCTGGCCAGGTCGGGCGGGTGCGACGCAGAACCAGGATGATCGCGATGGTGAGCGCTGCAATGGCGGCTGCCGAAGGCGAAAAGCCCGGCAGGGCCACGGCAATCGCGCTCAACTTTTCGGCAAGCGGTCCGGGCTCCCCCTTCGCAAAGCTGAGGCCCAGCAATTCGCCGATCTGGCTGGCGAAGATGATCACCGCGATGCCGGCGGTGAAGCCGACCGTCACCGGATAGGGGATGAACTTGATGTAATCGCCAAGCCGCAGCAGGCCACAGACAATCAGCATCAGGCCCGCCATCGCCGTCGCCAGCAGCAGCCCGTCGATGCCGTGACGGGCGACCGTTGCGCTGACCAGCACGATAAACGCGCCTGCCGGCCCGCCGATCTGATGCCGGCTGCCACCGAGCAGGGAGACGAGAAAGCCGCCGATGATCGCCGTGTAGAGTCCCCGGTCCGGAGTAACGCCGGAGGCGATGGCGATCGCCATGGAGAGGGGCAGGGCAACGATCGCGACCGTCAGTCCGGCCAGCGCATCCGCCTTGAAGCGTGCCAGGCCATAGCCCTCGCGAAAGACGCTGACGGTTTTGGGCAGAATGACGTCGGTCATGGTGATCGCGCTTGCCGGGTGTGAACGCGGCTGGCCCCTCCCGCCACGTCTTTCAATCCATTGGACGCTGAGTCCCGCCTTTTGACAACATGGCCAAAGGGATACCGCTCTCGAGCATTTTCGGCGAAAACCGAGCGGCCTTCCAGGATTCCTCCCTTTCCCCACGCCCTTGCGGAGGCAAAAGCGCTTGGCATTATTGCCGGAATTGCGTCGGGTTTGCAGCCCTCACTGTTCTGGCCTGCCTGTTTGGCCTAATGTGGCGGGTCATGAAGACAGAGACCTCGTATCCGACCCTCATCATTTATCCGCGTCGCGGCGTCGCCGTGCTTTGGGCCGCAGGGTCTGCGATCATCCTGTCCGTGGCTTTCGGCGGATTGCTTGCCAGTCTGCTCGCGGGCGCCTGGGCGAGCCTGATGGTGCTTGTCTATCTGGCGCTGCTTGCGCTGTCTCTCTTCGGGCTTCGCAAGGGCTGGCAGGGTCTTTCGGCGGCCATGCGGCCGGTGGTCGAGCTCAACAATGAGGAGCTGATCGATTTCAAGACCGACCGGCGAATCGCCTGGGCGTCCATGGTGGCGCTTGCCCCGCGGCGCGTGGATGGGCAGTGGGTGATCGATATCGAGTATCTCGACGAGGACGATCCCGATCGTCTCGAGAGCCATGCCCTGCCGCTGTCCGGCTACCATATATCCGGCAGACGGTTCGGCATGGAAATGCGCAAGCGATTCGCCGAGGTGGATGCGGGGGAAACGGTAGACGAAACAGAAAACCCGGCCACGTCGCCGTGACCGGGTTCTGATTTGTGACCTTGCCAGGTGCCGATCAGGCGGCCATGGCCTTCTTCAGGTTTTCATCGACCTTGTCGAGGAAGGCGGTGGTCGACAGCCACGGCTGATCCGGGCCGATGAGCAGCGCCAGATCCTTGGTCATGAAGCCGGCTTCAACGGTGTCGATGCAGACCTTCTCCAGCGTCGTGGCGAAGTTTGCCAGAGCGGCATTGTCGTCCAGCTTGGCGCGGTGGGCGAGGCCACGGGTCCAGGCGAAGATCGAGGCGATCGAGTTGGTCGAGGTTTCCTGACCCTTCTGATGCTGGCGGTAGTGGCGCGTGACCGTACCGTGGGCAGCTTCGGCTTCAACCGTGCGGCCATCGGGCGACAAGAGAACCGAGTTCATCAGGCCGAGCGAGCCAAAGCCCTGCGCAACCGTGTCGGACTGCACGTCGCCGTCATAGTTCTTGCAGGCCCAGACGTAGCCACCGGACCACTTCAGCGCCGAAGCGACCATGTCGTCGATCAGGCGGTGTTCGTAGACGATGCCGATCTCGTCGAACTTGGCCTTGAACTCGGCCTGGTAGACTTCTTCGAAGATGTCCTTGAAGCGGCCGTCATAGGCCTTGAGGATGGTGTTCTTCGTCGACAGGTAGACCGGCCACTTGCGCATCAGGCCGTACATCATCGAAGCGCGGGCGAATTCGCGGATCGATTCGTCGAGGTTGTACATGGCCAGAGCCACGCCGGCGCCCGGTGCGTTGTAGACTTCCTTCTCGATCACTTCGCCGTCTTCGCCGACGAACTTGATGGTCAGCTTGCCCTTGCCGGGGAACTTGAAGTCGGTTGCCTTGTACTGGTCGCCAAAGGCGTGACGGCCAACCACGATCGGCTTGGTCCAGCCGGGAACGAGGCGGGGAACGTTCTTGCAGATGATCGGCTCGCGGAAGATAACGCCACCGAGGATGTTGCGGATCGTGCCGTTCGGGCTCTTCCACATTTCCTTGAGGTTGAATTCCTTCACGCGGGCTTCATCCGGGGTGATGGTCGCGCACTTGATGCCGACGCCGTGCTTCTTGATGGCGTGGGCGGCGTCGATGGTCACCTGGTCGTTGGTGGCGTCGCGGTTCTCGACCGAGAGGTCGTAATACTCGATGTCGAGATCGAGGTAGGGCAGGATCAGCTTGTCCTTGATGAACTGCCAGATGATGCGGGTCATCTCGTCGCCGTCGAGATCGACCACCGGGTTGGCTACCTTGATCTTGGTCATGAATATCCTCACGAGTTTTTGCCTGACGCGCAGGCGCGGGGAGGGCGCTCTGCCGATGGCCTGCCTATAACATTCTCTCGTTGCAAGGCAAACAGGAGAGGGTGTCTTCCGGTAAATTCTAAGTTCAGACTTTCGGTGTGCGTTTCGTCCCAAACTTGGTCCGCATGGCAGGGCCGCTTTGGGCTAGAACGCTGGAGGGAACGGCGACAGGAGATTTTGATGAAGACCACCGCGATTGCATTGCTTGTGACCCTGTCAGCCGGTTCGGCAACAGCCGCGGATGTGACGACACCCGTTCGGGAAGTGGTGGAAGCGACGGCCCGAAACTGGGTGGAGGGATCGACAGGCCAGGAAGAAGAGGTTTTCTCGCAGGATCGGCTGTCTCGCCTGTTCAGCAAGGAGTTTGCCCTGGCCTTCGAGGCTGCCGCAAAGAACCCGCCCTATGATATTCCAGAGGGGGAAACCACGGGCTTTCCCTTCGATCATGATCCGATCGCCCAGGGACAGGACGGGTGCCCGTTCAAGGATATCCGCATCGAGGATGATGGTGACGGCGAGGTTACCGCACTGTTCGACAACAGGTCCTGTTTCGACGGCGGGGATACGCAGGACACGGTTCTGATCTTCCACGTTGTGGAAGAAGGCGGTCGCGCTGTGATCGACGACATCTATCCCGTCGAAAACGGTCAGTCCGGCAGTTCGATCAAGCAGGACCTGCAAAGGCAGGGTGGCCTGTGAGCGCGGTCCCGTCTTTGCGCATCGCGGCTGTGGCCGTGCTGGTCGGCTTGAGCCAGGCAACGACAGTCATGGCTGCCGATCCGCTGGACCCCGTGAAGATCATCATGAGCATTGCCGGCTGGAAGGACAGCCAAGCGCCGAAGGTGGAGGCGCAAGGTTATTTCGACGAGAACCTGCTCACCTCGATCTACAGCGCCAGTTTCACCGACGTCTATCATCTGGCACAAAAGACGGACGAATTGCAGGACGGGGCGGGCTATATGCTCGGCTATGACGTCGTGATCGGCGGACAGGATAGCTGTGATCTGAAGCAGGTTCGCATCGAGCCTCGGTCGCTTGACGACGGCACGACTGCTGTCGACGTCTATTTTGACGCGATGTCCTGTTTCGGCAACCAGCCGGATCTGACGCAACCCCAGACGGTCTTTCACGTGATCAAGGAGGACGGTCGCTACGTCGTCGACAACCTTTGGAACGACGACTACCGCGAGGGCGCGCTGGAAAGCTCGATCAAGGCGCAGTTCGCCGCCCTGACCGAGGCTTACCTCCAGTTCCGGCTGACGGGATCCTGGCCTAAAGAATAGGGCCGCCCCTTTGCCTTCGGGTGATTCTGTGCCAATGGGAGCGCGAAATTTCTCTAAGGAAAAGTTATGGCAGGGACGAACAGCGAGCGCATTATGCTGGCCGAGGGGCCGGCAATCATTCTGGTGGAGCCGCAACTCGGCGAAAACATCGGCATGGTTGCGCGCGCGATGGCCAATTTCGGCCTTGCTGAGCTGCGTCTCGTCAATCCGCGCGACGGCTGGCCTTCCGACAAGGCCCGCTCTGCTGCTGCCAAGGCCGATCACGTCATCGATGGCACCGTTGTCTTCGAGACGCTCGAAGAGGCCGTTGCCGATCTCAACTTCGTCTATGCGACAACGGCCCGCCAGCGCGACGGCTTCAAGCCGGTGCGATCGCCGGTGACGGCAGCCGAGACGCTGCGGACCAAATTCCGCAGCGGAGAGACGACCGGAATCATGTTCGGACGCGAAAAGTCGGGTCTTTCGAACGAGGAGGTGGCGCTTGCCGACGAGATTGTCACCTTTCCGGTCAATCCTGCTTTTGCCTCGCTCAACATTGCCCAGGCCGTTCTTCTCATGTCCTACGAGTGGATGAAATCCGGCATGGAGGATGTGCATGTGGTGCCCTTCGACGCGCCGGAACAACCGGCAGCGACGAAGGAGCAGGTCATCGGCCTCTTCGAACATCTGGAAGAAGCCCTCGACGCGCGCAATTACTTCCACCCGGCCCACAAAAAGCCCAGGATGATCGAGAACCTGCGGGCCGTGTTCAGCAGACGTGCTTTCACCGGTCCGGAGATCCATGTGGTCCGCGGTGTCATCAGTTCGCTCGACCGTTTTGCACGCCCGGGCCAGAGGCCGCCTGCGGCGAAGATCGAGAGCGAGGCGCAGGCCACAGATGACGACGAACGGGACGCCTGATCTCAAACCGATCCTGGTCTTTGATTCCGGGATCGGCGGCCTCACCGTCTTGCGCGAGGCACGGCTCCTGATGCCGGAACGCGGCTTCATTTATGTCGCCGACGATGCCGGCTTTCCCTATGGCGGATGGGAAGAAGAACCGCTGAAGGCGCGTATCGTCCGGCTCTTCGAAGACCTGCTGAAACGCTATGATCCAGAGGCTGTGATCGTTGCCTGCAACACCGCCTTCACGCTCGCCGGCGCCGATTTGAGGCAACGCTTCCCCGACATGCGCTTCATTGGCACGGTGCCGGCGATCAAGCCGGCAGCCGAGCGGACACGGTCCGGCCTCGTCTCAGTTCTGGCGACACCCGGGACGGTCAAGCGCGCCTATACGCGTGACCTCATCCAGTCCTTTGCCTCGCAATGTCACGTGCGCCTCGTCGGGTCCGAGAACCTCGCCCGCATGGCAGAGGCCTATATCCGGGGTGAGGCGATGGATGACGCGGCCGTTCTGGCGGAAATCGCGCCCTGCTTCATCGAAAAGGACGGGTCGCGGACCGATATCGTCGTTCTGGCCTGCACGCATTATCCCTTCCTCGCCAATGTCTTTCGCCGGCTTGCTCCCTGGCCGGTCGATTGGCTTGATCCGGCGGAAGCCATCGCGCGTCAGGCGCGCCGTCTGGTTCCGCTCGTCGAGGGGGCGGAACATCCCGATGATTTCGACTTTGCGGTCTTCACGTCCGGCAGTCAGGATTTCTCCACACGCCGGCTGATGCAGGGCATGGGCTTGTCGACGAAGGGCACGGCTGCCGCGTATTTGTCCTGATCGGTCTTTTTGGCTGTGCCTCGACGTGTTACCTATGGCGGGTTGCCGGACGTTCAGCCGGTGTAGAGGAGCTTTGCCCCCTTACTTGTTTACCGAAATTGCGATTGTTCTTTTCCTGACCGTGCTCAACGGTGTCCTGGCCATGTCGGAGCTTGCGGTCGTTTCTGCCCGGCCCGCCCGCCTCAAGGTTCTGGCGGAGCAGGGCAGCCTGGGGGCCGAAACGGCGCTCAGGCTCGCAAGTGACCCTGGTCGTTTCCTCTCTACGGTGCAGATCGGCATCACGCTCGTCGGCGTCCTATCCGGCGCTTTCTCCGGCGCGACGCTCGGTGCACGCCTTTCGTCCTGGCTCCAGCTGCAGGGGTTTTCGGTTGCTGCATCCGATGCGCTCGGCGTCGGCACCGTCGTCGTTCTGATCACCTATCTGTCGCTGATCGTCGGCGAGCTTGTTCCCAAGCAGGTGGCCCTGCGGAATGCCGAGGGTGTCGCTTCCCGCGTCGCCATCCCGATGTCGGTTCTTTCACGGGTCGCTGCGCCCCTCGTCTGGTTGCTGAATGGGTCCGGCAAGCTGGTGCTCGCCCTTCTTGGACAAAGCGGCGACGGTGGCGGCAAGGTGACCGATGAGGAGATCCGCACCGTGCTTGCCGAAGCGCATAGCGCAGGCGTCATCGAAAGCAGCGAATCCGCCATGCTCTCAGGCGTCATGCGGCTGGCCGACCGTCAGGCTCGCGGCCTGATGACGCCGCGTCGCGACGTACAGATCCTCGATATCGAGGACAAGGTGCAGGAAGTGCGCGAGAAGCTGCGCGACATCCCCCATTCGCGCATCCCGGTCAGAAGCGGCGATTCCGACGAGATTGCCGGCGTGCTCTTGACCAAGAAGCTCTACGAGCAGATCGCGGAAGGCGGCGCGCTCAACCTCGCCGACCTTATCAGCGAGGTGCCTGTGGTGTCCGACCTCGCCAAGGCGACCGATATCATCGAGTCCCTGCGTCGCACCTCGTTGCACATGGTGCTCGTCTATGACGAATACGGCCATTTCGAAGGCATCATTACCTCGGGCGATATCCTGGAAGCCATCACCGGCGCCTTCAGCCAGGATGAGACCGAAGAGCAGGCGATGGTCAGGCGCGATGACGGGTCCTACCTCGTCGCTGGCTGGACGCCTGTCGACGAGTTCATCGACGTGATCCGCATCCCGATCGATCCAGATCCGGACTACACGACCATCGCCGGCTTCGTGCTCGACGAACTCAAGCGCATCCCCGAACTCGGCGAAAGTTTCGTCAAGGGCGACTGGCGTTTCGAGGTGATCGACCTCGACGGTCGCCGGATCGACAAGCTGCTGGTCTCGCGTGTGGCCGCCGGCGAGGCCTGAGGCCTTCACGCCCCCTGCGACAATTTGTTGCATATGTACAACAGCCCGCCGCAAGTTCTGCAATCTCGAATTGCGTACTTGCGGCGAGCGATTTTGCGTGCCATGTTCGCAGCATCCGCAACACGAACAACAGGAGGCGACCGATGACTCATTTTTTCATG
This sequence comes from Rhizobium sp., assembly GCA_029865885.1. Taxonomy (GTDB): domain Bacteria; phylum Pseudomonadota; class Alphaproteobacteria; order Rhizobiales; family Rhizobiaceae; genus Allorhizobium. The sequence goes on along the minus strand of JARXAK010000036.1, from coordinate 8,520 downwards.
CGCATGCGCCTCTCTGGCGGAGTGATGTCTTCGACCTGCGTGGAGCTTTCCAGCGGCGGTCGATCGACGCGATGACTGTCTGATCAGTCATTTTCCCTGCCTTTTCCGGCGTTTTTCCACCATCTGACGTGACTTGCCGCCTGCGCGTGTGAACGCGCTCGCTTGCCTGCATCACGTCGCTTTTCATCTTCGAAAGGACCTGGGCGCATCTGCGTTTCCGGGACGGACAAGTCATGCACGAAAATCAATCTATAGTTGAAGCTCCGCTGAGTGAGCGGATGGACGAACTTCTTGAGCGCTTTGGCTCGTGGCAGCTGTTGGCGGCCCTGGTCGGCGCGAGATGGAGGCGGCGGCAGATCCGCAATCTGGCGGAACATCTGTCACCTCAGATGCGGCGCGATATCGGGCTCCCGGTCGTCGATGAGCTGAAGAGGCCGAGAAGCCTCTCCCTCTGGGATTTCCGGGTCTGAGAAAGAAAGATTGGTCCGGACGGCGTCGTGCCGGCGCCCCGATCTTTTATTTTGCTGCGCAAGCAGACCACTCCAACGGGTGGTCTGCTTTCTTATTCCCCGGCGGTGGCCGACAGTCGGGATCAACGTGATTCCCTCTTTTGCTCTCCTTGGATTGTCGATGTCGCCCAAGCTCATCATCATGGCTGCCTTCTTCCTGCAGCCGATCGCCTTCGGCAGCTGGTTGCCGCAGATCCCTGGCGTCCAGGAGCGCTTGTCGCTCGGGCCTGCCGAGCTCGCCATGGCACTGCTCGGATTGCCGACTGGCATCCTGCTGATGCTGCCGTTTGCCGGGCATCTGGTCGGGCGGATCGGCAGTCGCAACACACTGATCTTCGGCTTTCCGATCTTTCTGGCGCTGGTGCCGCTTCCGGTCGCCGCACCGGATATCGTCTCGCTCTTCCTGCTGCTCGTCCTGCTCGGGATCGGCCTCTCCACGATCGAGCTTGGCCTCAATGTCGAGGCCGACGTCATCGAAAAACGCGGCACCGGGTCGATCATGAACCGCTGCCACGGTTTCTGGAGCCTGGGGATCATGACCGGTAGCCTTGTTGGTGCCGGTATTCTCGCCCTGTACACATCGCCCTTCATGGCGATCGGTCTCCTGTCGCTGGTTCTGATGCCGGTCTCGGTGATCGTCTGCCGGGCACTTCCCGTTCACGAGGTACCGGTTGCCGAAGTGCAGCCCCGGTCATCCTGGCGTCTGCCGAGCCCCGGAATCCTTGGCATCAGCCTCTTCGTCTTCGGCATCACCATGACCGAAGGGGCCGTGGCCGACTGGTCGGCCGTCTATCTCAAGGATGTGTTCCAAACCACGGGTATGGCGACCGGCATGGGGTATGTGGTTTTTGCCATGCTGGTCTCGGTCGGGCGCTTTGCCGGCGATGCGGCGAAGGAGCGCTTCGGTTCGGTCGTGCTTGCCAGGCTTTGCCTGGTCTTTGCGCTCGTCGGCATGCTGCTCGTCGTCGCAGCACCGGTCGCGGCACTCGTTTATCTCGGGCTTGCCTGCGTTGGGCTCGGCATTTCCGTCGGCTTTCCGCTCGCCGTCACAGCTGCGGCTGATCTCGGCGATCGACCGGCTGCGGAAAATGTCGCTATCTTGAGCTTCATCGCGCTGCTCGGCTTCCTGATTGGTCCGCCGATGATCGGCTTCGTTGCGGAAGTGCTCGGGCTGCGCAGCGGTCTTGCCATGTTGCTGCCGCCGCTGCTACTCAGCATCTTCATCGCCGGTCTCTTGCGTCGGCGCTTGGGTGCCTGATGCGGCGCACTTGCCTGTGGGTTTCGTTGATGCTGGGCACACCGGAGCGCCCAAGTCTGTTAGGGACTAAAGCATGTCGCGCAAAAGTCTTGAGCTATTTTGCGATAACGACATGCTGGCAAAAGAGTAGACTAAAGCGTGGAAAGCGAATCTTGAAGATCGCGGCACGCTTTGGCGATCAACACATGAATTGAGGATGCCGTCATTGAAGGTCGGAATCGATATGGGAACGGTGCAGGGCGGTCAGCCTGCCAAGCTCGATATCGAGGAGCTTCTTGCGACCCGCCTCCTGGTGCAGGGCAATTCGGGTTCGGGCAAGTCGCATCTTCTGCGTCGTCTTCTGGAGCAGTCGGCGCAGTGGGTGCAGCAGGTCATCATCGATCCCGAAGGTGACTTCGTCACGCTTTCCGACAAGTATGGCCATGTCGTCGTCGACGGGGAACGCACCGAAGCGGAACTCGCCGGCATTGCCGACCGCATCCGCCGCCACCGTGTTTCCTGTGTGCTGACCCTCGAAGGTCTTGATGTCGAGCAGCAGATGCGCGCTGCCGGCGCTTTCCTCAATGGCCTTTTCGATGCCGATCGCGAATTCTGGTATCCGGTGCTGGTCGTGGTCGACGAAGCGCAGATGTTCGCGCCCGCCGTCGGCGGTGACGTCTCCGAAGACGCTCGCAAGATGTCGCTGGGCGCCATGACCAACCTGATGTGCCGTGGCCGTAAGCGCGGTCTGGCCGGCGTTATTGCCACGCAACGTCTGGCGAAGCTTGCCAAGAACGTCGCGGCGGAAGCCTCCAACTTCCTGATGGGGCGAACCTTCCTCGATATCGACATGGCGCGTGCGGCCGACCTGCTCGGCATGGACCGTCGCCAGGCCGAAATGTTCCGCGACCTGCAGCGCGGCAATTTCGTCGCCCTTGGCCCTGCCATGTCGCGCCGACCGCTGCCGATCGTCATTGGCAACGTCGAGACTTCGGCGCGCTCGTCATCGCCGAAGCTGATGCCGCTGCCGGATGCACTGCCGGACGTCGAAGACCTGATCTTCACGCCGGACCCGGAAGAATTCACCCGGCCGATCGTGCGCCGCGCGCCGCCTGCGCCGCGTCCGACGACTGATATTCTTGCCGAACTCTCCCGCTCGACGCCGGCCTCCATGGCGCCGGCGCCAAGCGAGGCGCCGATGCGGGGCGCGGAGATGTCTGCCGAGGAGCGTGAGGACCGCCTGTCCGCCGTGCTTGCCGAAATCCTCGGCGATCCGCAGGCGGCCTATCGCACAGACAGCGTGCTCTATCAGGAATTCCTGGTCCGCGCCCGCATGCGCCGCGTTTCCGGCCCGCCGATGCCGATGGGCGAGTTCCGCCGTCGGGTGGCGATTACGCGGGCCGGGGTCGATGAAGAGACCGCCGCAAGCGAGGGATGGCAGACGGCGCTGTCGCTTTCGGTTCGCGTCTCCGATGATCTGCAGGGCGTGTTCCTGCTGCTTGCCAAGGCAGCGTTGCGTAGCGAGGAATGCCCGTCAGACCAGCGCATCGCGCGCGCCTATGGTACGCATTCGGCCCGTCGTGCACGCCGTCTCCTCGGTTATTTCGAGGAGCAGGGCCTGGTTGTTGTTCATACCGACTTTGCCGGCAAGCGCATCGTCGCCTTCCCGGATCTGGAGGTGCAAACCGCACCCGGCGCCCCGGATGCGATCGATGATGAGCCTGCGGCCTCCGTGGTTGATCAGCACGCGGCAGAATGATCAGGCTGCGCGGCGCATCCGTGCCTGTTGCGGCAGAATGAAGCGGCGCACCAAGGTCTGGAGACGGTCCGATTCGTTTGCCAGCGAACCGACGGAGGCGGTGGTTTCCTCCACCATCGCGGCGTTGCGCTGGGTTGTTTGGTCCAACTCATTGATGGCGGAATTGACCTCGGCGAGCCCGGTGAACTGCTCGCGCGACGAGGTGGAAATCGATTCCATGTGCTCGTTCATCTGGCCGATATAGTTGGAGATCTCGGTCAGGGAACTGCCCGTCTGACGGACAAGATCCACACCCTCGCCAATCTGCTTGCTGGAGGTGGTGATCAGCGCCTTGATTTCCTTTGCCGCATTGGCTGAGCGCTGGGCCAGTTCGCGCACTTCCTGAGCGACAACCGCAAAGCCCTTGCCCGCTTCGCCGGCACGCGCCGCCTCGACGCCGGCATTCAGCGCAAGCAGGTTTGTCTGGAAGGCGATTTCGTCGATCACGCCGATAATGCTGGAGATTTTGGAGGAGCTCGCCTCAATTGCCTTCATGGCGTCTTCCGCCTTGGTGACGATGACGCCTGAGCGGCTGGCGTCGTCATTGGCGTCGCGCGCAACACGGCGGGCTTCTTCCGTGAGCTGCGCCGCGCTCTTGACGTTGGTGGTAATCTGCTCGATCGCGGCGGCGGTTTGCTCCAGGGCTGCTGCCTGTTGCTCGGTGCGCTTGGAAAGGTCGTTCGCACCCTCGTTGATCGAATTGGCGCCTTCATCGATGGAGGTGACGCCTTCAATGATGGCGATCAAGGTCTCAGCCAATTGTGCGACCGAATGGTTGAAGTCATGGCGCAGCGCCTCGAAATCCGGCGCGAAGGGCTCTGTCAGGCTGAAAGCCAGATCGCCCGAGGCCAGGCGTTTCAGACCTGCGGCGAGACCGGATGTGGCAATGCGAAGCTTCTCCGCTGCTTCCGCTTCTGCCAGTGCCTGAGCGCGCTGGCGCTCCTGTTCCATCCGTTCGCGGGCTTCCGCTGCTTCCTTTTCCAGTTGCTGATTGCGAAGGCCACCCTGCTGGAATACGGCGATGGAGGCTGCCATTGCGCCGATCTCGTCCCGTCGCTGCGTGAAGGGGATGGTGACGCCAAAGTCGCCCGCCGCAAGTCTGTTCATCACGGTGGTCATGGTTGAAATAGGGCCGATAAAGCGGGTTGCTGCGATGGCGGCGAGTGCCATGGCCACGAGCGCCACGCTTGTGCCGAACATCAACATCTTGTTTCTTGCATCGCGGGAGGCCACGACCATCACTTCGCTGGGGGCGGAGAGCATCAGTGTCCATTGCTCATCCAGCCCTGGAAAGCTGATCTTGACGGCGGCATGGTAGATGCCGTTCTCATCTGTGATATCAGCCACAGTGGTGGCCGATGCCTTCTGTCCCAGGCTGAGGAAGGTGCTGTCTTGTGCAGATTTTGCCAGCAGTGATTTATCGGTATGTGCCAGCCACAGGCCGGAAGCATCGGCCAGATAGACCGCTCCAGCGCCAAATGGCTTCAGTTCGCCGACGCGGCGTGAAATGTCGCTCAGGTTAAAGTCCGTGGCGGCAAGACCGATCACCTCGTTGCCCCGGCGAACGGGCGAGGTTATCGTGGTGATCATCGTCTCGACATTTTCAATCAGGTCCGTATAGGCGGGCGTAATCAGCGGTTTGCCCGCTTTCATCGGTTCCTGGTACCAGATCTTCGCCGCCTCGTCGGCCATATCCAGCTTTTCGATTTCGACGCCCTGTCCCTCGGTGCGGTAGAGATAGGTCGCGAAGCGACCGCTGTGCAGCTCGGCATTGGGGTGATCGACGAATTTCTCGTCCTCTCCGTCCAGCTTCTCCGGTTCGAAGATGAGGCTTACGCCGAGCAAGCCTTTTTCCGCATTGATGGCACGATCGAGAATATCGCCAAGCAGATCGCGATTCGGCTTGTCCGTCGCAGCCACCGCTTCCGCTGCCTGGCTGAACCCCTGCAAAACTGCTGAGGTGCGGGAAATGTCGGAGCGGATGTCGTTGGCATATTGCATCAGAAGCCCGCGGGCGGACTTTTCGGCTTCCTGCTTCATGGCGCTTTCCATGAAGGCGGCCCCAACGAGCGCAACGGCTGTCAAGCCGAGGGTGAAGCCAAGCACTGCCAGAACCGTGAAGCGGCCGCGCAACGAGCGAAACAGATAGTCCAAAATCATAAATCTCATCCCGACGAAGAATGCCATTCAGCAATACATTCTTCTTTGGGTAGAGAGAAAAGATTGAGAATAAGTCAAAATCACTTCCAGTTCTTGGAAGTTGTGTACTCATGCGTTGCTGTATAGATTATGTATTAGAAAAATACGTCTTTCCCTCAGATTTCAGGGGAAACTGTATCCTTCGGGCGTATTCGCTTTCAGGACGTGCGCTCTTCCCAGACCTTGACCAGCGCCACGATCGTCTCGACGGCCTTTTCCATGTCCTGGACGCTCACCCATTCGAGTGGCGAGTGATAGGCATGGCCGCCGGTATAGATGTTGGGGCAGGGCAGGCCCATGAAGGACAGCCGTGAGCCGTCCGTGCCGCCGCGAATGCTGTGGCGCACGGGTTCCAGTCCGACACGGCGGACGGCTTCCTCAAGGTTGTCCATGATCTCCGGATGACGATCGAGGACTTGCCGCATGTTGCGGTACTGGTGCTTCACCGTGAAGCTATGGCTCGAACCCGGATAGCTCGCCATGACGTCCCGGGTGATCTGTTGCAGCAGATCTTCCTTGTCCTTCAGGCCGGCTTCGGTGAAGTCTCTGACAATGAGCTGGAGTTTGGCGCTGTCCATGCTGCCTGACATGTCGACCGGATGAATGAAACCCTCACGGCCCTCTGTGGTCTCCGGTGCGATGTCGCGGGGCAGGCGGGCGACGATGTCGCTCATCGCCTTGATGGCGTTCTCCATCTTGCCCTTGGCATAACCCGGATGCATGGCAACACCGGTGATTTCGATAACAACGCCATCGGCTGAGAAGGTCTCGTTCTCGATCTCGCCGACGGTCGAGCCGTCGAGGGTATAGGCGAAGCGGGCGCCGAGCTTTGCGAGATCCACCTTGTCGGCGCCGCGACCGATTTCCTCGTCCGTCGTGAAGAGGATCTTGATCGTGCCGTGCTTGATCTGAGGGTTCGCCATCAGATGGGCGGCGGCCGTCATGATCTCTGCCACGCCGGCCTTGTCGTCAGCGCCAAGCAGCGTCGTTCCATCTGTGGTGACGATGTCGTTGCCGATCTGGTTGTTCAGCTGCGGGTGGGAGGCGACGCGGATGACCTGGCTGGTGTCACCGGTCAGCGTGATGTCGCCGCCCTGGTAATTGCGCACCATCTGCGGCTTGACGTTCGTTCCGGTGAAATCGGGTGCCGTATCCATGTGGCTGCAGAAACAGATGACGGGGACTTGCCTGTCCGTGTTGGACGGGATCGTCGCATAGACATTGCCATGTTCGTCGAGATGGGCGTCAGAGAGCCCGAGCGCCAGCAGTTCGGCGACGAGGACGCGTCCGAGATCCTTCTGCTTTTCCGTCGAAGGCTGGGTGTCGGAGGCCGGATCGGACTGGGTGTCGATGACGACGTAACGAAGGAAGCGGTCGAGAACGGTGTCGGTCATGGCAAAGCCTTTCCTGGTCTGCCTCAGATCACTGGCTGACCTTTGTGCCGAAATGACGGTCGAAGAGGGTGATCATTTCCTGCGTGCGGGCATTGCCGCTGTCGGCGCCGAGCACCACGCCGATCAGGCGACGGTTGCCATTGCTGGCTGACGTCACGAGGTTGTAGCCCGACGCCTTGGTGTAGCCGGTCTTGATGCCTTCGGCGCCGGGATACTGCACCAGGAAGGCGTTGTGTCCACGAAACTTCATGCTGCGGAAGGTCATGCCGCGCGAGGCGAACAGCTTGTACTCCTCGGGGAAGTCGCGCAGCAGCGCAAGGCCGAGGCGCGCCATATCGGTGGCTGTTGTCACCTGGCGCGGATCGGGCAGGCCCGACGGATTGGTGAAGACAGTGCTCGTCATGCCGAGTTCGCGCGCCTTTGATGTCATCATCTGGCCAAAGGCTTCCTCGGAGCCGGCCAGTTCCTCGGCAACGGCCGTTGCCGCGTCATTTGTCGACAACACCACCATGCCCATGACCGCCTCGCGCACGCTAATCGTGTTTCCGGCGCCGATCGCGAACTTGTAGGGCTCCTTGTCATTCGCATTCTGGGAGATGGTGAGCCGCTGGTCCCAGGTGAAGCGTCCCTGATGCAGCGCCTCGAAGGTCAGGTAGAGCGTCATCATCTTCGTCAGCGACGCCGGGTATAGCACCATGTCGGGGTTTTCCGCCTCCAGGATCGCGCCGGTCCCGGCATCCACGAGGATATGGGCGTGACCCGGCTTCTTATTCTCCGCAGTTGCAGGAGCTACGGCTGTGAGAAGGCAGGCGAGGGCGAAAACGGGCAGGCGGAGAACGCGATTCATCATGAAGGGCGACGGCTTCTTTCATTGAGGATGAACCGGGATAGCGGAGATGTTGGCTTCTGTCAGCCTTTGCAGGCGCTTTCCGCAGTTTTTCCGCTGGAGAATGAAGGGCTCTGCCGCTATTTTCCGACCGCCGGTTCTTGATCCTCCCTGTCCGTGTTGACAAATTTGTACAACCCCACTAATGACCCCACCAACGCCGGGCCGAAACGCCCGGTGTTTGTTTTGACATGTCCCGTGGTTTTCTCCGTTCGCTAACGTGAGAAGCCTGTCAGAACCTCGGAAACGGAGGTTCAGAGGAGGGCGTGTTTCCTTAAGCGGTTTGGCAACAAACCGCTCTAACCTGTTGAGAAGGAAATACGATGAGCAAGCGCGCATCATCCAAGTACAAGATCGATCGCCGTATGGGCGAAAACATCTGGGGCCGTCCGAAGTCTCCGGTGAACCGCCGCGAATACGGTCCTGGCCAGCACGGCCAGCGCCGCAAGAGCAAGGTGTCGGACTTCGGCATCCAGCTGCGCGCCAAGCAGAAGCTG
>JARXAK010000014.1 GCA_029865885.1 Rhizobium sp. | reverse complement strand
TACCGCCGCCGCCGCCGCCGCCCCATGGACCGCCGCCGCCGCCGTTTTGATTGCTCCAGGGCATCAATACCTCTTTGCTGTAAAAGCTCCCAAGTCCCCCGCCCGCTGGCCGATCGGCCGACATGCATGAGGTTCCAGAGGGTTATAGGTATCGCAGTCACTGCTTTCAACGCGAGGGGGGCAACTTCTTCTTCGGAAAGGGCAAATTTTGCGTTATCAGGCGCCCCTGCGACGGTATATCGCGTAGCGGGTCGGGTAGTTGTCCTTCTCGCCGGCAGGAACTGCCGTTTCCTCGATCAGTTCGAACCTTGCGGGATCGATGGATGGAAATGACGTGTCTCCCGCAACGACAGTCTCCACATGCGTGACATGCAGGATGTCGGCAAGCTCCAGTGCCTGGCGATAGATCTCGCCGCCGCCGACCACGCAGACCTCATCGACACCGGTCTCCGCAGCGATCTGGCGTCCCCGTTCGAGGGCCTCGTCGAGGCTCGTCACGGTTTCCACGCCGGTCATGTCGAAACGCTGACTGCGGCTGACGATGATGTGCGGTCGCCCGGGCAACGGCTTCGACCCGACGGATTCGAAGGTCTTGCGGCCCATCACCAGCGGCTTGCCCATGCTGAGCGCCTTGAAGCGCTTCAGATCCGTCGACAGCTTCCAGGGCATATCGCCATCGCGGCCAATGATCCCGTTTTCCGCAACGGCCACGATGATGACGATCTTGATGGGATGCATGCCCTGTTCTGCCTTTGCTTCGCCTCAGACGGCGATCGGCGCCTTGATGCTGGCATCCGCCTCGTAGCCGATCAGCGTGAAGTCTTCGTATTTGAACGAGAACAAGTCCTTGACCTCCGGATTGAGCTTCATGACAGGCAGCGCCTTCGGCGTCCGCGTCAGCTGCAGCTTCGCCTGATCGAAATGGTTCGCATAAAGATGCGCATCCCCGAGCGTATGGACGAAATCGCCCGGCTCGAGCCCCGTCACCTGCGCGATCATCATCGTCAAAAGCGCATAGGAGGCGATGTTGAAGGGCACGCCGAGGAAAATGTCGGCGGAGCGCTGGTACAGCTGGCAGGAGAGCCGGCCATCGGCGACGTAGAACTGGAACAGGCAGTGGCACGGCGGCAGCGCCATGTCATCGACCAGCGCCGGGTTCCAGGCCGAAACGATGTGACGGCGCGAATTCGGATTGGTCTTGATCCCCTCGATCAGGCGCGCGATCTGGTCGATCTGGCCGCCCTCGTAATCCGGCCAGGAGCGCCACTGGGCGCCGTAGACCGGCCCGAGATTGCCGTTTTCATCGGCCCACTCGTCCCAGATGCTGACGCCGTTTTCCTTGAGATAGCCGATATTGGTGTCACCCTTGAGGAACCAGAGGAGCTCATGGATGATCGACTTCAGATGCAGCCGCTTGGTGGTGATGACCGGAAAGCCGTCGCCGAGATCGAAGCGCATCTGGTAGCCGAAGACAGAGCGGGTGCCGGTCCCGGTGCGGTCACCGCGATCGCTGCCGGTCTCCAGAACATGGCGCAGAAGGTCGTGATACTGGTGCATGGGTCCATTCATCGAGTCGTTGTCAACAACATCATATCGCCGCACGCGCTGCAAACCAATGCGGCATGCGCTGTTATCCCCGCCAGAGCGGCTGGAGCGGCAGCATCCCGGTCGATTGTGCTCCGGCCCTCTTTTCATCGAAGACGGAAACACCTATATCACTCGTGCCGGGGCTTGCTCCGGCTATGGCAATAAACGGTCGGTGTAATAAACCTATTGGACCCGGGGGCGGTACCCGGCGCCTCCACCAAAAACCGGTCGGTGACGAAGTCATGTTCGGACCGGCTTTTGATGGGGGCGAAATAGGATCGACAAGGGCGTAAAGATCGAACTTTTGCTCGGCATGATACCGCCGTTATCGGGTCACAAGTGTAGTTGCAAACGACAACAACGCTAAGGGTTACGCTCTCGCTGCCTAATGGCGGTGCGGGAAACCCGCTCTAAGTCCTTAGGGTTAGCCCCTTAAGGCGGGGTCCGAAGGCACCTGGCAACAGAAGCCTTCACCTAACTTCCTGCTTTATCTTTCTCTATGACTTTGCTTCGGATTTCGCTGCTACCAGCAGGCCGAGATTTGATGTATATTGGACCGAACCAGTTTCACGCGTCGGGGCTTTTCCGCGTCGTCGCGCCATGGCATAAGCCGCTGAAATCGGCATGATAAGGAAAGCAGGGATCTGATGGGGCACGACCATATTCGCTACGACATTCTGGCCCAGGACGCACTTCGTGGCGTCATCCGCAAGGTCTTGGCCGAGGTTGCCGCGACGGGGCGCCTGCCGGGTGACCATCACTTCTTCATCACCTTCCTGACCGGGGCGCCGGGGGTCCGCATCTCCCAGCATCTGAAGGCGAAATATGCCGAGCAGATGACCATCGTCATCCAGCACCAGTTCTGGGAACTCAAGGTCACCGACAGCCTGTTCGAAATCGGCCTCTCCTTCTCCGACACCCCTGAAAAGCTCGTCATCCCGTTCAACGCCATCCGTGGTTTCTACGATCCATCCGTGAACTTCGAGCTCGAATTCGACGTGCCGCTGGCCGACGAGGACGAGGGCGAGGCGGAGATCACCGCCTATCCGCTGGAAGCCGTTGCCAAGACGGAAGACGCAGAAGGCGCAAAGACGGAAGAAAAGAAGGAAGGTTCCGTCGTCTCGCTCGACGCCTTCCGCAAGAAGCAGTGACCTGATGACGATCGGCCGGGCCCCTGCCCGGCCTTTTTTCGTGGAGCCCAGTCCATGGCAGCCGACATCGTCAATCTCCGCCAGTTCCGCAAGGCGAAAGCCCGTGATGAGCGGGAGGCTTCGGCCGAGCAGAACCGCATCAGCCATGGTCGCACCAAAGCGGAAAAATCCCTGACAAAGGCGCGCAACGACAAGGCCACCCGCCAGCATGAGCAGGGGCGAATCGAGAAACCCGAACAGGATTGAGCCGGACAAGCGCAGAGGCGCTCGGGACCGGCGATGTCTCGATGATGAAAGAGGGTGGCCGCCATGATCCGCAAGCGCTCGATCACCCTCCACGGACATCGCACCAGCTTTTCGGTTGAGAATGCATTTCTCGACGAATTGAAGACGATTGCCGCGAGACGAGGGCTGAGTTTCGCTGGCTTGATCGCAGAAATCGACGAAGCGCGCCCGCTCGACTCAAATCTGTCATCAGCCCTCAGACTCTATGTCCTCGCCGACATGAAACGGACCCTGCAGAGCCAGTCCGGGCAGGAATTGTCAGCCTGACGTACTGAATTGATTAACTTGCCCGCCCTAACGATAGGCCTTGATGACAGAGGTCCTATTCGGGCGCCCTGCGGCCATCGGCAAGTTTCCTCTGACCGTCAATAAAAAACGCTCAATTTTTTGAAAACCGGATATTGCCTATGACTTCGATCTCAGCTTCCACATCGTCCTCCATCGGTGCGTCTACTCTTTCTTCCTCGACAGGCAATTCGACCACTGCCCTCAAGGCCCAGATTGCCACTCTCCAGAAAAGCATATCCTCCCAGGAAGAGGCTCTGAATTCCGCAACCACGGATGAGGAGAAAGCCGAAATCAACGACTCCTTGGCCGAGCTTCGCGCCGAACTTGCGAAGCTTGAAGCTCAGCTGGCGGCCAGCAAGACTGCATCCGGGCAGAGCGCATCGCAACAGCCACAGTCTCTGCTGTCGGGAGAAAGCGAACTGATCGGCACCTCCAACATGACCGACGACGTGGAGGAAACGCCCTTCGGTGAACGTGTCGCCATCATGTGAAACGCAGGGAAGTCCGGGTGGCCTCAATTGACGCCAGGCAAGCCCTCGAACCGCATCTCGGGCAAGGGCTGACGGGTCACCCGCTCCTCCGGCGCGACTGGCAGGACCGGCGCAGCGGGCACGGTGTCGGTGGTCAGATCCGTCGCCGGATCGGAGGTCTGCCCATCCGCAGGTGGCGGCACGCTCCCTTGTTGATTGGCATCTGTCTGGTTCGCGGCAGCGGCGCGAGCTTCCTCTTCCGCCTTCAGCCGCGCCTCTTCTTGAAGCCGCAGGCGCTCCGCCTCGACACGTGCCCGCTCCTCCGCGCGTGACCGTGCGAGCGCAGCCTCGCGTCGCAGCCTCTGTTTTTCCAGCACGCTCGCCTGAAGCGCCTCGACGCGCCGACGCTCGGTCTCGAAGGCCCGCAGCGAAACGAAATTGCTGAGCTCCGTCACATCGAAAGAACGCTTTGGCGCAAGCGCCTCGCCCTGCAGCAACAGGCGGAAATTCGGCTCCGCCCCTTCCATGGCAGCATCTCCGGGCCGAAGGGCAACGCCAACCTCGGCATCCAGCAGCCCCGTCTGGAGATCGAGGCGCAGCGCGCCATCGAGTTTCGCCTCATCCGTCTGGTGGCTTGCCGCCTGGATACGCAGTGTCGAATCCGACAGCGCAAACGGCAGGACGAGGTCCTTGATATCGGTTTGACCACCCGCGACCAGGCGCTCCGTGATGTCGCGTATCTTCTCTTCGCCGATCTCGGTTCCAAGAGCGTCGACCTCGGCGATCAAGGCTGGCATGATCGCGAGCCGGAAGTCGTCGAGCGTCAAGGTGCTGAACCGCGCCTCGCCGGAGCCGCTGGCCGTGCCGATCAACTCGGCCGGCGTCTTGCCCGCCCCCTCGGCGACCAGCGTCACATCCATGCGACCTTTGGGCATTGCCGCCTCAGGCATGCCGCGCTCGATACGCAGCGCATTGAGCGTCCGGGTCAGGTCACCATCCACCAGATCCAAGCGGGTCTGCAGGAAACCATTTCCGTCCGTATTGGCGACAGAAAAACGGCCTGTGATCTTGCCGCCCAGCCAGGCACCGGAAACCTCGTCGAGGCTGAGTTCGCCGGCCTTGTTGCGCAGCTTTCCGGATACATCCGTCATGGCCTCGGCAGCACCAGGCCACAGCCGCTTGACCGTCACGCCAAGGTCGAGGTCGAAGGGCAGACTGACCGGGTTCAGCGCGCTTTGCGACAGATCACCCGTCGCCGCATCCCTCAGTGGACCGACCATGGTCTCGGCCAGCCAGTCGAGATCAAGCTGATCGAGGACGACCGTGCCGACAGCTGCGGGAACGGACCCCGTCAGGTTCACCTGCCCCTCGGCGGTGACCTGTTGACTGCCGAGCGTGCCGGTCAGGCTGTTGATCGAAAGCTGCCCTTCAGCAAGCGAAAGCTGCGTCTGCCCTTTGGCCGGCAATCCGGTCGCAGCGTCGGGAAGGCTGAGCCCAAGCGCCATCAGATAGGGGCCGAGATCCTGGCTGTCGATCGAGGCGTCCCAGCTGCCGTCGAGAAGGTTCGGCGTATTGACGGCCGTCAGTTGCCCGGTGGCGTCGAGTGTGGTCAAAGCGCCGGCAAAGCGAACGGCGGCATCGGCCTTGCCATCGCCGGCAGCATTCACCGTCAGCGTCAGCACACCGCCCTCGCCCACGGTCCAGGGCAAGGGATCGAACCCGAGCTGGCCCAGAAGAACCTGCGCCTCATCGTTCTCCAGCCTGACATCCAGGCTGCGCTTGCCACCCGCCAGCAGCGCGGACAGGTCTGCGGCCTCAGCCTTCAACACAAGCGCGCTGTTGTTCACACGACCGGCGGTGTCGATGGTCACGGCACCGGTCTCAGACATCAGGACAGTCGCCTGTAGATCGGTTCCCGAATACCAGGACGCGCTCTTGGCCAGCCGCTCCACAAGCGGACTTGCCGGCAGCCGTTCGCGCAAGAGGTCGAGGAAGGGCCCCGGATCATCGGAAACGAAAGCGAGTTCCGTCTCCCCGACCGGCTTGCCCTCGGTGTCACGCAGCGTACCGCTGATCTGGATCGCGCTGCCGGCCACGTTTCCGAAATTCAGCCGGTCAATCGAGAGCTGCCCGGCCTGATAGGTCGCGATCGCCTCCACGTCTTCGGCGGTCACCCCGAAAGCACGCAATGCATCGACCTTGAGCCGGGTCGCGACGCGTTCGGCCAGCAGGCGCTGCTCGGCATCCTCGCCGACAACGAGTGCCGCAATCGCCCGCGCGGCATCGAGATCGAGCCCGTCCCCGGTCAGATCGATGGAAAGGCTGGCGGACCGGCCACTCGGCGATTCCCGCTCGATCCGCCCCTTCAGAGGTTCTGCACCAATGGCAAGCTCCAGGTTCTCGAACCGCTGCAACTCGGGCGTCAGGTTGACGGTGGCCGAAAAACCGGCAGAGGCAAGACCACGGATCGCCGGATCGACGCGACCGGAAATCCAGGTCGCCAGACCTGAGGGCTGGGTCGAGGCGATGAGAAGATTGCCCTCGAAGGAGGGCGTACCGACCAGAACCAGTCGTCCACTCGCCTCAACCTGGGTGCGCCCTGGCAACACGCCGACGGCCTTGTCCACCGCCCAACCGTTTCCGGCGGGGCGCAGGTCGAGCTGCAGGTCGCGGAATACGGTATCGCCGGCAACAATGGCCGGCAGGCGCAGCGTCGCAAGCCCGGGCACCCTGGGGATCGGGATTTGGGCAGCCGTCGCAAGCAGCAGCGCCATGCGCTGCTGGACGGATACCGTTCCATTGCGGGAGGTCTTTGCCCGGCTACCGTCGGCGGCCAGCCGGTTGACGTCGACTTGCTGGCCTTCGGCGGTCAGCAGAAATTCCGGATTGGCGCCGGTGTCGAGCTTGGCTTCACCCGAAATCACGTAAGGGTCGGCGGTCTCTCCGAGCTCCAGACGATAGCTTGGCACCGTGACGCTGTCATTCGCCAGTTTGAACTCGCCCCGCACACGCGGCGGCGGCACCGGCGTGTGCCCCGGCTCCACAGGTTCCGCCGGCGTCGCAGTCTTCCAGGTGGATGAGAAGCTGCCGGCATATTGCGGCTTGCCATCTTCAAGTCCCAGTTCGCCCTCGAGCATCAGATCGAAGGGTCGCGCTTCCGGATCAATCCGCAACCTGAGAGGCAGCGCAGCACCTGTGACTTCCGAGGTGGTCAGCCCGAACCGTGCCGGCTCTCCGTCGAGCACCGCCCTGCCCTCGACGGACCAGGGACCGGCAAGTGTGCGAGCCGAAAGCGCCGCATCGAGCTCGCTCAGGATCCGATTGCGTCCCGACTGCTGGTCAATGAATTCGATTGTACCACCGGTGACGGAAACCTTCTCCAGAACCACGGTGCGCGCCGGGATGCTCGGTTTGCTGCCACGCAGCCAGTCGAGCGTGCCGTCGGACAGAAGACGGATACGCACCTTCGGCTCCTCGATGCGCATGTCGAAGATGCGGGCTTCGCCGGAGAGAAACGGCGCGAGCTCTGCATCGAGCGAGAAACGCGCGACCCTGACCAGCGGCGTCCCATCGATATCACTGCCAACGGTGACATCTTCCATGGTGACGGATGGGAATGGCAGCAGGCGCGCACTGACGTCGCCATGCACCACGACCTTCTTGCCGAGCAACTGGCTGGCCTGAGCCTCGAAGTTCTGGCGGAAATTGGTCCAGTCGACGAAGAGCGGCGCCAAAAGCGCAGAAAACAGCGCAACCACCAGAAGGCCGCCGAGCGTTACCAGTATGCGTCCGAGCACCGAATGCCACTCCCTTGATCACGGCCCAGAAGGTAACGCAATTCACCGGCGGGGCAACCCGCAAGCTCTTGCAGTCACAGGCGAAAGATCTTGCCGGGGTTGAAGATGTTGTTGGGGTCGAGGCCCGCCTTGATCGCCCGCATCGTCGGCAAAGCCGAGCCGAGCTCCTGTTCCAGATAGCTGATCTTGCCCTGCCCGATCCCGTGTTCGCCGGTGCAGGTGCCCTCCATGGCAAGCGCCCTTCCGTTCAGGCGTTCCAGGAAGGCTTCCGCCTTTTCGACATCGGCGGCGTCCTGGTCGTTGAACAGAAGCAGGACATGGAAATTGCCATCGCCGGCATGGCCGACGACCGGCGCCAGGAACCCGTTCTCACGGATATCGGCCTGCGTCGCGGCCACACATTCGGCAAGCCGCGAAATCGGCACGCAGACATCGGTGGACAAAGCCGCAAGCTCCGGCGCCAGCGCCCGGCTTGCCCAATAGGCGTTGTGGCGCGCCTTCCACAGCAGGTTCCGCTCTTCGGCATTGGCGGTGTAGGCAAACGCGCCACCGCCGAATTCGGCCGCAATCTCGCCGAACTGGGCGGCCTGCAGTTCCACCGTTTCTTCCGTTCCGTGAAATTCGACGAAGAGCGTCGGACGTTCGGCATAGGAAAGCTTCGAATAGGCGTTGCAGGCACGGATCTGCATCTCGTCCAGAAGCTCGATGCGCGCCACGGGAATGCCCATCTGGATGGTCATGATCACGGCTTTGCAGGCGTCTTCCAACGTCGGGAAAGCGACGACACCACCGCTGATCTTGGCGGGAATACCCTGGAGCCTGAGCGTGATCGAGGTGATCACCCCGAGCGTGCCTTCCGAGCCGACGAAGAGCCGCGTCAGATCATAGCCGGCAGAAGACTTGCGTGCCCGCTGCGCCGTGCGGATCTCTTCTCCGTCGGCGGTGACAACCGTCAGCGCCAGCACATTGTCCTTCATCGTCCCGTAGCGCACCGCATTGGTGCCCGAGGCGCGGGTCGCGGTCATGCCGCCGAGCGAAGCATTGGCGCCGGGGTCGATCGGAAAGAACAGGCCCGTATCGCGGAGTTAGGTGTTGAGGTCTTCCCGGGTCACACCGGGCTCCACCGTGCAGTCCAGGTCCTCGGCATTGACCTGCAGAATACGGTTCATCCTGCTGAAATCGACGGAGATGCCACCGGACGGCGCGTTGACCTGCCCTTCCAGTGACGATCCCGTCCCGAAGGCGATGATCGGCACGCGATGGGCGGCACAAATCCGCACCACCTCCTGGACATCGGCTGTCTGCTCGACGAACACGACGCCATCGGGAAGCTGCGAGGGCAGATAGGTCGTGGTGTGGCTGTGCTGCTCGCGAAAGGACTGCCCGGTCTGAAAGCGATCCCCGAAGCGCTGCTTGAGGATCGGCAGCGCGCTCGCGATTCCCTCCTCGTTGCGCGTGCCGTCGATCACATCCTTCCGAGCCATTCCGCCGCCTCCCGTATTTGCAAACCCGACGCCCCCTGCGAGGCATCGACCCTGCTATGGGATAGGCGGATTTCTTTGTCCAGCGGCAGAAACGCCACGCCGATTTAAACGAGGTGCCTCTGTTATTCAGCGGCTATCCGAGGCGCTTCCCCCGGATCATTCGCACCCTTCAAATTGGCGTCATCGAGCTCACGCTTCAGCCGAGCCTCCTCATGAGCATGCGGCTTGGAGAAGCGGGCGAGCAGCAGATAGGCGACGGGCGTGATGTAGAGCGTCACCAGTGTCGCAAAGCCAAGCCCGCCGACGATCACCCAGCCAAGCGCGATACGCGCCTCGGCGCCCGCCCCTTGTGCGAGAAGCAGCGGAAACCCACCAAGCACGGTCGCGATCATCGTCATCATCACGGGTCGCAGACGGATCGCGCAGGCATTCTCGATAGCCTCGCGCACGCTCTGCCCGCGATCACGCAACTGGTTGGCAAATTCCACGATCAGGATGCCATTCTTCGCCATGACCCCGACAAGCAGCACAAGGCCGATCTGGCTGTAGACGTTAAGCGTCGACCCGGTGATGACGAGCGCAAAGACGGCACAGGCAAGCC
>JARXAK010000088.1 GCA_029865885.1 Rhizobium sp. | reverse complement strand
CGCCGGCGCCGTTCGCGCGGGCAGGGGCGCCGGGGTGTCCGCCACCGGTCTGGCAAGCTGCCGCGCCGATTTTTCCGCCGCAAAGGCCGCGATCCGGTCGATCGGATCCTCTTCCACGAGCCACTCGACGCCCGCTTCCGCATGAAATGCGAGAAGCGCGGCGAGCTCTGCGGGCGTCATGTCGCGGGCCTGGATCATGGTCCCGTTCTAGTGCGATCGGGAGGGGGAAGGCAAATGGAAAGCGCGGGGTGGTCTACCACGATCAGCCCTCATCCTGAGGCGGGAGCGAATGCTCCCCTCGAAGGACGAGGGCGGCTGGTGTTCCTGGCGGCCTCGATCCTTCGAGGCCTGCTTCGCAGGCGCCTCAGGATGAGGGGAGACCTAGCTCGCCGCCCTCAGCGAAGGATTGCAGAAACCTCACCCCACCCACTGTTGGATATCGTCGCGCTCGCCGATGAGAGCCAAGCCATGCGCAATCGACACCAGTTCGCCGCCGGTCTCGATTCGCGACGCGTCGAAGCGGCGGTGAAAGATGTCGCGCACGGCGGGCACAAAGGAGGTGCCGCCGGTGAGGAAGATCTTGTCGATCGCGCCTGCTTCCGTGTTGCTTGACGTCAGGACCTCGTCGAGCGCCGCTTCCATGCGGGCGAGATCGTCGGCGATCCAGCTTTCGAAATCGCGCCGCGTCACGCGCTTTTCGCCGGCTCGGCCGAGCGGCGAAAAGCGGAAATCGGCTTCCTCCGCCGCGGACAGCGCCATCTTGGTCGCCGAAACCGCCTGGTAGAGCGGATAGCCCTCATCATGATCGATGAGGTCGATGAACAGTTCGAGCTTTTCCGGCTCTTCCGCCTGGCGGACCAGGGATTTCAGATCGGTGAATTCCTTCAATGTCTTGAAGACCGACAGCTGGTTCCAGCGCGAAAAGGCGAGATAGTAGTTGCTGGGCACGTCGAGCAGCTTGCCGAAGCTCTTGAACTGGCTGCCCTTGCCGATCTCGGGCGCCACGAGCTGGTCGATAATGCGCGCGTCGAACTGGTCGCCGGCGATGCCGACACCGGAATGGCCGATCGGCGTGGCGCTGAGTTTGCCGGCTTCGGTCGAAAAGCGGATCAGCGAGAAGTCGGTGGTACCGCCGCCGAAGTCGGCGACGAGCACGGTCGCATCCTGTTTCAGCGTGCGCGCGAAATAGAAGGCGGCTGCGACCGGCTCGTAGACATAATGGATCTCGGGAAAGCCAAGCCGGGTGAGTGCCTCGTTGTAGCGGGTCACGGCAAGTGCCGGATCGGCGCTGGCGCCGGCGAAATGCACCGGGCGGCCGGCGACGAGCCGCTTTGCCTCGCCCGGCCAGCCATCACCGGCATAGGCCTGCAGCCGCTTGAGGAAGACCTCCATCAGGTCCTCGAACTGGAAGCGGCGGGCATGCACCAGCGTGCCCTGGAAGAGGGCGGAGGCGGCAAAGGTCTTGATCGACTGCAGGAAGCGACAGTCGCCCGGATTGTCGATGAAGGTGCGGATGGCAGCCTGGCCCGCCTCAACCTTCAGCGCGCCGGCGCCGAGCTGCGGATCCTTGAGGAAGGAAAGCGCCGTGCGCATGCTGTCGCTCGTGCCGGCCGGCGAGGTGTAGGAGACCGAGCGCGTCTCGTCGTCGTTTTTCGCGACGGCGATCACGGTATTGGTCGTGCCGAAATCGAGCCCAAGCGCTGCAGCCATGGCCATCGCTCCTTTTTTTGACGTGTCTTTGATGTCTGTGAGAACCGGCGGGCCGGCTGTGGCCGGCAGTGCCGACGAACGAAAGAGGGCGCCTGATGCCACAGGGGGCGGTCAAGGGCAAGCGGGGAATTGGGGGCAGATTATCGACGGCGCAAAAGCACGAGGCCGACGACACCCGCAAGGGCGAGGCCGGCGCCATAGACGATCCACGGCGTCTGGTCGATCATGAAGCTGGAGGCGGGATAGGGAAAGTGGCCCGAGCCCTGGCCCATCCAGATGAAACCGATGAGGATGCAAAGCGCGGCGAGCACAGAAAGGGCGATACGGGAAGGCGACATCGACATGCTCCGGGGCTGTCACAGCCACGGATACGGTGGACCCTGTCGCTTCCAAGATCAAGGGACGCGCTGCCGCGCATCGATCTGCGGGTCGCAATTCGTTCAGACGTCGAGATAGGATCGCGACAAAAAGGCCATCGGCGTGTCGATCTCGGCAATCTCGGGCACCTCGTCCTCGGCAAAACGAGGCAGGAGCTGCCCGATGATGGCGCCGAGAACGGCGGAACCTGGCTTCAGCACGAGGGGTTTGGGCGTCTCCGGGTCGTCCTGCACCACAAACAGCGGTGCGAGCACATCCAGGAGCGTCCGGTCTTCATGTCCGGCTTCGATCATAGCGGGAACTCTCATCTCCCAGTGAACCTGGTACCTGATTAGTCCCCAGAACTTGCCAAGCCGTTCAAACGGTCCATGCAATTTTAGCGAATATGAAATTACGCATGGCGGGCAATGCTGCTGTGCTGCACCATCTCAGATCGATTTCGCCGCCCCGCCATCGACGCGCAGCATCGTGCCGGTGATGTAGCTTGCCGGGACTGAGCAGAGGAAGGCTGCTGCGGCGGCGAATTCCTCGACACGCCCGAGCCGTTGGGCGGGGATCGACTTGACCGAGGCCGAGCGCACTTCGTCGAGCGTCTTGCCCTGCGTTTTGGCATTCGCGCCATCCAGCTCGTCGATCCGGTCGGTATGGATGCGGCCCGGCAGGATCATGTTGGCGGTAACGCCATAGGAGGCGAGTTCCGACGACAGCGTCTTGTTCCAGCCGACGAGGGCGCCGCGCAGGGTGTTGGAGAGTGCAAGGTTCGGGATCGGCTCGAAGACGCCGGAGGAGGCAACCGTCAGGATGCGGCCAAAGCCCTGCGTCTTCATCAGGGGCGCAAGCGCATTGGTGAGCGTGATGACGCGCACGACCATGGACTGGAAGAAGTTATAGAGCTTTTCGGCATCCATGTCCTCGACCGTGCCGGGCGTCGGGCCGCCGGAATTGTTGACGAGAATGTCGATGCCGCCGAGCGTATGATGCACGGCCGAAAGCATCTGGTCGACGAAATGCGCGTCGGCGAGATCCGCCACGACATAATCCGCCTTGCCGCCACCCGCCCTGATGGCCTCGACATTGGCCTTCAGCTTCTCTTCGGTGCGCCCGCAGATCAGCACATGGCAGCCCTCAGCGGCGAGCGCCTTGGCAATGCCAAGGCCGAGACCGCGCGAGGCAGCGAGCACGAGGGCGCGTTTGCCGGAAATACCGAGATCCATGGGGGTGTCCTTTCGTGATCAAATGTCTTTGACGGCAAACTATCAAGGGGGAGCAGGTGGGGGAAGAAGGGGAATGCCAAATCTCGTTTCCGAAGACACCTATCTTCGAAGTTTGGCACAGGACGGTCTGCCCGGCGGTCAGCCTCGTGAATTGCTCGTCTCGGATGGCATCCCCACAGGCTGCGTTTTCGACTTCCCCGCATCGCATTTGGAATGCCGACGGGCGCGAAGGTCATGCTGCGCTTCGCCTAAGGGCGGGCAGCGCTAGAGCTCAAAGCGGCCAGACCTGACCTGCGCGGGCAATCATACGGGATCGACACGCTTCAATGACGGTTTTCCTCGCGTCATGGCCGCGTCTTCAGCTTCGGCGGCGGAAGGCCCCCGCGCCATGCCGGCCATGATCTTCGACAGGATCAGTGTGCGGCCCCATCGCGGCATGCCGGTAAACGAGGCCTCCAGTGCCTTGGCGAGCAGGCCCGGCCGGATCGTGCCGCGTCGGCCGAGCGCGTTCAGTGTTGCGGCGGCAACCACCGAGGCCGGCTGGCTCATGCCCATGACGAGATTGGCCCGGGTGGCAAAGCCGCTGGCGATCGGGCCGGGCGCGCAGGCGATCACATCGACGCCCTGCGGGCGAAGTTCTGCGCGCAGCCCTTCGGCGAATGTCTGGATGAAGGCCTTGGTCGCTGCATAATTGGCCGACTGCGCCACACCCTGGAAGGCGAGCAGCGAGCTCATCAGCACCATGCCGCCCGAGCCGCGACGCACGAAGCGTTTGGCCATGGCATGGCTGATCTGCACGACGGCCCGGCAGTTGACGTCGATCATGTCGAGTTCGGTCTCGACAGGGATGCGGATGAAGGGACCCGAGGTGCCGAAGCCTGCGGCGGCCACCAAGAGGCCGATGTCGTAGTGGGCGCTGGCGCGGATCAGCTCCTGCACCTGGTCCGGTTGCGACAGCTCGAAGGGCAGGACATCGACCGCGACGCCATGGGCGCGCGCCAGTTCCTCCGCCAGCGCCTCCAGCCGGTCGAGCCTGCGCGCAACAATCACGAGGCCATAGCCGCGCCGTGCAAGTTCGCGGGCAAATTCCCGTCCGATCCCGTCCGACGCGCCGGTCACCAAAGCCAGCGGTCCGTATTTCAGCTCGCGCCTGCGGCGCATGTGGTTCAGGGCAGGGGATGTGTCCGTCATTTGGCAATCCTCACGGTGATGGTCTTGGGGCTTCCGTCGGTCTCAAAGCGCGCTTCGTTGAAGCGCGGTGCGCGAAGGCTCGGTCTGACATTGTTGGACACGCCCCAGGCTTCGGTCGGCATGCCCAGAAAATTGGTGTCGGTGCGCCGATTGCCGTTGAGATCATGGGAGATCGCAACCGCATGGCCGCCGGCGGCAACATCGGCGAAACGGCATTGAGCCTCGGGGGCCGTTGCCTTGATCCAGACAATGCGCGCACCGGCCTGCCCGGTCGGAAACGACGCGCCGCTCGCATGCAGCGCACAGCCGATTTCGCCACGCGCCTCGGCAATTCCGGAGACGCGCACGGTCAGCTCCTGCGCCAGGACGTGCGGGGCCGTGAAGGCCACGATCGCTGCTGCAAGCGGCGCGGCTGTGATGATCCTGACCATGGATGCCTCCTCAATGTTGATGGTGTCAACATGATGCCTATCGAATGAAGTTGACGCTGTCAACATTTGCACTCTACAAGGGACC
Organism: Rhizobium sp.; assembly: GCA_029865885.1. GTDB lineage: Bacteria > Pseudomonadota > Alphaproteobacteria > Rhizobiales > Rhizobiaceae > Allorhizobium. The sequence continues at coordinate 4,850 of JARXAK010000088.1, read as the reverse complement.
TGCGCGGCATCCCGCCGATGTGTCATTTGGTGTGTCATTTGGCGTGTCTTGTGGGGTGTGCATGCTGCGGGTAAGGGTAGGGGTGGCCCCTGTCTGGCCCGTCATCGAGCAGAATTGCGCAGGAAGACCCATGCCGAGAACACGACGCGATCTGCGCGAAGCCTGCATTGCAGAGGGCATGGCGATCATCGCCAGTGGCGGGCTGGAGCAACTGAGCCTGCGCGAGGTGGCGCGCCGCCTTGGTGTGTCGCATCAGGCGCCCTACAGGCACTTTGTCAGCCGCGACCATATTCTGGCGGAAATGGTCTCGCGCGCCTTTGACGCCTTCGCAGCCTTCCTCGACGCCCATCCGAAATCGGATGATCCGGATCAGGATATGGCGAACATGGCTAAGGACTATCTGGGCTATGCGCGCGAGCATCCGCTCGAATACCGCCTGATGTTCGGCACGCCGCTGCCGGATGGCGAAGCCTTTCCCGAGATGATGGCCAAGGCAAAACATGCCTTTTCCCTGTTGGTCTCCGGACTGAAGCGCAAGGCGCAGCTTTCGGGACAAGCGCGCAGCGACGAGGCCGTGTTGCTCGATGCTCTGGTCATCTGGTCCTCGCTGCATGGCCTTGCCTCGATCAAAAGCTCCTCGGTCATCCGCACCCTCGATCTGCCTGCTGCCCTGATCGAGGGCAGTGACCTGCATATGATCCGTGGCTTCTCCGCCTTGATCGCCTCGGCCGATCCAAACTTGTCGCATTGACGCTTACGTGCACGTAAGATATTCTTGGTCTTCACACCGCCCTGCCGGAATTTGCGCCCCCGCGCGTCGCGCTTCGGCTCGACAATCGGGTTGGGTTTTGTCAAGGAGGAAGGCGGATGGGACCGCCTGAAGAGGAAATGACGATGAGCACGGACATGGAACTGCCGGAACGCGAAAGCATGGAATTCGACGTCGTGATCGTGGGCGCTGGTCCCGCAGGTCTGTCGGCGGCAATCCGGCTGAAACAGGTCAATCCGGATCTGACCGTCGTCGTGCTCGAAAAGGGTGCGGAAGTCGGCGCCCATATCCTCTCCGGTGCCGTGGTTGATCCCATTGGCATCGACCGCCTGATCCCGGGCTGGCGCGAAGAGGCCGATCACCCCTTCAAGACACCGGTCACCGACGACCAGTTCCTTTTCCTGGGCCCCGCCGGCTCGGTGCGTCTTCCCAATGCGCTGATGCCGCCGTTGATGAACAATCACGGCAATTACATCGTCTCGCTTGGCAATGTCTGTCGCTGGCTGGGCGCCCATGCGGAAGCGCTCGGCGTCGAGATCTATCCGGGCTTTGCCGCCTCCGAAGTGCTCTACAATGACGAGGGCGCGGTCATCGGGGTGGCGACCGGCGACATGGGCATCGAGAAGAACGGCGAGCCGGGCCCAGCCTATACCCGCGGCATGGAATTGCTCGGAAAATATGTGCTGATCTCGGAAGGTGTTCGCGGTTCGCTCGCCAAGCAGCTGATCGCCAAGTTCGATCTGTCGCGCGAAAGCGACGTGCAGAAGTTCGGCATCGGCCTCAAGGAACTCTGGCAGGTGAAGCCCGAGCACCACAAGCCGGGTCTCGTGCAGCACTCCTTCGGCTGGCCGCTTGGCATGAAGACCGGTGGTGGCTCCTTCCTCTACCACCTCGAAGACAACATGGTCGCCGTCGGCTTCGTCGTGCACCTCAACTACAAGAACCCCTATCTCTATCCCTTCGAGGAGTTCCAGCGCTTCAAGACGCATCCGGCGATCCGCGACACCTTCGAAGGCGGCAAGCGTCTGTCCTATGGCGCGCGTGCGATCACCGAAGGCGGCTACCAGTCGGTGCCAAAACTCTCCTTCCCGGGTGGTGCGCTGATCGGCTGTTCCGCCGGTCTCGTCAACGTGCCCCGCATCAAGGGCAGCCACAATGCCGTGCTCTCCGGCATGCTGGCGGCGGAAAAGATTGCAGACGCGATTGCCGCCGGCCGCGCCAATGACGAGCCAATCGAGATCGAGAACGAATGGCGTTCGACCGATATCGGCCGCGACCTGAAGCGGGTGCGCAACGTCAAGCCGCTCTGGTCCAAGCTCGGCACGGCGCTCGGCGTCGGCCTTGGTGGCATCGATATGTGGATGAACCAGCTCCTCGGCTTCTCCTTCTTCGGCACGCTGAAGCATGGCAAGACTGATGCGGCATCGCTTGAGCCGGCAGCGCAGCACAAGCCGATCGCCTATCCGAAGCCGGATGGCGTCTTGACCTTCGACCGTCTCTCTTCGGTGTTCCTCTCCAACACCAACCACGAGGAAGACCAGCCGGTCCATCTCAAGGTCAAGGACATGGATCTGCAGAAGCGCTCCGAGCTTGAGGTGTTTGCCGGCCCGTCGACCCGCTACTGTCCGGCGGGCGTCTATGAATGGGTGGAGAAGGATGGCGACCAGACCTTCGTCATCAACGCCCAGAACTGCGTCCACTGCAAGACCTGCGACATCAAGGACCCCAACCAGAACATCAACTGGGTGCCGCCACAGGGCGGCGAAGGACCGGTCTACCCGAATATGTGATATTCGGCTGGCCGGGCCGCACGGACCGCCGCGCAAGATGGCCGGCGAGGGGCCGGTCTACCCGAATATGTGATATTGCCAGAGGGGCGGTCGAAAGGCCGCCCTTATTGTATCTCAGGGGGCGTAGGCGAGCGAGAGGCGGTCTGCTGCTGCGTGTAGGCGTCTGTCTCTGGTCCAAAGGGACATTCCAGGTGCGAGCGTCGCCGATGCCAGGAGATGCGCATCGACGTAACCTATTCCACTGCCCATCAGGCCATTCTGCCGGATGAGCGACAGCACCTCCCCCTCTGGGGCGACAGCAGCTTGCGGTAGCTTCAAGAAAGATTGGATCACAAAGTCGTAGTCTCGCATCGGGCCGAGCGCAATTTCTCCGATGACGAAAGGATGAGCAAAGGCTTGCTTTCGCCGGAGCAAGGCCTCAAGCCTCGTGTCACTCCGGCGCAGGTGGTCGATCCATATCGATGTGTCAATCAGGATCCTCATCTTGACCAAACGTTCCGTCTGAGTTCCAGCGTCTGCGCGGCGGCGCCTTCAGATCGGGCTGGCTACCACCCAGAGCAATCAGTCTGCGCGCGGCCTCCCGTTGAACCAGCGCAGTCAGGGCCTCTTTCATGACAGCCGAGGTGCTCGCAATGCCGGTAAACTCCTTGGCATCCGCAAGCAGTTCATCATCGACCCTAATCGTTGTGCGCATTGTCTGCCTCCTATAACTTCAAAACTACCATTCCTGGCATTGTGCTTCAATCCAATCCCAGGCGTCTGACCCCGCCCCATCTTCGCCATCGGTCTTAACGGCATCCCTCAGTTTTAACCCGTCATTAACCATAAATTCCTAGGCTCCTCGGCAACGAATCTTACCTTGAGGATGCCTGAATCATGAGCATTTCCCGCCGCGGTCTTCTGTTCGGCCTGCCGCTCTTCCTGGCCGGCTGCCAGTCCGTACCCAATCAGCAGGCCATGTATGGCGACGTGCCGAATGAGCCGTTTCCGCTGAAGAAGGTGCCGCTGGACAAGATCAAGCCGGAGCTGCGCCGTCAGGAAGTGGCCTATGAGACCGCGCATCCGGCAGGAACCATCGTGGTCGATACGCCGGCGCGGCGCCTCTACTACGTCATGGGCGGTGGTCGCGCCATGCGCTATGGTATCGGCGTCGGTCGCGCAGGCCTGGCGCTTGCCGGCAACGCCTATGTCGGCCGCAAGGCTGAATGGCCGACCTGGACGCCGACGGCGAACATGATCCGCCGCGACCCGGAAAAGAACCGGAAATATGCAGGCGGTCTGCCCGGCGGCCCGAACAACCCGCTCGGTGCCCGCGCCATGTATCTCTATCGCGGCGGCAACGACACCATGTTCCGCATTCATGGCACCAACCAGCCCTGGTCGATCGGCCAGGCCATGTCGTCGGGCTGCGTGCGCATGATGAACCATGATGTGATCGATCTCTATGCGCGCGTCGACGTCGGCAGCAAGGTCGTCGTCATGCAGGCCTGATCGGCCCGCCCATCCTGGAATTTTCAGTGGCGCTGGTTCTTATACCAGCGCCACATCTTTTTGGTTTTCTGCAATGACGCTTCGTCACAGGCGGTCACGAGTTGGACATCGCCGTTGCCGATTCAAGACTTTGCCCCAATCTCCCGCCAGTGAAACTTTAAGGCGCCGTCATGCGTCGAATGTCCTGTTGACGCTGTGTCGACCAATTCCGACCGGTCTGAGGCTTTGCTCTCCGACCCGCCAGGACTAAGTGAAAACAGACGCGCCGGTCGCCGGCTGCGTCGAAGATTTGAGAAGGGATTTTGAATGGCTCGCGATACCAATTCCGGCATGTCGGACCTCGGTGGTTGCCAGATCGAGGCGACCCTCCAGCTGCTCGACGGCAAGTGGAAGGCCGTGGTCCTCCACCATCTGCTGAGGGACGAGGTCCTGCGCTTCAACGAATTGGTCAAGCGCCTTCCGTCGATCACCCACCGCATGCTGTCGAAGCAATTGCGCGACATGGAAGTCGCCGGTCTCGTCGCCCGCACGGTTTATCCCGTGGTGCCGCCGCGCGTCGACTATTCGCTGACCCCGCTCGGACGCAGCCTCGAACCGGTGCTTCAGGCGATCGGTCGCTGGGGCCAGGAGAACCTTGTCGCCGTCGAAGGGGTGGCACTTAAGCAGAGCGAAGGCCCAACCGGCAGCGCTGCCATCATGCGATCTGCGGCCTGATTGTCGCCGCCTGAGGGCCGCCGCAGTCGGCGGCCCCGGTGATTTACGGCCTCAGGCCGGGAAACCCTCAAGCACGATCTTGCCGC
>JARXAK010000034.1 GCA_029865885.1 Rhizobium sp. | reverse complement strand
GAGAAGGAGAGACCCAGTGTAATGTACATAGCCGAAAGCTTCAGGCTTTCGGCGACGCCGATTTCATGATCGTCCTTGTGAAGCACGCCCAGGTCGAAGGCCAGGAGTGCGACGACGATGAGCATGAAGACAAGCCACATCCAGAGCGGCTTGCCGAGAAAGAGAATGAGCAGGAGTTCCAATGTTTTCACCTCTGTTGCGTGACCCAGCTCGATGCAATGCACGACTGGTCTCGCAAGAGATCCGGGTCCGGGCATGACATCGAGCTCACTCGATGCGGTCCGACATCACGAGGGCAATCCGTCGTCAGAGGGGCCCGGTCCGCGATCGCTATATCGTGATAGGTGATTGGTCTTTCAAGACCCTCAGCACAAAAAAATCACGAGAAAGACACATTTAAGTCAACAGCCCGACCAGCCCCCTTGGTGGATCATCTCCGGGCTCGCAGCGCCCCAGCCACGCGGTGGATATGCTCCGCCCCGATGCCGCAGCAGCCGCCGATCATGCTCGCACCAGCTTCCGCCCAGTCGCAGGCGAAGCGGGAATAGGTGTCGCCGGTCAGGTCCTGGCGCGTGTCGTGCAGCCCCTCGTTTGCGGCCTTGTCGTCGGTGTCGCTTTCGAAGGCATTGGCATAGACGCCGATCTTCAGCTTCACACCCTTTTCGGCAAACACGACCGCTGCCGTCTCGACGGCCTTTTTCATCACTTCGGGCTTGGCACAGTTGAAGAGCAGCGCCTGAGCCCCAGAGCCCGCAGCCCATTCGGCAGCCGCCCGCACGGTCTCGCCCGAGCGCAGCTTCGGCTCGCCACCGGCCACCTGGGCCGCGTCATCGGCGAGCGTAAACGAGATCCAGAACGGCTTCGGCTGCGCCTGGATCGCCTTGCGCACGGCCTCGCCCTCGGCAATCAGGCTCAGCGTCTCGCCGAGCCAGACATCGACATGGGGGGCAAGGTTTTCAACGAGCACCTTCAGATAGTCCTGCACGGTCGACGGGTCGAAATTCTCCGGTTCATAAGAGCCGAAGATCGGCGGCAGGGAGCCGGCCACGACAACCTTGCGGCCTGCCGCATCCGCAGCCTCGCGTGCCAGCTGGCCGGAAAGCGCGATCAGCGCCGGACCTTCCGCCTGGAACCGCTCCTCGCCGATATGGAAGGGTACCAGTGCATAGGAATTGGTGGTGACGACATCGGCACCGGCCGCAATGAATTCCGCATGCACCTGGCGCACGATCTCGGGGCTGTTCATCAGCGCCAGCGCCGACCATTCCGGCTGCTTCAGCTCCGCGCCGAGCCGGAGAAGTTCGCGGCTCATGCCGCCGTCGAGGATGATGGTATCTGCCATGGACAAGTCTCCGTCGGATGCGGTCAGGGGGTGAGCGCCTGGTCGAGATCGGCAATGATATCGCCTGTTGTCTCGAGGCCGATCGACAGGCGGAAGAGCCCGTCGCCGGCATAGGCGCGGTAGTCGGTGAGGGCGTCGCCCGTGAGGCGGAAGGTGGAGGTCATCATCTCCTCGGTATCGAGCAGCACGACGAGGCTGCGCTGGTGACCGAGCGAGAAGGCATAGTGGACGACACGCAGGCGTGTCGCTAGCCGCTCTGCGGCGGCTTTCGGGTCGCGGGTGCGAAACGCAATCATGCCGCCGAAGACATCCATCTGGCGTTTGGCGAGATCATGCTGCGGGTGGGAGGTGAGGCCCGGATGGATGACACGCTCCACCTCCGGATGCCCCTCCAGGAAGCTGGCGACGGCAAGGGCACTGTCTGAGGCCATGCGCAGGCGCGGATAAAGCGTGTCGATGCCGCGCATGATCAGCCAGGCCGACTGGGCCGAGAGTGTCGCCCCGAGATAGACGCCGGCGCGACCCCTGATACGGGCGATCAGTTCCTTCCGCCCGATCACGGCCCCGCCCAGCACGTCGCCATGGCCGTTGATGAACTTGGTCAGCGAATGGATGACGAGATCAACGCCAAGCGCCAGCGGCCGCGTGGCAACCGGGGTCGCAAAGGTGGAATCGACCGAGATCAGCGCCCCATGTTTATGAGCAACGGCCGCCAGCGCCTTGAGGTCGACGATGCGCAGGATCGGATTGACCGGGCTTTCGCAATGCACGAGCCGGGTATTCGGCCGCATGGCAGCCTCGACGAGGTCTGGCCGCGCCATGTTGACCGGCGTCACCTCGATGCCGAAATCCGGCAGCACCCGCTGCGTCAGTTCGACGGCGCCCGCATAACAGACATCCGAGACGACGAGATGATCGCCGGCCTTCAAGAAGGTGAACAGCGTCCCGGCAATCGCCGCCATGCCGGTGGCGGTCGCCAGCGCATCCTCCGCACCTTCGAGAGCCGCCAGCCGCTGCTCCAACTGCCGCACGGTCGGGTTCGTCCAGCGGGCATAGAGATAGGGCAGATCGGCGAGATCAGCGACGCCATCGGCGGAAAAGGCGCCATCGCCCGGCATCAGCACATTGTTGACCGACATCGAGACATTGGGCGCAATCGCCCCGGTCGCGGGATCGATGACCAGGCCGGCATCGAGCGCCCGGGTTTCAGGACCGGCAGACGCGGGCAGGGGATGGGTCACGAAGACTTTCGTCATGGCATTTCGCTTTCAAACCGCCTCAGCGGCGGATCGGCACCTGCGCCTCGACCACCCCGAAGGCACGGGTGATGAGCGCAGTCAGCGCGACATAAAAGAGGGTGACCACAAGCAGCGGCTCGTAGACGAGAAGCGTATCCTGGCGGACCTTGAAGGCGACCGCATAGAGATCCATCACGGTGACGGTGAAGGCGAGCGGCGTGGCTTTCAGCTGCAAAACGATCTCGCCGGCAATCGTCGGCAGCGCCGTGCGGATCGCCCGCGGCAGCCAGATGCGTCTGATCAGCATCAAGGGGCTCATGCCGAGCGAGCGTCCTGCCTCAAGCTCCCCCTTCGGCACGGACAAGAGCGCTCCGCGCAGCACTTCTGATTGATAGGCGGCGAAGTTGAGCGTGAAGGAGAGGGCGGCGAAGAAGAAGCCTTCGCGCAGGATTGGCCAGAGGAAGCTCTGGCGAAGTCCTGGCACCATCGGCAGCAGCGAGCCGACGCCGTAATAGAGTAGCCAGAGCTGGATGAGCAGCGGCGTGCCGCGAAAAACGGTCGAGTAACCGAGTGCCAGATTGCGGGCGATTGGCCCGCCGCTGACCCTGGCAAAGGCAAGGCCGATCGCCAGCACGAAACCGAAGCCGACCGAGATGACCAGCAGCGCCACCGTCTGGAAGGCGCCCTCGATCAGAAGCGGCCAGTATTTCGCGATCCACTCGAAATTCATCTCACGTCCCTCCCTCAATGCGCCGACCGCTGGCCCCGGCGCACGCGGCGCTCGATGCCATGGAAGACGAGGTTGGAGAGAAGCGTGATGACCAGATAGAGAACCGCTGCCGCCAGGAAGAACAGGAAATATTCCTTCGTATTGGCACCCGCCAGACGCGTCGTCAGCGCCAGTTCCTGATAGCCGACGACGGCGACCAGCGCGCTGTCCTTGGTGACCGACATCCAGAGATTGGCCATGCCCGGCAGGGCATTGGGAAGCAGTGCCGGCAGCGTCACGCGACGAAAGCGCAGGATCGGCGACATGCCGAAGGCCCGCGCCGCCTCGAGCTGTCCTGTCGGGATCGCCAGGATCGCGCCGCGCAGAACCTCGGTCATATAGGCGCCCTGCACGAAGCCGAGCACGGCAACCGCCGCCACGAAACCATTGACCTCGACCGGCGGCAGGCCGAAGGCCATCAGCAGCCGGTTGAGGCCGTCGGTCCCGGCATAATAGAGCCCGACGATCAGGATCAGTTCCGGAACCGCCCTGATGACAGAGGTATAGCCCTTGAGGATCAGTCCCACCGGGCGGTTGTCGGAAAGCTTGCCGATCGCGCCGAACAGACCGATGACCAGGCCGATCGAAAAGGCGCAGGCCGAGATGGCAACGGTCGTTGCGGCACCGGTCAACAGCGCGCCGCCCCAGCCCGGAGGCTGAAGCGCCAGCAATTGCCATGCCGTCATTGACCCTGTCGCCATCTCGTCCGCAATCCCTGCCGATTACTGGCCGTAGACGTCGAAGGTGAAATAGGCCTTCGTGATCTCGTCATACTTGCCGGAGGCGCGGACGGCGGCGATCGCCGCATTCAGCTTTGCCTTCAGCTCGGTATCTTCCTTGCGCAACCCACCGCCAATGCCGGTGCCGAGAACGGACGGATCAGCCGCCACGTCGCCCATGTCGGCGCAGCAATCCTTGCCGAAATCGGTCTTGAGGAAGTCAGCAAGCGGGATCGCGTCGCCGAAGACATAGTCGATGCGGCCCGCGGCGAGATCCTGGAAGGCTTCATCCAGGGTGGCGTAGGTCTGCTCCTCGGCCTTGTCGGCGAAGTATTTCGCATAATAGGCCGACTGAACCGTCGAGACCTGGATGCCGATGGTCTTGCCGTCGACCGCCTCAGGCGAGGCACCCGGGGTCGCGTCCTTCGGTCCGATCAGCTTGCTCGGCGTGTTGTAGTATTTGTCGGTGAAGTCGATGGTCTTCAACCGCTCCTCGGTGATCGACATCGACGACCAGATGACGTCGAACTTCTTCGTCTGCAGCGCCGGGATCAGGCCGTCCCAGGAAACGTCGACGACCGAGCAGGTTTCCTTCATTTCCGCGCAGACCGCGTTCATCAGATCAATTTCCCAGCCCTTCCAGGTACCGGAGGCATCCTTGGCGAAGAAGGGCGGATAGGCCTCGTTCATGATGCCGAAGCGCAATTCGGCCTGGGCGGTGACGGCGGTTGCGGCAAAGGCGGCACCGGCGAGAAGAAGGGAGATCAGTTTCATCGTCGTTTTCCCCGATTGGTTGGATGGTTCTGGATCTGTGTTCAGGCGGTCCCGCGCCCACCAAGGCTGCGGGTGAATTCGCGGCAACGGGCGCTTTTCGGGTCGCCGAAGACCTGGTCCGGCGGTCCCTCTTCCTCAACGCGGCCCTTGTCGAGGAACATCACATGGCTGGAGACCTCGCGGGCAAAGCTCATCTCGTGGGTAACGAGCAGCATGGTGCGGCCCTCTTCGGCGAGATCGCGGATGACCTTCAGGACTTCGCCGACAAGCTCCGGATCGAGTGCCGAGGTCGGTTCGTCGAACAGCATCACGGCCGGATCGACACAAAGCGCACGCGCAATCGCTGCCCGCTGTTGCTGGCCGCCGGATAGAAAGGCGGGATAGGCATCGCGCTTGTCGTAGAGACCGACCTTGGCAAGCAGCGCTTCCGCCTTCTCGACCGCCTCGCGGCGCGGCATTTTCAGAACGTGAACGGGTGCCTCGATGACGTTTTCGAGCACGGTGCGATGAGCCCAGAGGTTGAAGCTCTGGAACACCATGCCAAGCCCGGTGCGCAGCCGCTCCAGCTGCTTGCGGTCGGCGGCCTCTAAGCTGCCCTTGCGCGACGGGCGAAGCGTCAGCTCCTCGCCGCCCACAATGATGCGGCCGCGATCGGGCGCTTCAAGCAGGTTGATGCAGCGCAGGAAGGTGCTTTTGCCGGAACCGGACGAGCCGATGATCGAAATGACGTCGCCACGATGGGCCTTGGCCGAGATGCCTTTCAGAACCTCGATACCGGCGAAACTCTTGTGGATGTCGTGCACGTCGAGCGCGGCCGGGTTGGTCCCTGTCATCTTGATCCCAGGTCGTTTGACAATTGCGAGACCATAGGAGGCCGAAGCTGCGGATTTCGAGCGCATTTGCCGATGCTTGCGGGAAAATCCTGCATGAACGGGGTAAGCGCTGCGGAAAGATGGCGCAATCCGCCGCAATCGGCTATGCAGCGGAAAAAGCGGTGCGCGAGGAGGAAGAACGCATGCCGGACAAGCTCGATCAATTCGACCGCAGCATTCTGGAAGTGGTGCAGCGGGATTGCCAGCTGAAGGCCGAAGCGATTGCCGACAAGGTGGGCCTGTCGCCGTCCGCCGTACAGCGCCGGCTCCGCCGGTTGCGCGACGAGGGCATCATCACCGCCGAGATTGCGGTGGTGGACCGCAAGGCGACGAATTTCCCGATGACCTTCATCACCGGCATGGAGATCGAGCGCGACAATTACGATGCGCTTGCCCGCTTCCGCGCCTGGGCCGACAAGCAGGAGCATGTGCAGCAGGTCTATTATGTGACCGGTCAGGTCGATCTTGTCGCCATCATCACCGCCCGCGATGTCGAGCATTACGACGATATCAGCGCCCAGCTGATGGCCGAGAACCCGCAGATCCGCCGCATGCACACCAATGTGGTGTTACGCGACATAAAGGTGGGTCTGCACATCCCGGTGAAGGAATAGCCGTCTCAACACGCTCGGTCGCTGAACGATGCGTCACCAGAGCGCAGTCGATGCGTTCTATGATCCGCGTCGAGACCTGTTACGCTGAGCCGATCGAAAACGGAGGTTCCCCATGTCCTTCTTTCCCGGAAACGACCCTGTCCCCGGCGATGCCTTTGCCTGCGATGCCATTGAACATCTGATCATTCCCCGCTCCAGCGATATCGGCGGTTTTGCCGTGCGCCGCGCGCTCCCCTCCAGCCGTCGCCGCCTTGTCGGCCCCTTCATCTTCTTCGACCGCATGGGGCCGGCGGTGCTGAAGGCCGGCGAAGCCATGGATGTCCGCCCCCATCCGCATATCGGTCTCTCCACCGTCACCTATCTCTTTGATGGCGAGATCAAGCATCGCGACAGCCTCGGCACCGAGCTGGTGATCTCCCCCGGCGACATCAATCTGATGACGGCGGGTCGCGGCATCGTGCATTCCGAACGGACGCCGGAAAACCTGCGCGGTCATCCGCTCTCGATGTCGGGGCTCCAGACCTGGATTGCGCTTCCGGACCAGCTGGAGGAGATCGATCCGGCATTCGCCCATACATCCAAGGGGGAACTGCCCGTTTTCGCCGATCGTGGCGCCTCGGGTCGCGTGGTGATCGGGTCCATGGGTGGCTTGCGCTCGCCGGTGAAGACCTTTTCCGAGACGCTTTACGTCGATCTGACGCTTGAGCCCGGTGCCCGTTTCCCCTTCGATGCCGGCCAGGAGGAACGCGCGCTCTATGTTCTCTCCGGTGAAATCGAGATCGCCGGCGACCGCTTCGCGCCCGACCAGTTGCTCGTCTTTCGCCCCGGCGACGAGATTACGCTCATCGGCGGCGCGACCGGTTGTCACGTGATGTTGTTCGGTGGCGCCGCGCTTGGCACGCAGAAACATATCTGGTGGAACTTCGTTTCCTCGTCGAAGGAGCGCATCGAACAGGCCAAGGAAGAGTGGAGAACCGGTCGTTTTGACATTGTTCCGGGGGACGAAGAGGAGTTCGTGCCTTTGCCGGAAGCCCGTTGATGTCTATATAACAAACTGGTGCCGGATATTTGCCCAGTTCGTCTTGGGATGCTATCGCGCACCCAAACGAGTTGAAGAGGCAAGAGCCCGTGACATCCATGCCCAATACGCCGCTGCTGGACAAGGTCGAGTTCCCGAAGGACCTGAAGACCATCGAGGACCGTGACCTGCCGCAGCTGGCGCGCGAAGTGCGTGACGAGATGATCGATGCCGTGTCGAAGACGGGTGGTCATCTGGGGGCGGGCCTCGGCGTCGTCGAGCTGACGATCGCGATCCACAAGGTCTTTGATACGCCGGATGATCGGCTGATCTTCGACGTCGGCCACCAGTGCTATCCGCACAAGATCCTGACCGGTCGACGCGATCGCATCCGCACGCTGCGCCAGGAAGACGGGCTGTCCGGCTTCACCAAGCGCGCGGAAAGCGAATACGATCCCTTTGGCGCTGCCCATTCCTCCACCTCGATTTCCGCCGGCCTCGGCATGGCGGTCGCCGCCGAACTGTCGAAGACCGACCGCAAGGTGATCGCCGTGATCGGCGATGGCGCGATGTCCGCCGGCATGGCCTATGAGGCGCTCAACAATGCCGGCGCGCTCGATGCCCGCCTGATCGTCATCCTCAACGACAACGACATGTCGATCGCCCCGCCGACCGGCGCGATGAGCGCCTATCTCGCGCGCCTCGCTTCAGGCCGCAGCTATATGGGCTTCCGCGAGTTCGGCAAGAAATTGACCGCCTATCTCGGCAAGACCGTCGACCGCGCGATCACCCGCGCCGTCGAGCATGCCCGTGGTTATGTCACTGGCGGCACCATGTTCGAGGAGCTCGGTTTCTACCATATCGGCCCGATCGACGGTCATTCCTTCGATCATCTGCTGCCCGTGCTGCGCAACGTCCGCGACAATGCCAAGGGCCCCGTGCTCATCCATGTCGTCACCCAGAAGGGCAAGGGCTACGCACCCGCCGAAGCCGCTGCCGACAAGTATCACGGGGTCAACAAGTTCGACGTCATCACCGGCACCCAGGCCAAGGCCAAGCCGAATGCACCGGCCTATACCGCCGTCTTCGCCGATGCGCTGGTTGAGGAAGCCCGCCATGACGAGAAGATCGTCGGCATCACCGCCGCCATGCCCTCGGGCACGGGTCTCGACAAGCTTAAGTCGCTGTTCCCCGAGCGCACCTTCGATGTCGGCATCGCCGAACAGCATGCGGTGACCTTTGCAGCCGGTCTTGCTGCCGAAGGTTTCAAGCCTTTCTGCGCGCTCTATTCGACCTTCCTGCAGCGTGGCTACGATCAGGTCGTCCATGATGTCGGCATCCAGGGGCTGCCGGTGCGCTTCCCCATCGACCGCGCCGGTTTCGTCGGCGCCGACGGCCCGACCCATGCCGGCTCCTTCGACACCGGCTTCCTCGCAGCGCTGCCGGGCTTCGTGGTCATGGCCGCTGCCGACGAGGCGGAGCTGAAGCACATGGTCCGCACCGCAGCGGCTTACGACGAAGGTCCGATCTCCTTCCGTTACCCGCGCGGCGAAGGCGTGGGCGTTCCCATGCCCGAACGCGGCGAGATCCTCGAAATCGGCAAGGGCCGCATCGTCAAGCAGGGTTCCAAGGTCGCTCTCCTCTCCTTCGGCACGCGTCTGGCAGACTGTCTGCTCGCCGCCGAAGACCTTGATGCCGCCGGCCTCTCGACCACCGTCGCCGACGCCCGCTTCGCCAAGCCCCTCGACCACGACCTGATCCGCCAGCTCGCCCGCCATCACCAGGTGGTGGTGACGGTCGAAGAAGGCGCCGTCGGCGGCTTCGGCAGCCATGTCATGCATTTCCTCGTCAATGAGGGCCTGCTCGACACCGGTCTGAAGGTCCGCTCGCTGGTGCTGCCCGATGTCTGGATGGACCAGGCGAAGCCCGAAACCATGTATGCCAAGGCCGGCCTTGACGCCGCCGGCATCCTGAAGACGGTGTTTGCGGCGCTGGGCCAAGACGTGCCGGGGGTTATTGCGGCGGGCTGAGCCACCTTCAGCGGCGAGATTGAAGCGTACGCCAAAACGGCGTACACTTGTGGCGAGACTTGAGGGCCGCCATCATGAGCACAGCCAAGGATATCAGCCAGACCAGGGAAGACCGTGCGACGGAGCGGATGCACTTTCGCACCAAGCCGCATGTCAAACAGGCGATCCAGCGCGCCGCTGCGATCAGCGGCGTCGATGAAACGGCTTTTGCGATGAATGCAGCCTATGTCTCGGCGCTCGCGACGATCGAGGCCCATGAACGGACACTTCTGCAACCGATCGATCACGAAGCCTTCTTCGACGCACTGGATAACCCGCGTTCACCGACCGACGCCTTGCGAAAGGCCTTCGCCAGCCACAAGTCGCGCGTCATCAGCAAATGAATGACGAGGGGCACTCGGTCATCATCGAGTTGCTTGATCCCGAGCGTCATGATCGGGATCAGTTCTCCTGCGGCGTCGATACGGTCGACAACTATTTCCGCAAGACCGCAAACAAGCTCGCCAAGGCCGGCAATGCGCGCGTCTACGTGATGACGTCCGAGACCGGCGATGTCATCGGTTTCTATGCCCTCAATGCCCATTCTGTCGATTTCACGGAACTGCCGTCTCGCTACGCCCGGACCCGCCCATCCCATGGCGCCATCCCGGCCGCCTTCATTTCGATGATTGGCGTCGACAAGCGATATGCCGGACAAGGCTATGGCGGCGATCTGCTTGCCGACGCTTTGCTGCGGATCGCCCAAGCGGCGGAGCGGATCGGCATTGCAGTGGTCATTCTGGACGTGCTGGACGACGGTGATCCTGACCTCGTGGATCGCCGAAAGACCCTCTACCTGCGCTACGGTTTCGAGGCGTTGCCGTCGAATCCGCTGAGGTTGTTCATACCCGTTGCAGCCATACGCCAAGTTATTTCCTGGCTATAGCTCTCTTCTCTCCCAGAATGGCGGTGCTGCGTCAATTTCTTGACATCTTCGGCAGTGAGTGGAATTATACGCAAAACCGTATAATTCTCGGAGATGCCCGTTGGAACGTCTCGACTATGACAACATCTTCGACGTGATGGCAGCCAGCCCGGCCGAGGCTGCGGATCTGCAGTTTCGCGCTGACCTGATGTTGACCCTCCGCAAGTTGCTAGAGGAAAGAAATCTGCGGCAGGCGGAGATCGCGGAGGCGCTCGGCGTGTCCCAACCGCGCGTCAGCGAACTGATGCGCGGCAAGATTGACCTCTTCTCCGCTGATAAGCTGATTGGCTTTCTGGCACGCCTTGATGTGCGGCTTCGGCCATCGGTCGACGCAAGCGGTCGGGTCATTTGTGAGGTCGTTCAGGCCGCCTAAGGCTTCGCTTTCAGCGTCTGCAGCATGACCTTGTATCGCTCGCCGGCCGTTTTCATAGCGTGCCGATCCACGCCGTTCGTCGTCTTGGTGAAAGCGTGCAGGATGTAGACGGTCTCGGCAAACTTGGCGCAGTAGATCGCTCTATAGGCATTTGGGGCATTCTCGATGAGCTCGATGGCTCCAGGACCAACGCTATCGGTCAGATGCTTCCAGCGCGAAAACGGCGGTTCACCGCGCTGCACCGCCTGAAGGTCGGCGCCGAACTGGTGCTGGATCTCCCTTGGCAGATCGAGGAAGGCGCGTTTGGCCGCCTCGTTGACAAAGACGAACTTCTTCATGCGTCGACCGTGCTACACAATGAATGTTCTACTCTGGGTTGCATTTCCGCACATCCGCCGCCGGACTGCAAGCTCAACCCTCTCTGGACTTCCCCCGATCGCCCCGCTAGACCGGGCCTTCAATCGACGGGCGCTGTAATGCGCCTCGGAGGCTTTATGCAGACGGCACACACCACGGATATTGCAGCCGACTTCGCGCCGGATTGGGCGGCGATCGCGGTTGTCATTCTGGGCGTCACCGCCTTTGCTGTGGGGCAGGGGCTCACCTATCCGCTGATCGCGCTGATCCTCGAAAGCCGGGGTGTCTCCTCCAGCATGGCCGGCCTCAATGCCTCGGTCTTTGCGCTCGGCCTCGCCTCGTCGACGCTGATGATCGGGACGCTGACGCAGAGGATGCGCGGTGACCGGCTGATCGTCGCCTCGCTGCTCGGAGTGTCACTGGCGCTCGCCACCTTCTCGGCCTTCGACCAGCTCTGGATCTGGTTCGTCGCCCGCTTCCTGCTCGGCTTCTGCACCAGCATCATCTACACCGTCTCCGAAGCCTGGCTGAACACCGCCTGTCCGGATCGCCTGCGCGGCCGTGTCTCCGGCGCCTATAGCGCCGGCATGTGTGCGGGCTTTGCCGCCGGCCCGCTCGCCATTCCGCTTGTCGGCATCGAGGATGGTTTCGCCTTCGCGCTGACGGCGGCCTATGTCGCGCTCGTCGCCTTCGCCTCGGTCATGCTCGGCCGTTATGCCAAGACCAAGCCGGAAGCCTCGGAGGCCGGTGGTCTCATCACCTTCATCAAGCTCGCGCCGGTGCTCACTCTGATGGTCGTCGCCTTCGGCTTTTCGGATATTGCGGCGATCTCTATGATCCCGCTCTATTTCGTCGAACGCGGCTACAGCCAGAATTTCGCGGCCTTCGTCGTCACCATGGTGGCCCTGCCGACGGCACTCGCCCAGCCCTTTGTCGGCTGGCTGCTGGACCGCCTGTCGCGGCCCGTCATCGCCGTCTCCGGCTCGTTGATCGCGGCTGTCGCCTTCCTTCTCCTGCCCTTCATGACGTCCCAGGCCGCCCTATTGATCACCATCTCGATCCTCGGTGCAGCCAGCTTCTCGCTTTACACCGCAGCACTGACCCTGCTCGGCGAACGCTTCCGTGGCGGACTTCTGGTCTCGGGCAGCGCGGTCTTTGCACTCGCCTACGCCATCGGCAGTGCGGCAGGTTCCGGCAGCACGGGCCTCACCATGGATCTGATCTCGGTCGATGCCGGGCCGGTCTTTGTCGGCCTGTTGATGCTGGGCTTCACCGGTTTCTTCGCCTTGAACCTCATGCGCGTCCGCGCCGGGAGGCGCTGAACCATGCTGGAAACCTCGCCGCCCGACATCTTCGATTGCCAGACCTGCGGTGCCTGCTGCGCCTATTCCGCCGACTGGCCGCGCTTTTCCATGGAAAGCGACGAGGAAATCGCCGCCATCCCTGAAGCGATGATCGCCAAGGACGAGAGCGGCATGAAGTTCGAGAACGGGCGCTGCGCCGCGCTGACGGGGGAAGTCGGCAAACATGTCGGCTGCGCGGTCTATCTCGTGCGCCCGCATGTCTGCCGCACCTGCATGCCCGGCGACGAGGAATGCAAGATCGCCCGCGCCGAGTTCGGTTTCCCGATTGATGGTCTGCCGGAGCCTGATATCTACGAGGCCTGACCTCTTCAGGGGATGCTGATCGTCACCTGATCGGCCGGCAGTTCCCCGCCGATTTCCGCCGCCTGGCTCTTCTTGTCATAGACGCAGATCGAGCTGACGATCGCATCGGCCCCGACAGCCTTGCCGGTCAGGATCGCCACGCCATAGCTCTCGGTGCCGAAAGGATCGACCACCACCTTCGGCTGCTCGATCCGCCCCTCGGCGAGCACAGTGCATTTCGCCGCGACATCCTTGGCGAATTCCTCCCAGGCCTCATCCGACGAGGCGAGCACTGATGAAAGCGGAATGAGGACGAGCGCTGTCGCAATAAGAAACGTTTGGGAACGGAACATGGGGACCTCAGTTGGGTACGATGAGGCTGTGAACCTCGGCCGGAACGCCACACCGTGCAAGTCCAAAAACGGAAGACATTTCTTTCCCTTGGAGGCCGGAAATTGGAAGGGCAAAGGTTGCCTGAGCGATGTTCCGCACCTATGTTCCCGTCACCTGCCAAACCGCAATCCATTTGCCAAAAGGAGATCTCACCATGGCCTTCGAATTGCCCGCCCTCCCGTATGCCTACGATTCGCTCGCACCGTTCATGTCGGCTGAAACGCTCGAGTTTCACCACGACAAGCACCACCAGGCCTATGTGACCAACGGCAACAACCTCCTGAAGGATTCGGGCCTCGAAGGCCTGTCGCTGGAAGAGATCGTCAAGCAGTCCTACGGCAAGCATGCCGGCCTCTTCAACAATGCTGGCCAGCACTACAACCACATCCACTTCTGGAACTGGATGAAGAAGGATGGCGGCGGCAACAAGCTGCCCGGCAAGCTGCAGGCTGCCATCGACAGCGACCTCGGCGGTTATGACAAGTTCAAGGCCGATTTCGTTGCAGCCGGCACCACCCAGTTCGGCTCCGGCTGGGCCTGGCTCTCCGTCAAGGACGGCAAGCTCGAGATCTCCAAGACCCCGAACGGCGAAAGCCCGCTGATCCACGGCGCATCCCCGATCCTCGGCGTCGATGTCTGGGAACACTCCTATTACATCGACTACCGCAACGCCCGTCCGAAGTACCTTGAAGCCTTCGTCGACAGCCTGATCAACTGGGACTACGTGGCTGAAATGTACGAAGCCGCGACGAAGTAATCGTCCCGACCCCACGCCGTTCCGACGCCCGGTGCTCAGCGCCGGGCGTTTTTCGTTTCAGACGTGCTCTGACATTCTGCAAATGGAACCTTACCGCACGCGCCACGTTTCTCTGCCAATCACCCGAACAACGGAAAGGGAACCACCATGGCGTCTTCCAACCTCCAGGCAGAACTTCGCGAACTGCGTGAACAGATGAGCGATCTCAAGGACATGATCAGCCGCGAAGCTGGCCGCAGCAGCCGCAACGTCCGCCATCGGGCGTCCGAGGTGCTGGACGAGGCGAGCCGCACGGCAGCTTCGGTCACCGGCTACGACCGCGACGATGTCCGCAACCGCGCTTCGGATGTGGTCAACGGCGCAACCCATACCGCGCATCTGGTTGCCGACTACGCCCGCGATGGCGCCGATACCGTTGCTGGCGTCGTACGCCGCCATCCGGCTGCCGCGACCTCCGCGGGCCTCATCACCCTCGGCATCGTTGGCGGCCTTGTTGGTTACATGCTCGCCAGCTCCACCCCGCCGGCTCGCGACAGCCGCTGGCGCTGGAACTGAGCTGCCCATGATGGTCAAGGTGACCTATCACGTCGTCGAGCATGACGAAGGGTATGCCTACCGCCTCGGCAATGTCTATTCCGAGCCCTATCCGACCCACGAAGAGGCGCTCGTCGCCGCCCGACGGGCAGCCGGCGCCCAGCAACGCGCCGATGGTGACGCGGAAATCAGCTGGCAGGACGCCGAAGGAGAGTGGATCCATGAACATGCGGACGGTGCGGACCGCCCCATGACGGAAGTGGTCGACGATGTCGAGGACGTCCGGTAGGCTGATCGCTCAGAGTTCAGGCAAACGGAAAGCCCGTGGCGCGCGCCACGGGCTTTCTTGATTTGAGAAGCCGAATGTGCCGTCAGAACTCCGTCCAGTCCTGCTTGACCGGTTCGGCGGGCGCAGCCGTGCCCATGCCGAAGGCACGACCGAGCTTGCCGGCCAGCGCCCGGGCGGGCGAGGGGGCAGGCGCATGGCTGGCAGCCGCTGCGGACGGTTGGCGCGGAGCGGGGCGGGCCGCAGAGGCGGAATGCGAGGCCGCCACGGGACGTTGTTGCTGGGGTCTGACAGGCTGAGCCATGGCACTGCCCTGACCCAGGCGGAACTGGGCAAGAAGCGTGTTGAGCGAATCCGCTTCCGCTGCCAGCGTATGGGACGCCGCCGTCTGCTCCTCGACCATGGCCGCATTCTGCTGCGTGCCCTGGTCCATGGCGGTGACGGCGAGATTGATCTCCTGCAACCCGGTCGACTGTTCGCGCGCCGCAATGACGATCGCCCCGACATGGTGGCTGATCTCCTGGACGGCGGAGACGATCTTGTCGAGTTCCGTGCCCGTCTCGCCGACAAGCGCCACGCCGTTTCCGACCTGGGACGTCGATTTCGAGATCAGCGCCTTGATTTCCTTTGCCGCATTGGCAGAGCGCTGGGCAAGCTCGCGGACTTCCTGGGCGACTACGGCAAAACCCTTGCCGGCCTCACCGGCGCGCGCGGCCTCGACACCGGCGTTGAGCGCCAGAAGGTTGGTCTGGAAGGCGATGTCCTCAATCACGCCGATGATGCTGGAGATCGACTGCGACGACTGCTCGATCTCGGTCATCGCCTGAACCGCGTTGCGCACCACCTCACCGGAGCGTTCCGCGCCCGCCCGTGTGCTGTCGACGAGCTGGCCGACATCCTCGGCCCGCTTGGCCGTGTCGCGGACCGTCTTGGTGACCTGTTCAACGGCTGCCGCCGTTTCCTCGACGGACGCCGCCTGCTGTTCGGTGCGCCGTGCCAGATCGTCGGCAGAGGCGCGGATTTCCGCCGCACCGGCATGAATGGCATGGGCATTGCTGCCGACGGTGCGCAGCGCCGCATGCAGCTTCTCGAGCGATTCGTTGAAGTTGCCGCGCAGGCTGTCGAGATGCGGGGCGAAGGGCTTTTCGAGGCGGAATACCACATCACCATTCGACAGGGCGCTCAGGCCTTCCGCCAGTTCGGTCATCGCAAACCGCACTTCTTCGGCCTCGCGGGTCTTCTCGGCCTCCGCCTTCTGACGGTCGACCTCGGCCTGTTCGCGCAGGGCGCGGCGCTCATCGGACATGCGCGCGCTCTCGATCGCGGCATCCTTGAACACCAGCACGGCCTTGGCCATGCGTCCGACTTCGTCGCCACGGTCGACAGCCGGCACTTCCACGGCGTGATCGCCAGCGGCGAGGCGCGCCATGGCATTGGTCATGCCGGTGATCGGCGTGACGATGGAGCGCGCCAGGAGCCAGATCAGACCGACGGCGAAGACACCGGCGACCGCAGCCCCCAGCACGAGCGCCAGTTCGAGTGCAAAATGCGCCGCTTCGAGACGCGCACGGGCCGCCGCCATCTCGGCGCCAAGCACCGTCTTGATTTCCGCCGCCGCAGCCCGGAACGTGTCCAGAGCGCCGGCTGCACCGGTCCCGCCGGCCGCAGTGATTTCCTCGATGGACGCCTGGCCGGCCTTGCGGGCGGCAATCTGTGGGTCGGCCACCTGTTTTGCATAGGTCCCTGCGGCTGCCCGCATCGCGTCGAGCCGTCCAACCAGCGCGCTGTCGCCAGCGGCCAGCGCTTTGGCCTCGGTGAGCGCGGCCTCAAGCGTCTGGCGTTCGATGGTGATGGCAGCCAGCGCGGTCTCTGTTCCAAACAGCAGATATCCGCGCTCGTTTGCGGTCTGTTCGGCCATCGCCGTGGCAGCCGTTTCGACCAGATTGACCACGCGCTGGGCGCGGTCCTGGTCGAACAGCGCCGATTTCGCCGCATAGGCCTGCAGGAAGACGACGACGGAGGCCAGGAAACATCCGGCCATGATGGTGCAAAATGTGAGGATCAGCTTTTTGCTGAGAGAAAGGTTTTTGAGGAACATGGCCGTAACTTTCGGGCGCGCGAAAAGGGCAGGACAGCCGGAGGGCCGGCGTCGCAATGCCGCGGTGACATGATCCGTTCGGGCGTTCGCGCCTCGTCATGGAGCGCTCAGGGGGACACCGGAATCGACCGATCGCGCCGATCCTGTCGGAAACGATTTTACAAGCCGTTACCAAGACATGGCGGAATTCAGACTACCCATTCTGGGGGGTAACCCGAGGCGCCAGAACCTCACTGGTCCTTCGTCGCAACCTTGTTGGTGACGACGAGCAGGATGTGGAGATCGTTCATCGGGTAATAGTCTTTCGCCCGCATCTCGAAGGTGGTCGGGCCGGTCTTCTTGACGCCTTCGCCGCAGAAGCTGACGATCGATTCCGGGTTGAGCTTGTCGACGGTGAGGTGGAAGTCGCCGATCGGCCCGTACCAGTTGTTACCGGTGGTCAGGATGTAGGAGAGCCACTGCTCGAAATAGAAGACGCCGGCATCCGGGTTCTGCTTCTTCTCAAGCTTCACCGTGGCGTTGACGAAGGTCTCGTCTATGCAGTAGCGCTTCTGATAGTCGGCATAGGCATCCGACGGCTTGCCGTCGAACGCAAAGACGAGACCGGCGCTGCCACCGACGCTCGGCTTGTAGCGATGCTCGACCTCGACCTCCGCGCCAGCGGGGAAGGTCGTCTCCCACCAGAAGATCGATTCGAGCTCCCAGACAGGCACATATTCTGGTGGCGAGTTGTCGGTCATGAAATAGTTCAGGTCGACGATCAGCCCCTTGGCCAGCCAGTCCTTGATGACTTCGGGCTCCAGCGTCTTCAGTGCTTCCGTCGTCTCCTTCAGGAGCGGCTGCAGCGGGATCTCCTGCTCTTCCACCTCAGCGGTGAAGTCGATGCCGCGCACCAGCACGCGCTGCTGCAGGTTCGGCTCGATCGCCTCGCCGTCCTGGACCACGGAGAAGTCCATGAAATTGTCGCTCTGCTCGTCGGGCACCGCCGACATGATCTCGACCGGTCCGCCGATCTTCGGCATCGGGAAGGCAACGATCGTCTTCACCGGCTTGTCTGTGGTGTTGCGGTAGAGATATTTCACCTCCACCTTTTCCGGCGAGATGTAGAGATCTTCCTTCGCCATGGTGATCTCTTCGCTGCGCGTAAAGATCAGGCCGCCGGCGCCCAGGGTTGCCATGGAATCATTCGCCACAACGGATGTGGCGGCGAGAGCCTGAAAAGCGCAGGCAAGAAGCAGTTTGGCAGTCGTCGATGTCGTCACGGTTCAGATCCCCCGGAATCCATGCCCATACCCAGAACGGAAAATGCCACCTTAGCGGTGGCATTTTGATTCTTGAATGACGGTTTCTGGGTGTTATGCCCGGGCGGGCAACAGCGGATAACCGAGGAGCACGGCGCGCGCTGCAAGGGTGGCGATTGCGGCCTTGACCAGATCGCCGGGAATGAAGGCCAGCGAGCCGAGAACCACCTTGTCGAAGGGCGTGCCGGCAACGACCGAGAGCCACGGCATGCCGCAGAGGTAGACGACGCCGATACCGCCGACGACGCTCGCGATGAAGAAGCCGGTCATCTGCTTGACGGCCGACTGTCCCTCGCGGACCAGCTTTTCGGCGAGGAAACCGGTGACGAAGCTGCCGATGATCCAGCCGAAGATGTAACCGCCGGTCGGGCCCATCAGCACGTTGAGGCCACCGCGACCACCCGACAGGACGGGCAGGCCGACGGCAACAAGCACGACGAGCAGGGCGTAAGCCAGCGCGCCGCGCTTGGCGCCGATGATGCAGCCGGCCAGCATGACGCCCATCGACTGGGCGGTGATCGGAACCGGCAGCAGCGGGATCGGCACCGGCGGGATGAAGCCAAGCACGATGATGATGGCGGTGAAGAGTGCGGCGAGCACGAGGTCTCTTGTGGTCATAAAACGCGTCCCTTGAAAAAACTGACCTGTTACTGGCCCCGAATGCCCCGCGCGTCAATCGCCTCGGCAATTCGATCGGCATCCTTCAACGTCGAAATGATCAGCGGACCGAGCATGCGCGACAGCTTCACCGGGATGCCGCGGGCCGCATGCGCCTCCTTCAGCGCCTCGTAGCGCTGGGCGATGTCGGGCACGAAGCGCAGGACGAGACCGAGGGCAAGCCCGAGATCGGCCGCCTTCATCAAACCCAGCCGCTCCAGCGGCCGGGCAAGATCGGTGACGGCTGCCATGAAGTCGGCAATCGTCGTGGAGGCGGTCACGGCAGCCGCGAGAAACAGGATTGCGACGAGCCGCAGCGTTGTCACCAGCGCTTCGAGCGGCGTCAGCAGCAGCAGATTGACGGCGGCGAGAAAGGCGATGGTGAAGAGCACGGGCCTGAGCCGCCTCAAACCCTCGGAAAGCCCGATACCGGTCGAGCGATAGACGAGACCGGTGAGCACGAGTGCTGCACCCAGCACCAGCGGTTGCTCAATCCCGTAGAGCGCCAGCCCGAAGACCATCAGTCCGAGGAGCTTCGGCTTGACCGGGATCCTGTGCAGCAGGCTTGAGCCTTCGACATGCAGGCTCGTCAGCATCCGGCGATCTCCCGGTAGCGGGCAATCGCGTCCTGGCCTTCGCCATCGAAGGCGAGTGCGCCTTCATGGAACACCAGCACACGGCCGAAATCCGCCACAAGCTCGAGATCGTGGCTGATGACCACCGCCTGTTCGGCAAGCCCGTCGATCGCCGCCTTCACCCGGGCGCGGTTCTTCAGATCAAGCTGGTTGGTCGGCTCGTCGAAGATGACGACATCAGGCCGGTTGACGCAGACGGCGGCGAGCGCCGCAAGCTGCAATTCGCCGCCGGAGAGCTCATGCGGCCGCCTTGCCGCTAGATCGCGGATGCCAAAACGGGCGAGCGCTTCGTCCACCAGCCGGTCGATTTCGGGCGCAGTCAGCCCCCGTGACTTCGGCCCGAGTGCGATATCCTCGCGAATAACAGGCAGAATGATTTGGTGCCCCGGGTTCTGGAAGATGAAGCCGGTCTTCGCCCGCGCTGCCTTCTCGTCGGTGACGGTATCCAGTCCATCCAGTGTCACCGTGCCGGATGTCGGCTTGGCGAGCCCCGCGATCAGCCGCGCAAAGCTCGTCTTGCCGGAACCGTTGAGCCCGATCACGCCGACGCGCTGCTCGGTCAGCGACAGCGAAAGAGCCTTGAGGGCCACACGGTCGCCGAAGCGCAGCTCGGCCTGGTCGAAACGGATGTGCAAGGCAAGAGGTCTCCGGATTATTCAGGGGTCTCTATAGAGGTGGGAGCGACGGAGGGGAATGTCTAAGACATCAGGTCGCGGCAGGAAACGGCTCGTTTCCTTGACATTCAGCAGCAGATTTACGATATTCAAACGCAAGTTTCGAGGTGGGAACGGCCTCCCCACGCACCCGCAAGGGTCAGTAGCCGCAAGGTGAAGAGATCCGGGCTTTGGCACCCCGGCGAGAATAAAGAGCCCCGCATCATGCGGGGTTTTTTATTGGGTCTTTATCAGGTGACCTTTGCGCAGGCGGTTCGCCAGTTTGTTCTGGTCGATCGGATAAACCGATTTCACGAGATAGACACCCTGTCGGCTTGGCCTGATGAGCAGCGCAACGAGAATGATGAGCTCGGATTGCCTGACCTCTCGTATCAGCTCAAATCCGTCGGTCGCATGTTTCGGCGATTGACCGACATGGCTGGGATTGACGACCGCCTGGGACACAAAAGGCAGGCAGGACATGAAGCTGTCAGGGTGAGACTTTAAAGCGTGTTTCTGAGCTGGAATTGAAAAACTGACAAGGCCAGGAGCGAGGTTGAGGCCGAATCGATTCAGATGATGAACGGGCAAGTCTCCTAGGATCAATGGTTTGAAACGTGGCCATTGTCCCGGCTCGTCCAACTCTTAAACCTCCAGTTCGACCTTGCGCCTTCGCGAGAAAGTTGTATCGGATTTTTGCGGTGCAGGCCAGATAGGCAAGCGCCCATTGAACAAACCACGAACATGTCCTAGCCTCAGTCCATGTCGATTCCCGTCCCCAACACGCTTGCGCGAAAAATCTTCCTCGAACGGCAGGGCCTGTCCCGCCCGCCGACGAAGGTGCTTGGCCGTCAGGGTCTCTACGACATGATCCACGATCTGGGCTTCGTCCAGGTCGACAGCATCCAGTGGGTCGAGCGGGCCCATCACCAGATCCTGTTTTCCCGCAACCAGACCTACCGCCCCAAAGATCTCCAGCACCTCCTCGAAAAGGACCGCTCGCTTTTCGAGCACTGGACGCATGATGCCTCGGTCATACCTTCCGCCTTCTTTCCCTATTGGAAACACCGCTTCGTCCGCCGCGAGGCGAAGATCCTTGAAAACTGGGCGAAATGGCGGGGCGAGGGTTTCGATCAGGCTTTTGACGAAACCTATGCCCGCATCCGCGACACCGGTCCCGTCATGGCCCGTGACGTCAAGGCCGAGGATCACAAGTCGGGCGGCTGGTGGAATTGGCATCCGTCGAAGACGGCGCTGGAATTCCTCTGGCATACCGGCAAGCTGGCGATCGCCCGCCGCGAGGGTTTCCAGAAGGTCTATGATCTCGCCGAACGGGTGATCCCCGTCGAACATCACGCCGCCGAAGTCGAGCACCAAGCCTTTGTCGACTGGGCCTGCCGTTCTGCCCTGACAAGGCTCGGCTTTGCCACCTCGGGCGAAATCGCCGCCTTCTTCGACATTGTCACGCCTGAAGAGGCCAAGGCCTGGGTCATGGCGCATCGCGACGAGTTGCAGGAGGTGCTGATTGAGCCCGTCGACGGTAAGCCGCGCGCCTCCTTTTCACTGGCCGACCAGATCGCAACGCTCCTCGATGCCCCCGAGCCGCCCGCCCGCATCCGGGTGCTTTCGCCCTTCGACCCCCTGATCCGCGACCGCAACCGCACCGAACG
>JARXAK010000223.1 GCA_029865885.1 Rhizobium sp. | reverse complement strand
ATCCGGGGGGGGTGAGGTGGGTGTGCCTCTCCCCCTTGTGGGAGAGGTTACAAAATCGAAGGCTTAGCCCGATCGAGGGCTAAACTTCAGATTTTGTTGGTGAGGGGATCGGTGATGATGGTGCCAACGGAACCGATCCCCTCACTTGCGAAATCAGAAGTTTAGGCGGCTTACGCGCGCCTAAGCCTTCGATTTCGCTTTCTCCCCCACAAAGGGGGGAGAGGGAGCGCGGCGTTGCGGCATCGACACCTCTCCCTTTGTTAGTGAGGGGATCGGTTCTGTTGGCACCAGATCCCTCACTCGCCCGAATTGCGCAGCTCCGACAGGATATGACGGCAGACGTCGTCGAGACGCTGCAGCACCTCGTCGTTCCAGAAGCGCAGGATGCGGAAACCTTCGCCGCGGAAGAGGGCGTCGCGGTTAAGGTCGTGGAGGCTATCGCCGTGCTGGGCGCCGTCGACCTCGATGATCAGCCTGGCTTCGAAGCAGACGAAATCGAGGATGTAGCCGCGCAGCGGTACCTGGCGGCGGAACTTGGCGCCGGCGAGCTGGCGGTCCCGAAGCGCGCGCCAGAGCATGGCTTCGGGTGTGGTCGGGTCGGCGCGCATCTGGCGCGCCCGGGCTCGAGCAAGGGGTTTTGGTTCGTGGCGCATGAGGCTGGCCTGTTGGATTGGGTCAGTATGCGCCTTTGGGTTGTAGTGGCAAGGGGGTGGTTGTTGTGTTGTGCCTGTGTAACCGATCCCCTCACTTGCGAAATCTGAAGTTTAGGCGGCTTGCGCTCGCCTAAGCCTTCGATTTCGCTTTCTCCCCCACAAGGGGGGGAGAGGGAGCGCGGGGCTGGCGGCGACGACCCCTCTCCCCTTTGAGGGAGAGGTTACAAAATCGAGGGCTTAGCCCGAACAGGGCTAAACCTCAGATTTTGTTGGTGAGGGGATCGGCTTTACGAGCAGATAGTCCAAACGAAAAAAACCGGCACCCTTTCGGGCGCCGGTTTCCTCACGCGATGCGGTGGATCGGTTTACTTGGACTGGCTGCCCGGCTGACCCGGCTGGCGGACTTGGCGCCATTCGTTTTCGAGGCGCTGCAGGACATGGGCCGGGATCGTTGCCGGAGCGGCGGTCTTGGTCGAAGTGGTCGTCTGCATCTCTTCCCTCCTCGGGTTTGGAAGTCTGGGCTTCAAACGTGTCTGTTGGCTGAAAGTTCCACAGCGTTAAGCCTTTGTAAATATGAACGGAACGAGCTCTAAACGATTGAAATTCCTTCAATCGTTTTAATTTCCGAATTTTTTTCATGCCCGCGGCGCCCAAGTGCGCGCCGGGCTGCTGCTTTTTCCAGATCGAGGATGTCACCATGCGGATCGACCGGCGAATCGTCTTCGCGGGGCTGCGCCATGCCGTGTTCGGCGGGCGGCTCTCCCAGGGGCAGGTGGAGGGCGTGGAGGCGGTGCTGACGCGCTTTTCGGCGCGCGGCTGGGCCGATCCGCGCTGGCTTGCCTATATGCTGGCGACCGCCCATCACGAGACCGGCGGCACCATGCAGGCCGTGCGCGAGACCTTTGCCGCAACGGATGAGGAGGCCGTGTCGCGGCTGGAGCGGGCCTGGCGCGCCGGAAAGCTGCCGACGGTGTCGACGCCCTATTGGCGGCGCAATGCCGAGGGGCGGAGCTATTATGGCCGGGGGCTGGTGCAGATCACCCATCGCGAGAATTATGCGAGGATGAGCCGGGTGACCGGGCTCGACCTGGTGGCCGAACCGGATCTGGCGCTGAGGCTCGATGTATCCGCGACCATTCTGGTGGTCGGCATGACCGAGGGGCTGTTTTCCGGTGCGCGGTTGTCTGATCATTTTTCCGGGGCGAAGGCCGACTGGACGGGGGCGCGAAAAATCGTCAACGGCACGGACCGGGCGAAAAAGATCGCGGTGACGGCGAGGACCTTCGATGCGGCTGTCAGGGCCGGGCTGATGGTGTGAACGGGGCGGGAATGCGGTCGTCTGGCACATTGAGCGGCGGGCGGGGCGATGCTATCGGCATTGCCGCTGCAACAGATTGCGAGGCTGCCCGATGATCCGCCATATCGTCTTCTTCACCGTGAGCCCTGAGAATATCGAGGCTGTCCGGGCGGGGCTTTCGATCCTGACCGAGATCCCGCATGCGACACGGCTGGAGATCGGCACCAATGTGAAGACCGACGGCTTTCACCGCAGCATCGACCTCGTGGTTTACGGCGAATTCGAGGATGAGGCGGCCCTTGCCGCCTACAAGGCCCATCCGCTTTATGAGGAGAGCATCCGGCGCGTGAAGCCGCTGCGCGAGGAGCGGTTTGCTGCGGATTATGTGGTGGGGGACGCGGTGCGGGCGAGGCTGTGAGGGGCGTCTCAGGCCGGGCTTAGCAAGGGCTCCAACCGGTCCGCGAGCAGGGACGGGTCGTCGTTACCGATGATCAGCGCCTCGATCACATATTTCAGGCGCTCCTGCTGTTCTGCATCGAGAAACAATCGGTAGCCGTTGATTGCCATGAAATAACGCCCCGAGAGCCAGGCGGTCCGCTTGTTGCCCTGTTCGAAGGCATGCGCCTTGCCGATCGACTGGATGATGCAGCTGGCCAGCCAGGAGACGGATGATATCTGGCGATACTCTGCCTGGAACCGCGGACGATGCAGGGCGCCTTCGAGGGCGGATCGATCCCGCAGGAAGTGGGTCTCAGATTTGCCGAGAAGCAGCCGTCTGTTGATCGCAATCACATCCTCGATTGCAATCCAGAGGGGCTCGCTCATGCGCTCACTTGGCCAGATGGTCCAGGATGATCTTGTCGGTGACGAGCAGGTCTTCGACGAAATCGTCGAGATCCGGCGTGGCTGCAACCGGCATTACGGTCTTCAGGACGATGCCTTCGGAAGACGCGCCCGCCGCTTTGCGGCCGTCGCTGGTCCGCCTCTCGTCATCCGGGCTGATTTTCTGATTTGAACTCATAGAAGGAATATAGCGCAGGATTGGTGTTTTGACGAGCACTGCTGCGCTGCCCGTGTCGCGACATCCATTCCCGAGGACACCCCCATGAAACTCCCCTTCCGAATGCCCTGGGCTCAAGCCCGGGATCGTAACCCAGTGCCCGATGAGAAGGCGCTTAACCCTCGTCCCGGAATGGCTTTGGCGCTGATTGCGGGTGAGGGCGAGGCGCGCTGGACGGGGCGGAATTATCAGGCGCTGTCGCGCGAAGGCTTCATGAAGAACCCGGTGGCGCATCGCTGCGTGCGTCTGGTGTCGGAGGCCGCCGCCAGCATCGGATTTCTCGCCTATCAGGCGGCGGTCGAGCGGGAGGGGCATCCGGCCCTTGCTCTCTTGGCGCGACCGAACGGGGCGATGACCGGGGCGGATTTCCTCGAAACGCTTTATGGCCAGCTGCTGCTTTCGGGCAATGCCTATGTCGAGGCGGTGGCGACCGGCGGGCGCAGTGCGGAGCGGGCAGCGGAGCTGCATCTGCTTCGGCCCGACCGGGTGAGCGTGGTGACCGGGGCGGATGGCTGGCCGTCGGCCTATGACTACCGCGCCGGCACAAGCGCAAGGCGGATTGCGCTCGACGGTCTCTTGCATCTGAAGCTGTTTCATCCGCTCGACGACCACGAGGGGTTTGCGCCGCTGGCGGCAGCGCAAGTGGCACTCGATCTGCACAATGCGGCGGGGCGCTGGAACAAGGCGCTGCTGGACAATTCGGCGAGGCCTTCCGGCGCGCTGGTCTACCAGCCGAAGGAGGGCGGCAATCTCTCGGCCGACCAGTACCAGCGGCTGAAGGTGGAGCTCGACGAGGGCTATTCCGGCCCGATGCGGGCGGGGCGACCGCTTTTGCTTGAGGGCGGGCTCGACTGGAAGTCGATGGGGCTTTCGCCCAAGGACATGGATTTCGTCGAGGCGAAGAATGGCGCCGCCCGCGACATCGCGCTCGCCTTCGGTGTGCCGCCCATGCTGCTCGGTATTCCCGGCGACAATACCTATGCCAATTACCAGGAGGCCAACCGCGCCTTCTATCGCCTGACCGTTCTGCCGCTGGTGACACGGACCGGGGCGTCGCTTTCGGTGTTTCTGGGCGACTTGACCGGGGAGGGGCTGCGGCTGGTGCCGGATCTGGATACCGTGGCGGGGCTGGTCGCCGAGCGCGATGCGCTCTGGGCGCGGGTGGGGGCGGCGGCGTTTCTGACGGATGAGGAGAAGCGGGAGGCGGTGGGGTATTGAGGGGCTTGTTGTGCCACAAGCACGGATCCCCTCACCAACAAAATCTGAGGTTTAGCCCTGATCGGGCTAAGCCCTCGATTTTGTAACCTCTCCCACAAAGGGGAGAGGTGTCGATGCGGCTGGCGGCGCGTTCCCTCTCCCCCCTCTGTGGGGGAGAAAGCGAAATCGAAGGCTTGAGGTCAGCGCAAGCCGCCTAAACTTCAGATTTCGCAAGTGAGGGGATTGGTTCCACTAGCAATACCCCAGCATCATGCGGATGCCAGCCTAACGCGTTGACGCTACCATGCTCGCTCGACCGATATGGACACCTGCCCATGGAAACCGAGCCCCACCTCCCACCCGGTGCCAGCCTCACCGCCGACTGGATCACCCCTCTGCAGGAAGTAGCGCTTGCCGCCTTGCTCGACGCCGGTGATTGGAGCGGCGAGCTGAAGCGGCGGGTGCGGCATTTCGGCTATCGTTATGACTACCGGGCGAGGAGCGCCTCGCGAGACAGTCGGATCCGGCCTTTGCCGGACATGCTGCAGGGGCTGGCGGAGCGGCTGGTGGCGGACGGGTTTTTCTCAGGCGTGCCGGACCAGGTGATTGCCAACGACTATCTGCCCGGGCAGGGGATCAGCGCGCATGTCGATTGTGAGCCGTGTTTCGGCGAGGTGGTCGCCTCGCTCAGTCTGCTGTCGGCCTGCGAGATGCGGTTTGCATCCCTTTCAAGCGGCGAGACGCGGGCTGTCATCTTGCTGCCGTGCTCGCGGCTGGTGCTCACTGGGCCGGCGCGGCGTGACTGGACGCATGCGATCCCGGCGCGGCGGTCGGACGTGGTTGACGGGCTGCGGGTGATGCGGGGCCGGCGGGTGTCGCTGACCTTTCGGACGATGCGGTTTTGACGGAAGGCCCGGCCGGGCAGGACCGGTCGCGGCTTCATCCACAATCTCAACCGGCGGAATCAGACTGTGAATGTCGACCGCCAAGCGATTCCAAGGACTCGCTAATTTTCTTCCACTTCACCTGACGGGTGAAGCGCTCGAGCTGGGCTGAAGGGGAAGAGGGGCGCCGGCCGCGGCCTTTGGGGCGGGATCGTTCCGGCCGGCGCTCGATCCAACGCTAATCGCGAAAGATGAACAAATGACTGACTTCGGCCATGACGGCGGGGTGACCTCCGCGCGCCTGATCGGTGCTGTCGCGGGCTCCGCGATCTCGCTGGTCTATCTGCTGCCCAAACACCGCCGCGAGGCGGCCGTGCGCTTTCTGACCGGCGTCGCCTGCGGGCTGATCTTCGGCGGGCCAACGGGTGTCTGGGGGGCGGGCCAGCTGGGGCTTGAGGGGCGGCTCTCGACGGCGGAGATCATGCTGGCGGGGGCGACACTCGCCTCGTTCACTGCCTGGTGGGGGCTCGGTGTTCTCGTGCGGCTGACGGGCCGGGCGGGGGACAGGGTGGGTGGCTGACGCAGTGACCCCTCATCCTGAGGAGCCCCTGCGCAGGCAGGGGCCTCGAAGGATGCTGTGTGCTTGACACGGCTGGCCTCGACCCTTCGAGGCCCTCGCATGGCGAGGGCACCTCAGGGTGAGCGACTGTGCACTTGGTCAAGCGTTTTGTGGTTG
This sequence comes from Rhizobium sp., assembly GCA_029865885.1. Taxonomy (GTDB): domain Bacteria; phylum Pseudomonadota; class Alphaproteobacteria; order Rhizobiales; family Rhizobiaceae; genus Allorhizobium. Next base: position 102 of record JARXAK010000223.1, on the reverse strand, counting down.
CCATGGCTGGTTCTCGCGGATCATTGCGTTGAGGATGGTGAGAAGTTTTCTGGCCATGGCGATGATGGCGACCTTGGGCGGTTTGCCGGCATCAAGAAGGCG
>JARXAK010000054.1 GCA_029865885.1 Rhizobium sp. | reverse complement strand
GGCAGCCCAATTGCCGCCAAAATCGGATACAAACCAAGAACACCACCGACCGTCGACGCGAACAAAGCACGAACTCTGCGACCTGAGCGCCGCTTGTTTCATCGGCCTCATCAGGCCTCGATCGCTTATCCGGCTAACACTCGGCACGATTGATCAGCTGGCAAACCGCTCCCGCGCAATAGCGACAGAACCGAGCCCAGCAATCGCGTGTTTCACACCGGCTTCGTCACGAAGACAAAGCCGTCATCAGCCATCGAAAATGAGAATTTTTGAGAGAATGGTGGGTGATGTAGGGCTCGAACCTACGACCCGCTGATTAAGAGTCAGCTGCTCTACCAACTGAGCTAATCACCCGCCTGCACCGCTTTCCGGCACCGCCGCCGCCGTTTCCGGTGGCGTGACCGGGCGTATAAACAGGATCGGTGACCTTGTCCAGCGCCACCGGGAAAAATCTTGGCCCTTTGGTCAAAAAAATTTCAAAAACTGGAAATTCCCTTTTGTTTTCAGAGGTCGAGTATTCCCATGGCCAGCCGCACGGCCTGGCCGCCGATCCGCGCCCGGGAGATCGCGCTGTCCTTCACGTCGATATGCAGGTGGATATAGGAGGGCCGCCCCATCTCCACGCCCTGCTCGATCATCATCGGGTGATGCCCGTCGGGCAAGGCATCGAAATGATGGACGGCGCCCGAAAGTGCCGCCACGGCCGCGCCTGTCGCCGGATCCTCGGCAATGCCCATATCGGGCGAGAACATCCGCGCATGGAACTTGGCTGCGTGATGGACGCCGCCACGACAATAGACGTAGGCCGATGTCAGTCGCCCCTCACTGAGCGGAGCGACCCGCTCCCAAAGCTGCGGATCGAATTCGACGCTTTCAACCGTCGCGAGATCATGCAGCGGCACGAGCAGGAAAGGCACGCCTGCGCTCCAGACCATCGGCTGGTGGTTCTCGAAGCCGATCGCATTCGCCCGCACCGACAGCGCATCGGCCAGCCCCTGGCGATCCGGTTGATGATCGTAAAGGCTGGACAGGCGCGGAAGATCGAACTCCGCGAAACTCGCCTCGCCGGGACGCACCCTGACGGCACAGCGCACCGGACCGACCGTCTCTTCCAGCACAGAGACCAGATCCATGCTGGCGCTATCACCGCTATAGGCCCGCTCGGCGAGCGCGACGGCGGTTCCGACCGTCGGGTGACCGGCGAAGGGCAGCTCGCGGGCGGGCGTGAAAATCCGGATACGGGCGGTGTGAGATGCATGATCGGCCGGCAGGACGAAAACCGTCTCGGAAAGATTCATCTCTGCGGCAATCGTCTGCATCATCTCGTCGGAGAGACCGTTGCCGTCGAAGATGACCGCAAGCGGATTTCCCGCCAGCTTCCGGTCGGTGAACACGTCGTAGATGGCATAGTCTCGCGCCACGGGCCCGTCTCCCTTGAAGGTCTCGCTCGCGGCACACACTGCCCGAGGCGCCGCAGCATGGCAAGACGAGCGTGGCTCAGCCGCCCGAGCGGAAATACCAGCCGAGGATCGGCAGCATTGCGAGCCCGTATCGATGCGCGGCCGGATCGCCGGAACGGATCGCAACCGCTCTCGATATCTCCGGCTCGGCGCAGTGGCGGGCGAAATCATCGATGCGCTCGACCAGTTCATCCGCCGTCTCGGCGAACCGAAAGACCCGCAGCAGGGTCAGCTTGCGCATCCTGTAGCTTGCGTAGAGCAGCGGATCGGCTGCGGCAGAATGAAGGTCGAGACCGGTTTCCTCCAGCACCTCGCGACGCATGTTACCCTCGATGTCGCAATGGTCGTCGACGACATCGGAGGTATCGAGCGAACCGGCGGCGAAATAGACCTGCCCAGGATTGGCAGTATGGGGCGCCATCTCGACCGCAATCAAGGCTCCATCGGAAGAGACGATGACGGGATAGGCGAAGAGATGGCAGGCGCCGGCGAGATCCGGCTGGCGCCGCCACCAGAGAAAGGTGGAGAAGGTCGAGACATGCCCTTGCGCCGAAAGATGCCCGTCGCAGACGCGGATCTCGCGCTGCAGGATCGTCGGGCCGTTGAAGAGCGCCGGATTGGCCGCAACCTCCCTCTCCCAGTTTTCGGCCACAGCCTCTGCCCTGGTAAGATCGAGCGGATGGGGATCGGATGAAACCTTAAGCTCGAGCGAGTGCACCACATGCAGGCTCCCGTCGGCTGGCAGGCCGACATCGTCGGTGACACGGTCGCTCATGGCAGATGCAGCGCGATCGCGACAGGGCAGTGGTCCGAGGCCTTAGGCCGGTCCCAGCCTATGCGTGGATAGCGCTCAACCGCCTGCCCCGGGGGAAACGGTGTACGGAAGGGCTGGCCATTGCGGATCACCTCAGGCACCGCCTTCGGATTGGCGCGCGCCAGGCCCCGGGAAAGCCAGATATAGTCGAGCTGGCAAAGATGCTGCTCCTCCGGCCCGCGCGCATGGTAGAGCGTCCAGCGCTCAAGCGCATCCCGCCGCTGCATGACGTTGTCAGCAAATCCGTCATGGGAAAACACGTCGAGGGCACTCGGCAGGTCGGCGCGAACCACATATTCGAAGCCGTTCCGCCGATCGCCGACCACATCCACCCGCTCCTGATAATCGTTCATGTCGCCGCAGATGACGAAGTTCCGCTCGACAGCATGCTCGCGGCCAAAGCGGTTCTCGATGATATGGCGCACAGCCTTCGCCTCCGCCTCGCGTATCGGCATGGTCGAGCTGCGACCATCCATACCGTCGCGTCCGTTGGTCATCGACTTGAAATGCACCACGTAAACCGTCAGCGGCCGCCCGCCGATACGCAGGTCGAGTTCCAGGCAGTCCCGCTTGAAGATCCGGTCTTCCGGTCGAACGTTTGGCCCGAGACCCGGATGGTAGAGGCCGAGATCGTGATAGGTGAGCGCTGCATGGCTGGTCACGTCGCGCACCTCGATCGGCTGGCCGTCGCGCGTTTCCTCGCGCATCAGGACGGCCACGTCGATCCCGCGGCTGTCATTGCCCTCGACCAGATATTTTTGCCGGTAGCCGGAGCCGACCATGCGGAAAAGATAGCCGTATTCGAAGGCCTTGAGCGCCTCCATATTGTCGACCTCCTGCAGGCAGAGGATGTCGGCATCGGTATCGGCAATCGCCAGCGCCGAGAGCTGGCGTGTGTCGTCGGTCGACGAGACCACACGCGCCGCTTCCAGCCGCTGGTAATCGGCTTCCGACTTGATGTCGAACAGCTTCATCACCCGGTCGGACTTCAGCTGGTTGCGATAGCCGGTGAAATCGAAGCGGGCGATCAGGTTTTCGATATTGAAGGTTGCAATGCGAATGGACATGAACACCCGGGCCAAAGCAGTTTCAAGGCAGCTGGATCGAGCGCACTCAACCACGCCCGCCCCGCCTCCGCAACCGAAACCCGGTCTATCCCGACGGCCCGAGGCGGATCAGGCCGCCTGTTCCAGAGCTTGCCCGACGAGCCGGCCCAGACGCCGGATGCCCTCCTCGATCATCGCTTCATTGGCGCAGGAATAGGAAAGCCGGATGGTGTTTGCCCCTGAGCGATCGGCAAAGAAGGCCTGACCGGGCACGAAGGCCACCTTTTCCGTTTCGACCGAGCGCGCCAGCAAGGCAGCACCGTCCATGCCGTCCGGCAGCGTCACCCAGACGAACATCCCGCCCTCCGGCCGGGTCCAATGCGTCCCGGCAGGCATGTAGCGCTCAAGCGCTGCGAGCATGGCATCGCGTCTCTTCGAGTAAGCCGCCCGGATCTTGTCGATTTGCGCCGGGAAATGCTGGCTCGCCACATCCGCGACGACCATCTGATTGATCGTCGAGGAATGCAGATCTGCCGCCTGCTTCATCAGGACGAGCTTGCGGATGACGGGCTTGGCGGCAATGACGTAACCGACGCGCAGGCCCGGGGCCAAGGTCTTGGAAAAACTGCCGCAATAGATCGTCCTTGTGACGTCGATCCCGCCGCTGCGGGCAATGTCGAGCGACAGGATCGGCGGGATCGCCTCTCCACCATAACGCAGATGCTGATAGGCCGCGTCCTCGATGACCGGGATATCGAGCGCGTCGGCAAGCGCCAAAATCTGCTGGCGTTCCTCAAGGCTCACCGTCTGGCCCGTCGGATTGGCGAAGTCGGTGGACAGATAGGCGAACTTCACAGCGCTTCCCTGCGCCTCCGCTGCAGCCCGATAGCTGGCAGGCGTCCGGTTGCCCGTCGACAGTTGGTGATAGTGGGGTTCATAGGCATTGAAGGCCTGCAGCGCGCCGAGATAGGTCGGCCAGGTCACCAGCGCGGTATCGCCTGGCGAAATGAAGAGCTTGCCGAGGTAGTCCAGCGCCTGCTGGGAGCCCGAGGTGATGAAGATGTTGTCGACATCACATTCGATCCCGAGGCGTCCCATTTCCTCCTGCAACCATCGACGCAGCGGCAGATAACCTTCCGAAACCGAATACTGGAGGGCCCCGGCGGCGCGGCCATCGGCGAAGAGGTCTGCATAGGCCTGACCGAATTCAGCCTCCGGAAAGAGTGCGGGATCGGGGATGCCACCCGCAAATGAGATGATGTCCGGCTTGTCGAGAAGCTTCAGCAGCTCGCGGATTTCTGAGGCGCGCATGCGCTGCGAACGCGTGGCAAAGACATGATCCCAATTCAGCATCGGCGTTTCCTCCAGGCTCGTGATTATGGGAGGCACCAGACCATGAAAATCACGATAGGTCAACAATACTGACCTATCGCAGAGTGAGCGCAAGCCTTAACCTTTTTGAAACCACGACGGAGCTGCTTCTGAGATAACCCTAAAATTTAAAACGATATCCCCTATAGTTGTCGGATCAGTGAAAGGACCCGCGACTTGCAGATGCGAAAACTCACCTTGCCCATGATCGGCATGGACGACGAAGCCGACCCACCCTGGGACCAACTCGGCGTCCTCTTCCACATTCTGCCCCATCTCGTCGCCGCCATTGCCATCCTGTCTTCGGCGATCCTGCCTTATCTGGCAGGGCAGACGACGAAGGTGGCGGCGGTGATCGTGATCCTGTCGCTGCAGGTCACGATGCGGGCTTGCGCCGATCTCGCATTCCGACGGCGCCGATCCTCCGATTCCCTGCAGCTCTGGTTGAGGCGGTTCACCACCGTCTCTCTGCTGTCAGGCCTTGCCTGGGGACTTGCGCTGGCGATCCTCTACGGTGGCGCAAGCCCCGAGATCCAGGTCGTCGTCCTGGCGGTGGCCTGTGGCATCCTCCAGTCCTGTGCCGCACGGGCCTATCTTGCGCCACGCTCCACGCTGCTCGTCATCCTGATCGTAACCGTCATCATCAACATCGCTGCGATCCGCGAGGGCAACTGGATCATGGTGCCGGTCTGCGCCGCCTATGTCGGCTTTCTCGCGAGCTACATGGTGCATCTGATCGCAATGGATGCGAAACGTGTCGCCGCAGAGAAGAAGTCCCAGGTCCTGGTCGCAGCGCTGGCAGACAGCAATGAAAAGCTGATGCACGCCAATGAGCAGCTGCGCCATCATGCGCGCACCGATGCACTCACCGGGCTCGACAACCGCGGCAGCTTCGACCAGGCACTCCGTCACCGGCTGGCGCTGATGCGCGATGCTGGAGCCCCCCTGGCGCTGCTCTTGATCGACGTCGATTATTTCAAACGCTTCAATGACACCCATGGCCATCAGGCCGGTGACCAGGTCCTGCAGCAGTTGGCCGGTTTGTTGCGGGCCCGGATCAAGGAGACCGGTGGCGTCGCAGCACGCTACGGCGGCGAGGAATTCGCCATGATCCTTGAGGGGCAACAGGCCCAGACGGCCAAGGACTTCGCCGAGGACCTGCGCCTGCGGGTCAGCGCCCTGCTCCTGCCATTGGATGATGGGGGATCTGCGAGCCTGACGGCCAGCATCGGCGTCGCCATGGCCTGCCCGACCGACGATGAACGCGCCCTTGTCGCCCGCGCCGATCGCCGTCTCTATGACGCCAAGGCCGCCGGCCGCAACCGGGTCTGCGACACAGATCAGCCAGAGCGTCTCGCCAGCACCGCCTGAAACGGGGCGCGGTCGGCGGACTGCCGACCAACAGAAAGGCCGGGAAGGTTTCCCTTCCCGGCCTCAGTCATCGCGAAACAATGGCGATCACAAGCCGGCCTTGCGACCCGCTGGTCCTTGTCGATCAGTTGCGGGCCTTGTCGACCAGCTGGTTCTTGGCGATCCAGGGCATCATGCCACGCAGCTTGGCGCCGACTTCTTCGATCTGGTGGGCGTCGTTCATGCGGCGGATACCCTTGAAGCGGGCAGCACCGGCACGGTATTCCTGCATCCAGTCCGAGGTGAACTTGCCGGTCTGAATGTCGTGCAGGACGCGCTTCATTTCAGCCTTGGTTTCAGCCGTGATGATGCGCGGACCGGTGACATATTCGCCCCACTCGGCCGTGTTCGAGATCGAGTAGTTCATGTTGGCGATGCCGCCTTCATAGATCAGGTCGACGATCAGCTTCACTTCGTGCAGGCACTCGAAATAGGCCATTTCCGGGGCGTAGCCGCCTTCGACCAGCGTTTCGAAGCCGGCTCGGATCAGCTCGACCAGACCGCCGCAGAGAACGACCTGTTCGCCGAAGAGGTCGGTTTCGCACTCTTCCTTGAAGGAGGTCTCGATGATGCCCGAACGACCGCCACCAACGCCGCAGGCATAGGAGAGTGCGAGTTCAAGGGCGTTGCCCGAAGCATTGTGATGGATGGCAACGAGGCAGGGAACGCCGCCGCCCTTCTGGTATTCGCCGCGAACCGTGTGGCCCGGGCCCTTCGGCGCGATCATGACGACGTCGACGGTCGACTT
>JARXAK010000037.1 GCA_029865885.1 Rhizobium sp. | reverse complement strand
CGTCGGCATGACCTCGTTGGTCTCGAATTTCAGCACCGCCAGATCGAGGCGGTCGTCCTTCAGCACGACCTTGACCGGGAATTCGCGGCCATCGGCAAGCGCCACCTTGATATCGTCGGCACCGTCGATGACGTGGTTGTTGGTGACAACAGTGCCATTGGCCTCGACGATGACGCCGGAGCCGAGCGAGGACTGTTTTTCCGTGCGGTTCGGCATGCGCTGGCCGAAGAACTGCTCGAAGAAGGGATCGCCGGCAAACAGGTTGGGGCGGGTCTCAACCAGTCGTTCCGCATAGACATTGACGACGGCACCCCGCGCCTGCTTGACCAGCGGCGCGAAGGAGAGCTGCATCTCGATCTGGCTTTTCGGCACCGTCTTGTCCTCAGCCACGGCCGGGGCGGACAGCGGCACGATCAGGGCGGCGAGGACGGCAAAGGGTTTGAGGCAGTCGAAGCGCTGCATGCGAAGATCCTTCATGCGATATGGACGTTCTAATCCCGGTTCGTGCGCCGTCAAATAGGCAGAACCAAGGAAGACCCGTCGCAGATGGGGATAACGCTGGCTTCACTCAAGTCCGGACAGTTTCAATGATGCGCGTCATCAGGCCATGCAACTCGTCCCGGTAGCCGGTACGCGCCGACGGTGCGCTTTCGTTCGAGGTCATGGTGACCGTGAGACCAAGACTCGGGGCGATGTAGAGCATCTGCCCGCCATAACCCCAGGCGTAGTTCACCTGCGCACCGCCCAACTCTTTCAGGAACCAGGCGTAGCCGTAGCCATCGCCGTTGAAGACGGAATTGGTGCGACGGATCCAGCTCTCGCGGATCCAGGCTTCGGAGATCAGCCGCGTGCCGTCCTCCGTCACCCCGCCGCGACGATAGAGCTCGCCGAAGGCATGCAGCGAGCGCGGCGTCATCGCCATCTGGTTTCCGCCGAGATAGTAGCCCTGCGGGTCGCGGTCCCAGGAGCCGATGCGGAAGCCGTCGAGCGGCTCCAGCCATTGCCGTGCGAGCGCCAGCGTCGGCTTGCCGGAGACCTTGGTGAGGATGACCGACAGAAGATGGGTGGAGGCGGTGGAATAGAGCATGCCGCCGCCCGGCTGGTCGATGAAATCGGCAGCCAGCGCAAAACGGGTCCAGTTGCGGCTGGCGACCCAGCGGCCATAGTTCGGGCCCGACATCCGGTCGAGGCCCGCGCGCATCGAGAGCAGATGGCCGATGGTGATCTGCGACAGGCGCGGATCAGGATTTTGGGGAAACTCCGAGCGCAGAACCGTCTCGATGCGCTGGTCGACCCCCTCCAGCAGCCCCTTGTCGATGGCGATGCCGACCAGAGCCGAGACGACGCATTTCGAGGCCGACTTGATATTCGTCGAACCCGTCAGCGCGCTCTCGCCATAGGCGCGCTCGCCCAGTGTTTCGCCGTTCCTCGTCGCGATCACGGTCTCCAGCGTGTCGAGGCGCCGCGCCTCGTCGAGCAGGGTCGCGATGCGGGGGCGCAGAGCGTCGAGATCGACGGGTGCTGGAGGGAGAGCCGGCGGAGACTGTGGAGATGCGGATTGCGCGAAAGCCGGGCGCCGCTCGATAACGGAGAAAGCACTGGCGGCCAGCATGAGAGAGAGGAAGGTTCGTCTTTGCATGTTCCCAAGGTAGTGACCCCAGCCAGCAAAGAAAGGCCGAAATCGCCGATGCTCACCGGATCGTGACGGACCGGCAGGTCAGCTGGCCACGGAACGTTTCCGACGTGGAGACCGTTGCATCGAGAACAGGAAAAGGAGACCGCCATGTCCCGAACCCATTTCAGCCTTGTCGGCCTTGCGGCATTTGCCCTCGCCATTCCCACATTCACCGCCCTGCCCCAAGCGCAAGCAGCAAGCTTCGATTGCCGCAAGGCAGGCCTGACGGCCGACGAGACGGCGATCTGCCAGAATATCGCCCTGAACGACATGGACGTGCGCATGGTCACGACATTCGAGCTGCTGCGCGAGATCCTGCCGATGGGCGGTCGTGGCGCGCTGGAGACGGCGCAGATCGAATGGCTGAACAAGCGCCGCGCCTGCGAGGCCGACCTCGACTGCCTGGCGGCGGCCTATGCGAGCCGCATGGCGGAACTGCGAAGCGGCATTGGCGACGTCATCAAGATGACTGAGATGCAGGGACAACCAGCGCAATCCAATTAGCAAATTGCCGAATTCCTTAATTGCAGTCGAACCTCATGAAAAAGCCGGGCCGCTTTCGCGCCCGGCTTCTCCATGAGATCGGCTCAGTCCGCTTATTCCGGCAGCTGGCGGACGGCGCCCTTGTCGGCGGAGGAGGCGAAGGCGGCGTAGGCCTTGAGCGCGGTCGTGACGTTGCGCTTGCGCGTTTCAGCCGGGAACCAGCCTTTGGCATCCTGTTCGGCGCGGCGGCGGTCCAGCTCGGCCGGGTCGACGACGAGGTTGATCGTCCGGTTCGGGATATCGATGTCGATCAGGTCGCCTTCGCGCACCAGACCGATCGCGCCGCCCTGGGCGGCTTCCGGCGAGGCGTGGCCGATGGAAAGGCCCGAGGTGCCGCCGGAGAAGCGGCCGTCGGTGATCAGCGCACAGGCCTTGCCGAGGCCCTTCGACTTCAGATAGCTCGTCGGATAGAGCATTTCCTGCATGCCCGGGCCGCCCTTCGGGCCTTCGTAGCGGATGACGACGACGTCGCCGGCGACGACCTGGTTCGACAGGATCGCCTTGACGGCTGCGTCCTGGCTTTCGAAGACGCGCGCCGGGCCCTTGAACTTCAGGATGCTCTCGTCAACGCCAGCGGTCTTCACGATGCAGCCGTCGAGCGCAATGTTGCCCTTGAGGACGGCCAGACCGCCATCCTTGGAGAAGGGATGTTCGACCGAGCGAATGACGCCCTTTTCGCCGTCGGTGTCGAGATCGTCCCAGCGCGAGGCCTGCGAGAAGGCCTGGGTGGTGCGAACACCGCCGGGGGCCGCCTTGAAGAAGTCGCGGACGGTTTCGGAATTCGTCCGCGTGATATCCCAGCGGTCGATGGCATGGCCAAGGGTTTCGGCATGCACGGTCGGGCAGTCGCGGTTGATCAGACCGCCGCGATCGAGCTCGCCGAGGATGCGCATGATGCCGCCGGCACGGTGCACGTCTTCCATGTGCACGTCCTGCTTGGCGGGCGCCACCTTCGACAGGCAGGGCACCTTGCGCGACAGGCGATCGATATCGTCCATGGTGAAGTCGATGCCGCCTTCATGGGCAGCGGCCAGGATGTGCAGAACCGTATTGGTCGAGCCGCCCATGGCGATATCGAGCGCCATGGCGTTTTCGAAGGCCGCCTTGGAGGCGATGTTGCGCGGCAGAACACTTTCGTCGTCCTGCTCGTAGTAACGGCGGGTGATGTCGACGATCAGGTGGCCGGCCTCGACGAAGAGGCGCTTGCGGTCGGCATGCGTTGCGAGCGTCGAGCCGTTGCCGGGCAGCGACAGACCAAGCGCTTCGGTCAGGCAGTTCATCGAATTGGCGGTGAACATGCCCGAGCAGGAGCCGCAGGTCGGACAGGCGGCCTTTTCGATCTCGTCGACATCGGCGTCGGATATCTTGTCGTCGGCTGCGGCGACCATGGCATCGACGAGGTCAAGCGCCACCTTGCGGCCCTGCAGGATCGCCTTGCCGGCTTCCATCGGTCCACCGGAGACGAAGACCGCGGGGATGTTGAGGCGCATGGCAGCGGACAGCATGCCGGGGGTGATCTTGTCGCAGTTCGAAATGCAGACCATGGCGTCGGCGCAATGGGCATTGACCATGTATTCGACCGAGTCGGAGATGATCTCGCGGGACGGCAGCGAATAGAGCATGCCGTCATGGCCCATGGCGATGCCGTCATCGACGGCGATCGTGTTGAATTCCTTGGCGACACCGCCGGCCGCCTCGATTTCGCGGGCGACGAGCTGGCCCAAGTGCTTCAGGTGGACGTGGCCGGGCAGGAACTGGGTAAACGAGTTGACGACGGCGATGATCGGCTTGCCGAAATCGCCGTCCTTCATGCCGGTGGCGCGCCAGAGGCCGCGCGCGCCGGCCATGTTGCGGCCGTGGGTGGTGGTTCTCGAACGATAGACTGGCATGGGTGTTACCTCGGTGATGGTTCTGAGCCGCAGGCAAACGCCCAATGGCGCTCAGCGCGCGGAGCCCTTTTTGGAAAGGATCTAAGCCAAGGCGGCGATCCTGTCACTAGCAGCTTCCCTGAAATCGGTACGGTTTGGCCGGGTTCGACCCGCAGAACCGATCGCATTTGAGTGATCGCATTAAGCCCGACGCAAGACCTGTCACCTATTCTTTAACGGCGAGAAGGAGGCGTCATGATGACACGGAAACCCGCCCGCGTGCTGTTGCTCAAGGATGCCCGGCAGAAATTGGCCGGCCCACCGCCGCCGCCCCGTTCCCAGAGACGGCCAACCGACTTCATTCCCTTGCGGCTGGCGACCATCCTGCTCCTCGGCGGGATCGGCATCTATTCGGGTCTCATTCCGGCGCCACGACTGGCTCCTGCCACCATCCTCGCAGATGCCGCCGGCCTGATCGACTTTTCCACGACCGGCTCGGTTTCTTCGAGAGCCGAACCGATCAGCGCGACATTCTCGATCTGCGCCTCGGCGACCCGCATCAATTGCGTCGTCGACGGCGATACGTTCTGGTACCGGGGGGAAAAATACCGGATCTCCGACATCAACACGCCTGAAATCAGCCAGCCGGCCTGCGAACGGGAACGGCAACTTGGGCATCAGGCGCAGGTGGCGCTGCTTGAGACGCTGAACGGCGAAGGCCTGACGCTCGAGCAGCAGGAGCGGCGAGATACGGACAAGTATGGCCGCAAGCTGCGCGTGGTGATGCAGGACGGGCAGTCGATCGGCAACACCTTGATTGCCCAGGGGCTTGCGCATCGCTGGGAAGGGCACAAGCTGAGCTGGTGCGATTAACGTCAGTCGCGCCGGAGCGGGATTTCTTACAGATCACGTCCTGTCAGAGCCTACACGAAATTGTTCCTGCACGACTTCTTTTCCCGGCAGTGAAACTCTGTTTTCCTGCGGTCCGTCTCCTATGTCATATCGAAGGCATTCCGGAGCTTTACGAGGTCGACCATGTCCCGCTACCGCCCTACCCCCATCGCCGAAAGCGCCATCACGCCGAAGTCGCTTTATCTTCGCCGCCGCGAGTTTATCGGTGCCGCTGCCGGAGGGCTTGCGGCGGCCGCGGCACTGCCCTCGATTGCGGGTGCCGCCCAACTGACCGTGCCGCTCACCGCCAAGCCCAGCGCCTATAAGGTGGACGACAAGCTGACCTCGAAAGAGGATGTGACCAGCTACAACAATTTCTACGAGTTCGGCACGGGCAAGGAAGATCCGGCCAAGAATGCCGGCTCCCTCAACACCCGCCCGTGGACGATCGAGGTCGGTGGCATGGTGGCGAAACCCCAGGTGATCGACATCGAGACGATCCTGAAAGAGTTTCCGATGGAGGAGCGCGTCTACCGGATGCGCTGCGTTGAGGCCTGGTCGATGGTGATCCCGTGG
>JARXAK010000017.1 GCA_029865885.1 Rhizobium sp. | reverse complement strand
TCATCGTCTATGTCGGGCTCGTCCTCGCATTGATGGGCGGCTTTGGCTGGTGGGTTGGATATGTCGTGCCGCGCAAGGGCGTGAGGACAATCGAATGAAGAAGATGATGAATACATCCGCGCTCTACCGTGGCACGATCCTCGCCACACTGTTCGTTGCATTGCCTGCCGGCGCGACGTCGCTCGTGGTCCCGGAAGCGACCTCCGCTGTGATGCAGCCTTCCGCCAACCTGGAAACGCCTCAGCAAGATGCGCAGACGGCCCCCAAGCCCGATACGGTAGACCTGGCAGCACTCTATTATTACGCCAGGAATGGTGAAGCAGAGCGCGTCGAGGCCGAAACGCGTCGTCTGGAACTGAAGTTTCCGGACTTCACCGTGCCGGCGGATCTCTACGCGCCTGACATCGGCAATCACGTTGACGAAACCACGCTTTGGCAACTCTACGAGCGGGATGACTATGCGGGCGTCGATCAGGAGATCAGCCGCATCGCGGCCAGCCATCCAGGCTGGGAGCCTTCGGATGATTTCCGCGCCAAGCTGGAACGGCGCAAGCTCAGATTTGCCATGACCTCGGCGCATGAAGCGAAGGACTTTACAACGCTCGTTCGCCTCGGCGCAGGTCTTGCGCCGATGCAGGAAACAGACATCGATCTGCTCTGGATGATGCTCGATGCCTACCGGGCCAACGACATGCGGGAGGCACTGACTTCCGTCTATCGCGGCATCCTCTTCCGCCCGCCTGAGACGGCATTTGCGGATGACCTCGTCCTCACCACCCTGCAGAAAGCGATGGAGGATATTCCGGCAGCCGATCTGCGCGAGGCGATCCAAGTGCTCTCGGCGGATCCGGAGCTTGCCCTGTCGATGCGTGCACTGAACCTTGATCTGATGCGCCGCGAACTGGGAGACTTTGCGTCAGGTGCCGAGGGTGCTCCGCGCCCAGCTCCGCAGGCCATTGCGGCCGTCAGGACGGTTGCCGAGGCGGAGAACGCGCCCAAGGATCTGGCCCTCATGGGCTGGTACATGCTGAAGATCGAACAGCCGGATCAGGCGGCAATCTGGTTTCAGCGGCTGATGCAGGATGAGGTCACACCGGAAGCGGTGCGCGGCATGGCGCTCAGTCTTTCCCACCAGTCGAAGGACGAGGAGGCCTATGGTTTCGTCACCGCTCACCTCGACCTGCTCGCTGGCGAGGATGCATTCCTGCTCGATCAGCTGTCTTTCCCCTTCAAGGGCGAAGGCAAGACTGAGATCGACGACCGGGTCGTGACCCGCTATTCGGAGGCGATCCAGAAGACGGAATCGGCGGATCATGCCCGCCTGATCGGCTGGTATGCCTATAACTCGCGTCAGTTCGAACCGGCGCGCGCCTGGTTTGCCAAGGCTTTCGAATGGAAGCCCGAGGCTGACAGCTTGAAGGGGCTGTCCCTGACGCTGACGAGGCTGGGCGAGAAGAAGGCCCTCGCCGAACTGCGCGAAAAGCATGGTGAAGCGTATCAGTCGGTTTTCGCCGAGCTGAAAACCGCGAGCGAACCCCGCGATCGCGCCGGAAAGGCCGTTTCGGCACCCGCAGGCGTCCAGGCCGGCTATCTCTCACGCCTGCAGAAGAAGGATTACGGTGGCTGTGTCGCCGACCTGCGCAGGCTCGAAGCGAGGGCCGCGCTGCGCCCGGATGCACAGGTGGCCAAGGGCTGGTGCCTGCTCGGTCTCAACCATCTGGCAGAGGCGCGGCAGGCCTTCAGTGCCGGTCTGGCGGGCGGAGGCGGCAAGGCCGACGATGCTGCCTATGGCCTCGGCCTTACGCTCCTGCGCGCCAATCTGACCGACGATGCCGAAAGCCTGCTGATGCAGCACAGCCTGACGCCGTTGCGCGACCGGGAACTGCGCGCCGAGCTGCTCTGGCAGCGGGCACGCTCTGCCTTCGACCGCAAGCAGTATCGCTTGACGCTCGAAGCGCTCAACGCCCGGCTTCAGATCATGCCGGAAGCGGTCGGGATCAGCCAGATGCGCGCCTGGAGCCACTACCATCTTGGCAATCTCGCGCAGTCCCGCGCGATCTTCGCCCAGCTTAACCAGGTCATGGCTGACCCGGCGAACACCAGGGGTATCGCGGCGATCAATGAACGCATGGGGATCAACCGATGAACAGAAACCTTGTCATGGTGCTGGCATTGTCAGCGCTTCACGGCTGCAACACGGTCGAAGACCCCTTTCTTGAGGACATTGCCCGCACGGAGACGATTGCCGCGACCGGCAATCGCGAGCTCCCGGTGCACCTGGCGTCCGTGTCGCTGGCAGGCCTCGGTGAGACACCGCTCAGCTTGCGCCAGACCAGTTCCGAAGGTGCAACGACCCAGACCCTGGTCTGGGCCAATACAACAAACATCCCAGGCGAAAACATGGTGACGGTCTCGACCGCATCGCCATCGAGCTCGACCCTGCGAAAAGGGCCGGACCGAGCGGAAATCAGCCGCGCCTTGCGGCGTGAATTTCCCGGCGTGGCGATGACCATCGATCCTGTCGTGCGCCGCAACGCTTACGGTGCCTATGGCGCTGCCTCGGGCCGGTTGGCGGAGGGCGGAGGTTGCGTCTACGCATGGCAGGTGGTGGGCAGGGACCGCGATACGGGGCGGGACGAGCCGCTTCACGTTCGACTTCGCTACTGCCATCAGCACCTGTCACCAGAGGTGCTCGTCGATCTCATGGCCGGGCTCACACTTCGAGGCGGGATGTCGATCCGCCCGTCTCACAATGTGGACTATGCCTATCCCGCCCCAATCATGACAACCGCCGTTGTCGCAAAATCAGCCGGTCTTCAGACCGGGCGGGAGATGGACGAAGCCAAGGTCACAGCTTCGCCTTCGTCGTCCAACGATGATGTTCTGCGCTCCGGGTCCAGCGTCAGCATTCCCATGCCCGACTGAGAAACGGGTTTGGGGCAAGCGAACTGGCTCCATCCATGCACGAACGTGCACATGGATCCTCAGACGCAGCATGCTCTTGTGAGCCGCAAAACCAGATGCTATCGGTCAGCAATACCGAGGGGACCAGGATGGCTTTACCGAGCCCAATCAGCATCGAAAGGATGATCCGCATCATTTGCGTGATTGCCCTTGTATGCCTCGGTCTGGCCCACAGGCCGCCTGCAGCGGTCGCTGCGACGCTCTCAGCTGCCGAAATGGCAGCATTTGTTCTTCCCGATGGCACCTTGCCGGAACTCTGCCTGCCTGGAGCGGATGCGGATGGCAAGACGAAGCCGCATACGATCGCTACCGATTGCGAAGCCTGCCGGATCACGGCAACAGTGATGTTGCCGCAACCGTCCGATGCTGTCGGTATCCGGCTTGCTGCTGCCGTTGAAGCAGAGCTTCCGAAGCCGACCGAAGCCCATTATCGCCAGCTCTTCCCGCCCAGCAGCGCCCCACGCGCACCGCCCATCCTCGCCTGACAGATCGTAAGGCCGCTCCCGTTGCGGTCATTCGTCAATCAGGCCGGGTCACGTGCAGAGGCTGCATGTCCGGTCCTTATCGGATGTGAACCATGCTGCATGTTCTTGCCGGAGCCGGCGAGGTGCCGATCGCGCCTCAGCCCATGCTCTACCGCAGTCCCGACTGTGCCCATAGGGAGATGGCCGGCCCCCTTTTGCCTTCCCGCACAGCCATCTTTATAGAGGGCTTTGCCCGCGCGCCTCTCTACCGTGTGGTTGAGGGTTGCGTTGCGACGTTTCAGACGCTTGCCGATGGTCGTCGACAAGTCATCGACCTCGTCGGTCCCGGCCGCCTCATCGGTCTTGGCGCTGGCGCCCGCAATCGCCACTCTGCGGAAACCCTGGGCTTCACCCGTCTTCACCTGGTTGCCGAACCGCTTGCGGCCAACGACCTCGAGGCTGCCCTGACGGAAACACTCGCCCGCTCGCAGGCGCTTGCCATGCTTCTGGGGCGCAAGACCGCTCCCGAGCGGGTCGCGTCGGCGGTGCTCGACCTCGCAGACCAGTTCGGGCGGCCCGCACGGCAGGGAAAGCGCGGCGCGGTCACGTTCCATCTGTATCCGAGCCGGGGCGATCTCGCCGACTGGCTCGGTCTTACCGTCGAGACCGTCAGCCGGTGCTTCACCCGCCTGAAAAAGGCGGGTCTCATCGACGTCAAACACAATGATCTCGTGACCCTGCTCGAACCCGGCAATCTCGCCCGGGTCGCCGCCGGCAATCATGCGTTGTCCTAACCCTTTTTCGATCGACACTTTCTGAGGAAACTGCTCATGTCCGTCGCTTTTGACAGCCCCGTAACCAAGCAGGCCACCGGCCTGTCGCGCCGCTTCTACATTACCGCCTGGCGCTGCCATTTCTATGCCGGTCTCTATGTCGCCCCGTTCATGATCATGCTGGCCGTCACCGGCCTGATGATGCTCTGGACGGCGACGCTCTTCGGTCGCGACGGCGAAAAGACCTATGCGGTCGAACCCCAGGCCGCTGTTGCCGCCGTATCCGCGCAGGCCGAAGCCGCCGTCCGCGAGATCCCCGGTCAGATCGTGCAATACATCGCGCCGCGTGACCCCGAACAGGCCGCACTCTTCCGCATCAATCAGGGTGAGGCCGCCTTCATGGTCGCGGTCGATCCCTACCGCGCCGAAGTGCTCGGCCATTGGGATCGTCGCGACGGGCTCTATGACCTTGCCGACACCATCCACGGCACGCTCCTGATCGGTGATCTCGGCGATCGCCTGATCGAGATCGCCGCCGGCTTCGGAATCATGCTGGTGGTCACGGGTGTTTACCTCTGGTGGCCCCGCGATGGCCGAGGTTTCGGTGCCGTTCTCGTCCCGCAGCTCTCCGCCAAGGGGCGTCAGCTCTGGAAGTCGCTGCATCTGACGATCGGCTTTTATGCCTCGCTCTTTCTCGTCGTCTTCCTGCTGTCGGGCCTCACCTGGGCCGGCATCTGGGGCGAGAAATTCACCCAGGCCTGGAGCACTTTCCCGGCTGAGAAGTGGGACAATGTGCCCCTCTCCGACAAGACCCATGCCAGCATGAACCACGACGGCGTCAAGCAGGTGCCGTGGACGCTGGAGCAGACCCCGATGCCGGCTTCCGGCTCACAGGCCGGAGTGACCGGCACGCCCGAAGGCCAGCCCGTCACCCTCGATGCCATTGTCATGCTCGCCCGCACGCTGGGCTTCGACCAGCGCTTCCAGCTTGCCTTTCCGGGGGATGAGACGGCCGTCTGGACCATCTCGCGCGACACCATGAGCAATGACAGTGCCAATCCGCTCCTGGACCGCACCGTGCATATCGACCAGTATACAGGCCGCATTCTCGCCGATGTCGGTTTCGATGATTACGGTGCCGCCGGCAAGGCGATGGCAGCCGGCATCGCCCTCCACGAGGGCGACATGGGCCTGTGGAACCTGGTGCTGGTGAATGTCTTCTGTCTGTCGATCATCTTTCTCTCGGTCAGCGGCTTCGTCATGTGGTGGAAGCGCCGCCCGAAACGAGCCGGTCGACTGATGGCCCCTGCGGTCGGTGAGCCGGGACCGCTCTGGAAGACGGGAGCCTTCGTGATGCTGGCGACCGCGCTCCTGTTTCCGCTGTCGGGCGCGGTCCTGCTGGCCGTTCTTCTCCTCGACCTTCTGGTCTTCCGACACATCACTCCGCTGAAGAAGGCCTTGAGCTGAGGGTCTCCAATCCGTGCGGCGTCGTCTGTCGACGCCGCACGGCATGCTTCAGGTACGTCCTTGCCCGAAAGAAACGGTCTAGACGTAAGTGGCGGCCAGGCCGCCATCGATCGGCAGATTGATGCCGCTTACCCAGCGGGCGTCGTCCGAGCACAGGAAGAGGACGGGACCGGCGACTTCGTCGGCCAGGGCCGGGCGCTTCATCTTGTGGGCATCTGCCTGGACACGTTCCTGGCCGAGCATGGTCACGAAGTCACCGAGGATCGGCGTGAAGACGGGGCCGGGCGCCACCGAATTCATTCTGATGTCACGCTCCATGAAGAGGGCCTGGCTGCGCTTCATCGTCCAGACGATCAACGCCTCCTTGAAATACTGGTAGCAGGTTTCCTGCGGCACAGGGTTTGCTGCAAGCCAGGCATGGCCCTCGGCGAAGCTCTTGGTGTCGGCGAGCGCCTTATGCTGCTCGACGCGCTTTGGCCATTCTGCACCGAGGATGGATGCGAAGTTGACGATCGAGGCGCCCTTCGGCATGCGGTCGATCAGGGCTTCGGTGAGATGCCGAAGGCCGAGATAGTTGACGCGGGCGACGAGGTCTTTGTCAGCGGTGCCGGGAACGCCTGCAGCATTGACGAGCGCGTCGATGCGGGCGGGGAACTGGGCAAGCACTGCGTCGATGGCAGCCGGATCGGCGAGATCGATCTTGATGAAGCCGTCGAGGGTCAGCATGGCGTCGTTGCGATCGACGCCGATGACGGTTGCGCCGCGAAAGCGGGCGAGACGGGCGACTTCACCGCCGATGCCCGAAGAGACACCGGTGATGACAATGGTTTTTCCTGCAAGGGTCATGGTCTTGTTCCCTGAGTTTTATGTGGATGAAATCCGTCCGCCATCAAGGCGGACGGTGATCCGAGGCTCGGTTCGGGAGTGGCGTGATCAGAACGGATAGGGTGTCGCGGTCTTCTTCACCGAGACCCATTGCCACTGGGTGAACTCTTCGATGTCTGCCGGGCCGCCGACACGGGTGCCGTTGCCGGACTTTCCTCGACCGCCGAAGGGCGCATAGGGACCGCCATTGACCGTCTGGTCGTTGATGTGGAGCTGTCCGACATTCAACTCGTCTCCGACGGCCATGGCGCGTCCGAGATTGTTCGAGATGACACCGGCCGCCAGCCCATATTCCGACCGATTGGCGAGTTCTACCGCTTCCTCATCCGTCTTGAACGAGACGATGCAGGCGACTGGTCCGAAGATCTCTTCCTCAAAGGCCAGCATGCCCGGCTTGACGCCCGAGAGCACGGTTGCGGCATAGAAGCGACCGTCATGGGTGCCACCGGCGAGCAGCTTCGCGCCCTTGGCCACGGCATCGTCAACGATCTTCTGGATCGATTCGACCTGGCTGTCGGAGATGATCGGGCCGAGCGCCACCTGCTTGGTCGAGGGATCGCCGGCCGGCAGGTGTTGTGCCTTGGTGACGAGGCGTTCGGTGATGCCGGCTTCGATCTTTTCATCGACCAGGATGAGACCGGTTGCCATGCAGATCTGGCCCTGGTGCAGGAAGGTGCCCCAGGCGGCATTGGAGGCTGCCACATCAAGATCGGCGTCATCGAGGATGACAAGCGCATTCTTGCCGCCGAGTTCGAGCTGAACGCGCTTCAGGTGACGGCCGCAGACTTCACCCACCTTGGAACCGCCACGGGCCGAGCCGGTGAAGGAGACCATAGCGATATTCTCATCGCTGCAGAGGGCTTCGCCGGCATCCGCGCCACCCGGCACGACATGCAGGACGCCCTTGGGAAGGCCGGCCTCTTCGAAGATGCGGGCGATGATGATGCCGCCGGAGATCGGCGTGCGCGGATCCGGCTTGTGGACCACCGTATTTCCAAGTGCGATGGCGGCCGCGATCGAGCGCACGGAGAGCACGAGCGGGAAATTGAACGGAGAGATGACGCCGACCACACCATGCGGCACGCGTCTGGCGTAGTTGGTGCGGTCATCCATGCCCGGAAGGAACATGCCGGACGGCTGGGTGGCGAGCGATGCTGCATGGCGGATGAAAAGTGCGCCGTGTTCGATCTCGATCATCGCTTTCGGATGGATGGAGCCGGATTCCTGCATGATCCAGGCCGCCAGTTCCTGACCGTTCTGCTCCAAAAGGTCTGCGGCACGATTGAGGATCGCTGCGCGCTCAGCCGGCAGGGTCTTGGCCCATGCCTTCTGTGCGGCCTTGGCCTGTTTTGCCGCGCGTGCGACATCGGCCGGACCGCAGAGACCGACGGCTGCCAGGACATTGCCATTGGCGGGATCAGTCACATTGAGCGTTCCTGCCATGGTCTCCTGCCATTCGGAGATATAGGCCAGCCCGCCCCAGCGAGCGGTGTCCAGAAAATTGGGCGCGTGCATGTTCATTGCTTCAGGGCCTCCAGTTCCCTTGGTTGGGGAGGTTCGCGTACAGCTTCGCCATCTCAATACAGCCCGTCTTGCGACTGCTCATCCGATGTCGACTGATGCGTCTTGCCTCCGTGCCGCCTCCTCAAGCGGCTCGGACTTACCATCGCAAGGGTCATGCCAATTTCGGCCTCGGTGGGCGTTCGGCTCACAGAAGGATCTAAAATGCTGAAAACGCGACAGGATAATTGTCTATCCGCTGGATGAGACATTAGGAAAATACGGATTGCAGAATTCATGAAATAGTGAAATCATAATAAAAACCTGAATAATGATGAGCGCGATATGATCACTGATAAGTCACCGAAGCTTGTATCGCTGGCCGATGTGTCGAAGTCGACCGGCAAGATGCTGTCCAGGGGCGCGTTCAGTGAACTCGATACCGGTGCCTCTCCCACGCTGTCGGAGCTGACGGAGGCTCTGCATTTCGCGCTGGGTGACGGGCGGATCTGGCTCAATGACCAGCGCATGGTGCTGATGCAGAGCCAGGTTCTCGGGCGTTTGCGCCAGGAGATCATCGATGCGTTCGGCATGGAGGCCGCAAAGGGCATCTTCATGCGTGTCGGCTACATGCAGGGCGTGCGCGACGCTGAACTGATCCTCAAGCGCTTTCCAAACCAGGATCTCACCCATGCTCTTGCCGCAGGGCCACGCGTTCATACGCTTGAAGGTTTCGTGAAGGTCGAGACCAAGCAGTTCGAATTCGACAGCGACACCGGACGCTATTTCGGCGAGTTTTATTGGCACGATTCGTCCGAGGCCGGCGAACATATCGCGCATCATGGCCTGGCGAGCGAGCCCGTCTGCTGGATGCAGACCGGCTATCCCAGCGGTTACACCAGCACGCTCTTCGGTCGGCCTGTGATTTTCCGGGAGATCGAATGCTCGGGCATGGGGGCGTCACGCTGCTATGTCGTCGGCCAGAATGCCGAGGAATGGGGGGACGATGCACCCGAACGGGCCTATCTCGGCCTTGAATGGCCGAGATCGCGGCGAGCTTCGGGTGGCCGCTCGGCACCATCGCAACGGGAAGATGAACCCGCCACGGCCAGCCCAACATCTGCCTCCGGCGGAGATCCCGTGGTTGGGGTGTCCGCCAGTTTCCTGCGGGCGCGGCTGATGGTGGAGAAAGTGGCCGACACGGAGGCGACGGTTCTGCTGGTTGGGGAATCCGGGGTCGGCAAAGAACTGTTTTCGCAGCAGTTGCATCGGCTCAGCCAGCGCTCGACCAAGCCGTTTGTCGCGCTCAACTGCGCAGCCATTCCCGAGACGTTGGTGGAATCGGAGCTCTTCGGCGTCGAAAAAGGCGCTTTTACCGGAGCCGTCGCCTCGCGCCCCGGTTACTTCGAGCGTGCCGCGGGCGGGACATTGTTTCTCGACGAAATCGCATCGCTTGCCTATGCCGCGCAGGGCAAGCTGCTTCGCGCCATCCAGGAACGGGTGATCGAGCGTGTCGGTGGTTCGAAGAGCGTGGCGGCCGATGTCAGGGTGATCGCAGCATCGAACGTCGATCTGGCCGACGAGGTGCGGGCGGGGCGCTTCCGCCAGGACCTCTATTTCCGTCTCTGTGTGTTCCCGATCTCGATCCCGCCGCTTCGCGAGCGACGGGACGACATCCCCCTGCTTGTCGACCATTTCCTGCGGCTCTTCCGCGAGCGGCACCGTCGTCCTGTGATCGGCCTGACCCGCCGCGCGATGGATGCGCTGCTCGCCTATGATTTTCCGGGCAATATCCGCGAATTGCAGAACCTGATCGAACGCGGCGTGATCTTTGCCGATGCTGGCGGGTTCATCGATCTCCAGCACATATTCACGGCGAACGAGCCGTTGCCTTCATCCCAACCGTTCCTCACGCGGGAGGGACGCCTGGTCATTGGACAACAGCCCATGTCATCGCCGCGCGCGTCAGATGCTGATTTCCTGTCCTCGTCCTCGCAGATCAAGTCGGCCGAGATCGATCTCTACCGCGAGGCGCTTGGCGCCCATCGCGGGAATGTTGCCGCGACAGCACGCAGTCTCGGCATTTCACGGGCGAAGCTCGAGTATCGGCTGCGCAAACACGGTCTCTATGAGACAGACTGACCTATCCGTCCGTCGTCGGTATCCACGTGCCGTTTCCCAACGCGGCTTTGGCTGCGGACCGCGAAAAGGGGTTTGCCCCAAGTCCTCACCCCGTCGCGACGATGTCCACCGCAGAGCTAAACTCATCGGTTTCCATCAGCGCGCGGCACCTGGCAAAGCGGTTGTCAGCATAGGCGCGGAAATCGTCGGCGGGGTTGGCGTTGGCAAGCTGGATGAGCCCCCAGAGCGTCCAGAGCAGATCGCACATCGCCTTGTAGATCACGATCCGGCCGCGCTCGATGGGGGAGGGTGGGCCGCCGAAATAGGCCTGGATCATCTCCTCCTCCTCGTCGCGTCCAAAGCCGCCCTCGACTGAGAGATCTCCGAGATCCCACATCGGATCGTTCATACCGGAATACTCCCAGTCGACGATCCACATGCGCTCGCCGGTATCGAGAAAATTCTCACACAGGGGATCGCAATGGCAGGCGACATTGGGGAGCGGTCGGGCAGATAGCGCGGTGCGTACACTTTCGGCCGCTCTCAGCACGTCATGATAGCCCTCCGGGAGGGCCACGTCTTTCGTCGAGAGGATGGCAAGATAGCTGTCGATCATCGCGAAGAGTTCGAAGCGGGCGGGAAAGACGGCGCGGCTGTCATGCAGCTTGCGGAACGCCTTCCCAGCACGGCCGGCTGCGCCTGGCCTTGAGCGAAAGAGATCAGGCGTCATGGTCACCGCACCCCCGATGAAGCGGGAGACAAAGATGCCGGTGTCGGCGTCGGCAAAAACGATCTGCGGGGCGACGCCGACCTCTGCGACGGCCTTGGTTGCGATCATCTCGTTTGCCCGGTCGATGTATTCCTCGGTGCCCTTGCCGGGGATACGCAGGCAATGGTCTCCGGCCCGGAAGACGAGATTGGTGAGGCCACCCAAGCGCTCGATCGGACCATCATGGTTAGCAGTCGCTGGGATCTTCTTCAACGTTTCCCGAGCAAGCTCGATCTCGGCGTTTGCACTCATGCCTTCAGCCTTTCCATTCGGGGATCGTAGAGCGTGCGGGCGCCGCGGCGCGCCTTGTAGGACCTGCCGAATGCCTCGATCTCGAAGTCTTCAAGACTTGCAAGCTCTGCCGGCAGGTAGCCGAAGGCGATGGTCTTGCCGAGGGTGTAGCCGTAGCCTGTGCTGGCCGTCGAACCGACGACCTTGCCGTCCAGGATGACCGCCTCGCCGCCGTGGAAGGGGGCGAAGCCTTCCACGGTGTAGGAAACCAGCTTGCGCTTGACGCCTTTTGCCTTGATCTCCACCAGCGCATCCCGACCGATGAAGTCTCCCTTGTCCATTGCGACGCAGAAACCGAGCCCGGCTTCGTAGGGGTTGTAATCGGGCGTGATGTCGCCTGACCAGTAGAGATAGCCCTTCTCCATGCGCGCCGCGTCGATTGCGCGGTAACCGGCATCGGCAATGCCAAAGGGTTCGCCGGCCGCCTTCAACATGTCATAGACATGGGCTGCATATTCCTGGTCGATATAGAGCTCGTAGCCGAGTTCGCCGACATAGCCGATGCGAACAGCAAGTGCCTTTGCGGCTCCAATCTCGATCCTTCTGGCGGCCAGGAAGGGGAAAGCCTCGTTGGAGATATCGTCGTCGGAGATGCTTTGCAGCACCTTGCGGGCCTGCGGACCGCAGATGTTGAGCGTGGCGAAACGGTTGGTCACGTCGCGAAGCTCGATATCACCTGGCAGATGACGGCACACCCAGTTGGCATCGCGCACGCCGAATCCGGAGCCGGTGATCAAGTAGAGAAGGTCGTCGGCGAGATGAAGGATGGTAACGTCCGCTTCGATCCCGCCCCTCTCGTTGCACAGCTGCGTGTAGACGGCCTTGCCCGGCGCCCCGGATAGATCATTGGCGGCGATCCGCTGCATGGCGGCCAAGGCGCCCGGCCCCCTGATCTCGAATTTGGAAAAGGACGACTGGTCGATCAAGGCAACGCGCTGGCGAATGGCCTCAACCTCCTGGCCGACGGCCTCGAACCAGTTCGGCTGGCCCTCGAACGAAGGCATGTCCTTGCCTTCAAGGCCTTGTGGTGCGAACCAGTTCGGTCGTTCCCAACCGAATTTCGAGCCGAAGACGGCGCCGTTTCTTGCCAGTGTGTCGTGTAGCGGCGATCTGCGAAGTCCGCGGACGGCCTGCGCCTCCTCGCCGGGCCAGTGAACCTTGTAATAGGCGCCGTATGCTTCGATCGCCCGCTCTTCGAGGTAGCGCCCCTGGGCATGAACGGCCCCGAAGCGGCGGACATCGAAGGGCCACAGATCCATACCGGCATCACCGTGGAGGATGAGGTTGGAAAGCGCCAGACCTGCACCGCCGGAGGCCGCGATGCCGGCGGTGAAACCGCAGGCGACATAGAAATTGTCGAGTTCGGGGGCAAGGCCCATGATCGGCTCGCCATCGAATGAAACCGGGATCGGGCCATTGATCACGGTCTGGATGCCGATCTCGTTCAGGGCCGGGATGCGGGTTGCCGTGGGCAGCGCGAAGAGTTCCAGTCTTTCCCAGTTCGGCTCGAACAGTTCGCGGCCGAAATCGAGGGGTGGCTTGCCGCGCCAGCAGCCCTTCGTGCCGTCTTCCCAGCCACCGATCGCGAAGGAACCGGTATCCGGCTTCAGGTAGAAATTGTTGTCGGGATCGCGAAGTGTGGTGAGATCCGGCGGTAGTGTCAGTTTTTTCTCGGTGAGGAAATACTGGTGTTCCACGACGCCGGCGGCAAGGGGGACGCCAGCCATCTCGCCGACGCGCTTGGCCCAGAGACCGGCGCAATTGACAAGGATGTCGCAGGATATGGTCCCGCCATTCGTCACCACGCCGACGGCCCGGCGGTTGTTGATGACGATCTCTTCGACGGTGACCCCTTCCTCGATCTTCGCGCCGTTCATCCGCGCGCCCCTGGCATAGGCCATCGTCAGCGAATAGGGATCGATGTAGCCGTCGCCTGGAATGAAGGCGGCGCCCTCAATGCCCTCCTTGACGATATAGGGAAAGCGGTTGGCTGCCTCCTCGGCGGATAGAGAATAACATTCGACGCCGAAGCTTTTCGCTTGGGTCATCGAGCGTCGGATCTCGCTCCAGCGTTCGGGGCTGCCGGCGAGCCGCAGAGATCCCACCTTCTTCCAGGCGATATGCTGTCCGGTCTCTTCCTCCAGTCGGTCGAAAACGGCGACAGAGTTCTGCATCAACCGGGTGAGGTTGCGCTTTCCCCTGAGCTGGCCGACGAGGCCGGCTGCATGCCAGGTGCAGCCGTGGGTGAGCATGGATTTCTCGACCAGCAGCACGTCCTTCGCACCGTCTCGGGCGAGGTGGTAGGCGACGGAGGTGCCGATGGCCCCGCCGCCGATGATAAGGATATGGACGTGACGATCCGCGCGGAATGACATGGTTGAACCTCAGGCTTTGATTTTGTCCATGGCCGGGTCGAAGAGCGGCCCGAAGTGGAGTGTGGCCGGCGTTTTCTCCGCCGCAACGACGAGTTCATAAGTGCCGCTCGTCAGGTAGGCGTCGGTGATGCCCTCGGCATTGCGGACATAGCCGTAGCCGATGTTCTTGCCGAGCGTGTACCCATAGCCGCCGCTTGTCAGGTAGCCGACTGTTTCGCCGTTTCGGAGGATGGTCTCGCGTCCGGCCAGCACGATCGAAGGGTCATCGACGGTAAAGCCCAGGAGGCGCTTCTTCAGCGGTTGGCCAGCGGTGGTCTCCAGGGCGCGACGACCCAGGAAGTCGGTGTTCTTCCGGAGTTTCACCGCCCAGCCCAGGCCCGCGTCGAAGGGGGTGTCGTTCGGCGTGATGTCCGAGCTCCAGGCTCGGTAGCCCTTTTCCAGACGCAGGGATTCGAGCGCGCGGTAGCCGATCGGGCGGATGCCATACGCCTTGCCGGCTGCGATCAGGGCATCATAGACCTCTCCGATTGCCGCGATCGGGACATGCAGTTCCCATCCGAGTTCCCCGACATAGGTGACGCGCAGCGCCCGGACGGTGGCACCGGCGATCGGGATCTGGCGCACATGGCCGAAGGGGAAGGCGGCGTTCGAGACGTCGGCGGCGGTGACGCCTGCGAGCACATCGCGCGCCTTCGGTCCCATCAGTGACAGCGTGCCCCAGTTTTCGGTGACGTCGGCAAGGGTGCAGTTGAGACCGTCCGGAATATGGTCCGCAATCCAGCCGAAGTCGTGGGTGCGGAAGCCGGTTCCGGTCACGATGTAGAAGGTTTCGTCTTCGATGCGGGCAACGGTCAGGTCCGCCTCGATGCCGCCACGGCTGTTGAGAAGCTGGGTATAGGTGAGCCGTCCCACAGGCTTCGACACGTCATTGGCGCATATCCAGTCGAGGGCCTTCAGGGCATCCGGACCCTTCAGTTCGTATTTGGCGAAGGAGGACTGGTCGAAGACGCCGACGGCCTCGCGCACATGCCGGTGCTCCAGGCCGACAGGATCAAACCAGTTCTGCCGCCCCATCGAATAGACATCCCTCGGCTCCATGCCTGACGGTGCGAACCAGTTGGGGCGCTCCCAGCCAAGTTTCGAGCCGAAGACGGCGCCCGAAGCCTTGAGGCGATCGTAGAGAGGCGAGACGAGGCGGGGGCGACCGCTTTCGTATTCCTCGTGCGGGAAGGCGATCGTATAGTGTTTTCCATAGGCTTCGAGCGTGCGGTCGCAGACCCATTGGCGGTCGCGATGCATGCTGGCGAAACGCCTGATGTCGACGACCCAGAGATCGAGCGGTGCTTCGCCATCGACAACCCATTGCGCCAACACCCAGCCGGCACCACCGCCCGAGGCGATGCCGAAGGCGTTGAAGCCGGCGCCAACAAACATGTTCTTGCACTCAGGTGCCGCACCGAGGATGAAGTTTCCATCCGGCGTGAAGCTCTCCGGTCCGTTGATCATCTGCTTGACGCCGACATTCTCCAGTGCTGGCACGCGTTCGATCGCCTGCACCATATGCTGTTCGAAATGGTCGAAGTCGTCGTCGAACAGGCGGAAGGCCCAGTCATTGGGCAGGTCGCCGGTCAGCCAGGGTTGCGGGTTGGGCTCGTAGCCCCCCATGACCAGGCCGCCGACCTCTTCCTTGTAATAGGTCCGCCGATCGGGGTCGCGAATTGTCGGGGCGTCAGTGGAGAGACCCTCGATCTTCTCGGTAATGATATACTGATGTTTGACGGCCTGGAGCGGCACGTTGATGCCGGCCATGTCGCCGATCTGGCGCGCCCATTGGCCTGCGCAGTTCACCACCTTTTCGCAGGCAATATCCCCTTGTGTCGTTTTCACCTTGAGGATGCGGCCGTCCTTCATCTCAAAACCGATGACCCGAACATTCTCAACAATCTTCGCACCATGCATTCGTGCGCCTTTGGCGAGCGATTGGGTGATGTCGGAGGGGCTTGCCTGCCCGTCCGTCGGCAGCCAGCTGGCGCCGACGAGGTCGTCAACATTCATCAGCGGCCACATTCTCTTGACCTCCTCAGGGGAAACGAGATGCATGTCCATGCCGAAACTTCCGGCCGTGGTGGCGAGGCGCTTGAATTCCGTCCACCTGTCCTTGTTGGTGGCAAGCCGCAGGCAGCCCGTCATCTTCCAGCCGGTTGCAAGCCCGGTCTCTGCTTCCAGCCCTTTGTAAAGCTCGACCGAATATTTGAGGACGCGGGTGATCGAGGCAGATGAGCGGAGCTGGCCGACAAGGCCGGCCGCGTGCCACGTCGAGCCGGACGTCAGCGCCCCCTGCTCCAGAAGCAGCACGTCTGCCTTGTGATCCCTGGCCAGGTGGTAGGCGGTGGAGCAGCCAATGATGCCACCACCGATGACGACGATCTGGGCGTGTGAAGGCAGGGTCATGACGTGTGTTTCCCATAGACTGAGTTATAGTGGTCCAGCGCTTCTTCGAGGCGCGTGAGGTTTTCGCCGGTGTAGCCGACATAGTCGGCGCCCGGTGCATTCAGGTGGAGTTCCGAGGTCATGCTCCACATCGCCTCTCTGAGCAGCGAGGCGCATTGCATCGCCGCCAGAGAGCGGCGAATTTCCGGTGAAGGCACACCCCCGAAATAGACGCCGAGAAACGCCTCCGACTGGTCGGGCGTCAGTCCTGCATTGGATGTCGCGCCCGCGAGATCGAACATGGCGGTCGAAAAGCCGGCATATTCGAAATCGATCAGCCAGAGCCTTTCACCATCATCGAGGATGTTCGAGGGAAGCAGGTCATTGTGGGCGAAGACGATCGGCAGTGGTGTCTGAACGGCTTCCAGTTGCTCTGCGAGAACAAGGTATCGGCCGAGCTCGGGGATCATGCGGCTGCCGCCGGCCTCAAGCGTGCGGGCGTAATCGCGCACCACGTGGAAGGGCCAGAACATGAAGCCGGCGCCGGAGACGTGGCGTGGCATCTCGGTGTGAAAGCGCCGCAGGAGGAGGGCGACACGCTCGTATGCGGTCGCGACA
The DNA here is from genome assembly GCA_029865885.1 of Rhizobium sp. Classification (GTDB taxonomy): domain Bacteria; phylum Pseudomonadota; class Alphaproteobacteria; order Rhizobiales; family Rhizobiaceae; genus Allorhizobium. Next base: position 14,555 of record JARXAK010000017.1, on the reverse strand, counting down.
TCGTCACCGGAAAATGTCCTGGCGTCCAGGAAGGTGGAGACCATGATGCCAGGTTCGGCATACTCCACCTTCGGCGCAAAACCGGCCTCATGGGCGGCCCGCGCCGTCATGAGTTCGCGGTCGCGATAGACCTGATGGAAGGGATAGTCGGTGCCGAAACGGACCACGTGGCGACCGGAGGCATCGGCGACCAGAAAGCTCTCATTGCTGAGCCCCCCTTTCAAGACGGAGATCTCGATCGCGCCGTTCCAGCAGGGGAGTGCGGCGACGCGGTCTTGCAGGGACAGGTTTGACTTGATGCCGCTCATGCCATCCGTTCCTTCATCCGCGCGGCACCGGCAGAAATCAGCCGATCGGCGATGATGGCGATAAAGGCAACGGCGAGCCCGGCCACCAGACCGCGACCGGTGTCGGCCTTGGTCAGGGCGATATAGACCTCCTGCCCAAGATCCCTTGTGCCGACGAGAGCCGTGATCACCAGCATCGACAGTGCGAACATGATCGTCTGGTTCAGGCCGAGCATGATTTCGGGAAGTGCGAGCTTGAGCTTGATCTTGGTGAGGATCTGCCAGGGCGTGCAGCCCATGGCGCGTCCGGCCTCGACCACCCTTGGGTCCACCCGCTGGATGCCGAGCGCGCTGTAGCGGATCGCGGGTGCCACCGCATAGGCGACGATGGCGATCAGGGCGGTGAAGTCGCCGACACGAAAGAGCATGACGGCGGGCATCAGATAGACGAAGGAAGGCAGCGTCTGCAGGGTGTCGATGACCACCTGGAGCCAGCGCCAGAGCTTGTACCGTTCCGCAGCGAGGATGCCGATCGGGATGCCGATCAGGCTGGCGATGATCACCGCGATGCCGCAGAGATAGACCGTGACCATCGCTTTCTCCCACTGGCCGGTGGCGGCAATCAGGAAGGAGAGGCTGGCAGTTAGGAGCGCGAGCCGCAGGCCGCCAAGCCGGTATCCAGTCAGCGCCAGCAGGGCGACGACGCCGATCCACGGCAGTTCCGCAAGGAAACGTTTGATCGGGACGAGGATGTGAAGCAGCAGCGTCGTCCGCATCGCCTCAAGCGCCTCGAAGAAGTTGAGGTTGATCCACTTCACAACCTCATTCCAGAAGGTGCCCGTCGACAGGACGAGGTTTTCAGGCAGCGTCGCCAGTGCCGGAGCGATGAGGCTTGCACCGATGCTGATGACAAGGATGGCTAGAGCTGCGGAGAGGTAGGGGTGGCGTTGAACGACGGTGCGGTCTGAGGCGGCGGTTGCGGCCTGTAGGCTTGCTTTCCGGGCATAGGCCTGGCTCAAGCGATCGAGAGCAACGGCCAGCGCAACGATGGCAAAACCGGCTTCGAATCCGGCGCCGATATCAAGGCGCCGCAAGGCGGCAAGCACGTCGAAGCCGAGCCCGCCGGCGCCGATCATCGAGGCAATGATCACCATGTTGAGCGAGAGCATGATGACCTGGTTGACGCCAACCATCAGTGCGTCGGCGGCCGAGGGGACCATCACCTTCCAGGTCATCTGCCGTCGAGAACAGCCGATCATCCGGCCGAGGTCGCGGATCTCCGACGGCACGGCTCTCAGGCCCAGAATAGTGATGCGGACCATGGGCGGCATTGCATAAACGAGCGTCCCGACAATGGCAGCCGTCGGTCCGAAGCCGAAGAGGAAAAGGATCGGCACGAGATAGGCGAAGATCGGAATGGTCTGCATCAGGTCGAGCAGCGGCGTGATTGCCCGCTCGATCAGCGGAAACCGGTATCCGGCTAGGCCCAGAAGCAGTCCGAGGACAACGCCGATCGGAACCGCGACGAGAATGGAGGCGAGCGTCACCATGGCGCTCGACCATTGGCCGAAGGCGGCAAGAAAGCCGAAGCAGGCCGCAACCAGTGCCGCGAGCCTGTAGCCACCGGCATAAAATCCCATCAGGCCGACCAGCGCGATGACACCGAGATAGGAGATGGGCGGCAGAACCTGGATCGCAGCCGAACCCTGCCCCGAGAGGAAACCCGTTGAGAGCAGGCTGAGGGCCAAAGTGTAGGGAATATCGATCAAGGATGCGACGAAACGGGTGGCGTCGGTGAAGGAGAAGAGGCCGAAGCTCGCTTCGTTCACCAGCCATTTCATCCACTGGCTGATGTGGCGTGCAACGGGGATCTGCCAGGCCTTCGGATAGTCGAAGGCCCATTTGCCAATCGACGGGCCGATCCACCAGGCAAGCAAAAGGGCAACAGCCGCGATTGCCAGAGCAACATTCCCAAAGTGTTGGCGCCATGCTGCCCGGTCGATGACCGATGCCTTCAATGAGGGGATGGAAAGTTCGCTCATCGGCTCACCCCTGCATCATCACATCGACGACGTCATCCCGCCGCAGAAGGCCGACCATCCTGCCGTCGCCGTCGATCACGCCGAGCGTGTCGCCTGATTGGGCGAAGAGGGGGGCCGCCTCGGAGATGGAGGCCGTATGACGGATGGTGATCGCGGGTGCAGCGCCTTCCGGACCGTGCATGACGGATGCGACCCTGACCACCTTGGCGCGGGCGACGTTGCGGGTGAATTCCGCGACGTAGTCGGTCGCGGGTGCAAGAACGAGTTCCTCGGGCGTGCCGGCCTGCACGATCTCGCCGTCCTTCATGATCGCGATGCGGTCGGCGAGCCGGATCGCCTCATCGAAGTCGTGGGTGATGAAGACGATGGTCTTCCGGAGCACCGATTGCAGGCGCAGGAATTCGTCCTGCATCTCGCGTCGGATCAGCGGGTCGAGGGCGGAAAAGGGCTCATCCAGGAACCAGAGTTCCGGCTCGACAGCGAGAGAACGGGCGATGCCCACCCGTTGCTGCTGGCCGCCGGAGAGTTGGCGGGGGAAGGCATTCTCCTTGCCGGCCAGACCGACCAGATCGACCATGCGTCGTGCACGCTCTTCACGCCTTGCCCTTTCCACGCCCTGTACTTCGAGCGGGAAGGCGACGTTGTCGAGCACCGTCAGATGCGGCAGCAGGGCGAAATGCTGGAAGACCATGCCCATCTGATGGCGCCTGATTTCGATCATCCTGCTCTCGCTCGCTGAAAGCAGGTTTTCGCCGTTGAAGAGGATTTCACCCGATGTCGGTTCGATCAGTCGAGACAGGCAGCGCACCAGCGTAGACTTGCCGGAGCCCGAGAGACCCATGATCACGAAGATCTCGCCCGTTCTCACCTCCAGATTGACGTTCCTGACCGCACCGACCAGACCGGCACGCAGAAGGGCTTCTGCATCCAGCGTGACGCCCGGGGCAGGCACGGCCTGATGCGCACCGGCTCCGAATATCTTCCAGACATTGCGGCAGACGAGTTTGGTTTCATTCGACATGGCAGTTCCGCTGGATCGCAGGACGGATGGCCCGCCGGGGCCGCTCGAAAGAAAGGTCACCCGCGCCGAGGGCGTGCGCGGGTGACCGCAACTCGCTCGCCTATTTCTTGATCCATTCCGACCAGCGGCTCTCGTTGGCGCCGATCCATTCCGAGGCCACTTCGTCGACCTTCTTCCCTTCGAGGTCGACCTTGGTGATCATCGCGCCCATCTCGTCATTGCTGACATTGAAGGCCTTGATGGCACTGTAGGCTCCGGGCCATTTGTCCTTCAGACCCGACCAGGCCACCTTCCAGATCGGTCCAAAGGGCTTGCCGCAGTCATAGGGCATGTCCGGATTGGAGCCCCAGGCTGCATCCTCGTAGCACTCCTTCGTATACTGCGGGAATTCGATCCACTCGCCCTTGTACTTGGCCGGGGCCCAGTGCGGCGCATAGATCCACAGGAGGATCGGCGCCTTGCGCTGATAGGCGCTTTCCAGTTCCGCAAAGAGGGCGGCGTCGGTGCCGGCATGAACGACCTCGAACGGAAGGTCGAGGGCCTCGACACGTTCGTCGTCAAAGCCGCCCCAGGTGACGGGGCCGCCGAGATAACGGCCCTTCGGCGCCGTTTCTGCGGTCGAGAAGGCTTCGGCGCAGGCTTCCTCCTTCAGGGCTTCCCAGTTTGGCAGGCCCGGGCATTTTTCCTTCATGTATTCAGGAAACCACCATTCTTCCTTGGCCTGCATTCCGGTTTCGCCAAGGTTCTCAACCTTGCCCGTCGCGGTCGCTGCATCCATGGCCTCGCGGCCTGTTGTTTCCCAGATTTCCATGGCGACATGCAGGTCGCCCGACTCGAGACCGGCAAACTGGGCCAGATAATCAGCCTGAACGAATTCGACGGAATAGCCCGCCTTCTTCAACACCTCGCCTATGATTTGAGTCGTGATCAGCTGGCCGGTCCAGTCATGCAGCGTCAACTTGATCGGATCGGTGGAGTCCTGCGCCGAAGCAGGGGCAACGAAGAATGAGGCGGTCATCAGCAATGCGGCTGCGATAGTTCTCGGCATGCGGTCACAGTGAGGCATTCGAGTTCTCCCAGTAGAGCCCGTTGAAAATCTTCACATCTGGCAAGGCACCCGGTCGTCGTTCCCCGTACTTTTCGTATCTGATGACGAGCGTGTATAGGCCCACAGTCTCGGGGCAACCGAGAGAACTTGTCAATCTCATTTTGTGGTATTTTGTGATTTCTTGACCGATTGTGTGGCGATGACTTGAAGCCCTGATTGCTGCAGGCTATCGAGGATCTCATGAGCAGGGATGGAGATCATCATGCCCCCTTCCAAAAGGCAGCGAGAGATCTTGCGGGTGCTGGAAAATGAGGGAACTGTCGCCCTCTCTGCACTGGCGCGCAAACTCGAGGTATCGCTGGAGACGATCCGGCGCGACCTGAAGCCTCTGGCTGACAATGGCAGCCTGATCAAGACGCATGGTTCGGTGAGCCTCGCTTCGATGGTGGGAGAAGCACCTTTCGAGCGTCGAATGCGGGAAAACAGCGACGCCAAGCGCGCGATTGCGGCGGCGGTTGCGGCCACCATTCGAGACGGTGACTCGATCATGATGGACACCGGCACGACAACCAGTTTCCTGGCGCGGGAGCTACTCGGGCACCGGCGCCTGACTGTGGTGACGAACTCATCGGATATCGCTCGGACCCTTGCGACCTTGAATGACAACAAGGTCTACATGGCGGGTGGGGAGTTGCGCAGCGATAATGGTGCGGCCTTCGGCAGCACCGCGATCGACTTCATCAACCGATTTTCCGTGACGCACGCCATCATCTCGACCGGTGCGGTCAATGCGCATGGCATGATGGATTATGATCTGGACGAAGCGGAGTTCGCCCGGATGGTGCTCACCCGGGGAAGGCGGACGCTGGTGGTCACCGACCATAGCAAATTCGGTCGTGAAGGCCTCGTGCGTGTCTGCGGCTTTGAGGCGGTGACGGAATTGGTGACCGACCACCAGCCGCCGACCGATATCGCTCAGGCCATCGCGGAGGCTGGGGCCCGCCTTACCCTGGCATGAACGGGTCCGACTGCCCAAGCGTCGGGCAGGCCACCTTCTTCAGTTCTCCGAGATCCTGAGATCGCTCAACTCATGCGGACCAGCACGAAGTCGTGCTTCACGTCCCAGAATTCCTCGGTGAAGCCATAGTCTGTAGCGCGTTTCAGATCCTTCTGACGATCGAACTTGGCGAGCAGGCTCTCCTTGACGCCGAAGACCGCATCCGAATGGATGTAGGGATCATCCGGATCGAAGATGTGGGTGACGAGCGTCTCGTAGCCCTCGGCCTTGATGATGTAGTGCAGATGGGCCGGTCGATAGGGATGGCGGCCAAGCTTGCCGAGGAGTTGCCCAACCGGGCCGTCGTCGGGGATCGGATAGAATTTCGGCTTCACCGCGCGGAACCAGTAATGCCCGTCCGGTCCCGTCCGGAAGACGCCGCGCAGGTTGAAGTCGGGCTGGATGCCCTTCTGCTGGACGTCGTAGAAGCCCTCGTCATTCGCCTGCCAGACGTCGATCACGGCATTGGCGATCGGCTTTCCCTCGGTGTCGAGGATGCGGCCCTCGATCACCATGTCCTCGCCCTTCGAGTCCAGACAGATATTGGCGCCCATCGGCAGTTCCGGAGCATCGGCCACATGGAACGGGCCGAGCACTGTGCTTTCCGAGGCGCCCGAGGGTTTGCGGTTGTTGACCGCATCGACCAGCATCGAGACACCGAGCACGTCTGACAAGAGGATGAACTCCTGCCGCCATTCGTTGCACATCTGGCCGGTGCGGGTGAGGAAGAGGATCGCCTCCATCCATTCGTCCTGGGTCGGCTCCAGTTCCTTGACCGCCTCATGCAGCTTGCGGGTGATGACCTCCATCACCTCCTTCAGCCGCTCGTCCTTGGCATTGGCGTTGCGGCCGGTGACGACCTCGACGGAGGTCTCCTCAGTGAAATAGCCCTTTTCATGCGCGTCCATGATTGTTCCTCACCGGTCCAGTATGGTTTTCAGGACGCGCCGCAGCTCGCCTTCGGGGTCCTTGACGGCGGCTTGCGCGCGCCAGGCGACGTGATGGTCCGGGCGGACGAGCAGTGCACCGGAATCGCGGATCTCGCGGGCGCGGGCCCAGTCGCCGGAAAAGTCCTGCCAGGTCTGGCGGGGGCCGATCTTGTGGACCGTGATCGGTAGGCCGAATTCCTTTGACAGGGATTTTGCTGCAGCCACCCAGCCATCGCCGCCGATGCCGGTGAGCAGGGTGAAGACCCCGTGGCCGGTGAGGTCGAGGCTCGAAACCTTCTCGCCATCAGGGCCGAAGAGCCAGACATGCGGCAGGCGGGCGCCGGGCCAGGTGGTTGGCTGGTAATGCAGTTCGGCGTCCTTCTCAAAGGCCGGTTCCGGCTGGCCGTCGGTGACGATGGCGCCCGACGTGTAGCGCTGGTTCATCTCCACGCCATGGGCGTCGAATTCGTAGACCTTGTGCGCAATCGCCTGGCGGATCGCCTCACGCTGAGTTTCCGCTTCAGCCGTGTCGTTACAGCGGGCATCCATGTTTTCCTGCATCTTCACCGGGTCGACGGAATCGAGCAGGCCGAGTGCCTTGAAGATCGGGCCGAATTCCTCGATCGACTTGTTGGCGCGGGTGACGATCTGCTTGGCGACAGGCGCGCGTTCGGCCTGGTAGCTGTCGAGCAGGCCTATGCCGGCCTGGCCGCGGATAACGGCTGCCAGTTTCCAGGCGAGGTTGAAGGCGTCCTGGATCGAGGTGTTCGAGCCCAGGCCGTTCGACGGCGGATGACGGTGGGTGGCATCGCCCATGCAGAAGACCCGGCCGTTCGACATTGACGTTGCATACATGTTGTTGACGGTCCAGGTGGAGACCGACTTGACCTTCGGCTGCAGATCCTGGACGCCGACGAGATCGCGCACGACCTTGGTGGCAAAGGCATCATCGACCGCCGGTGCCGGCTGGTTGATGTCATAGCCCCAGACGATCAGCCACTCGTTCCACGGGCGGACCATGCGGACCAGACCCATGCCGATGCCGCCGACATCAGCACCCGGCTGCAGCACCCAGTAGAGCACCGAAGGGCGGTGGGCGACGTAGCGCGAGAGGTCGCATTCGAAGAGGATGTTCATCGAGCCGGCAACACCCATCTTGCCTTCGAAGGTGAGGCCGGCATGTTCGGCGACCTTGGAGTTGCCGCCGTCTGCGCCGACCAGGAATTTCGAGCGGATCGTGATGTGCTTGCCCGTCAGCCTGTCGAGGCAGGTCGTGGTGACGCCGTCGGCATCCTGCACATGGCTCAGATATTCCGTCGACATGCGCGACTGCGCGCCGCGCGAACAGGCGGTCTTGAAGAGCAGCGGCTCCATATAGGTTTGCGGCAGGTCGTTCATCCGTCCGGGCGAGGACAGGAGATGCTCGGCGCGCGAGAGCGGATGGTTGCCCCAGCTCTGCATGCGGCCGATTTCCTCGCCGGCAACCGCCGTGCAGAAGACGTTCTGGCCCATTAGGTCCTGTTCGGTCGCGAACATATAGGCCTCGTCCTCGACGTCGCGGCCGAGATCGCGCAGAACCTCCATCGTGCGCTGATTGGTGATGTGGGCGCGCGGTGTGTTGGCGAGCCAGCGATAGCGGTTGATGACCATGGGCTCGAGGCCGTAGCTCGCAAGCAAAGCGGCCGTTGCCGAGCCGGCCGGCCCGGTGCCGATGATCAGGACGTCGGTGGTGATGTCAGCCATGTGGCCCTCCCTTTTCCGTGTGGTCGAGCGGCCCGCCTCTCAAGGTGCGGCGAACCGGAAAGAGTTCGATGCCGGTGCGGTCGGTGATCAGGCCCCAGATCCCGCGCGGCGCAAACAGCATGGTGATGATGGCGATGGCACCGAGCAGCAGCAGGTACCAGGACCCGTAGCTCGACAGCGCATTCTGCATCAGGAAGAAGACGATCACGCCGAGGATCGGCCCTTCAATGGTGCCGATGCCGCCGATGATGACGATGAACAGCACATAGGCCGTCCAGTCGGTGAGCGAGAAGGCGGCATCCGGGGAGATGCGGGCCTTCTGCAAATAGATGAGTGCGCCAACGACGCCGGTGATGAAGGCGGTCGAGAGGTAGATGATGAGCTTCAGTCTTTGAGCATCGACCCCCAGCGCCCGGGCCGCCGTCTCGTTGTCGCGCACGGCGGCAAGGCCAAGACCCTGCTTGGAGCGCAGCAGGCGGTAGACGAACCAGATGGTCAGCACGAGCACGATCAGCGCCAGCCAGAAGGCGATGGCGTCGGCGGCTGCTGCGGTCCGCATACCGAACCAGTCTTCGAGCAACGACACCCCGAACATCTCGCGCGTCGCGTCGCGCGGAAGTGAGGTGCCGGTGCCGCCGCCAAGCGCTTTCCACTGGGCAAAGAGCAGGCGGCCGACCTCGGCGATGACCCAGGTGCCGATGGCGAAATAGGGGCCGTAGAGGCGGAAGGCGAAGAAGGCTGTGGGGATGGAGACGAGGACGGCGAACAGGCCGGCAAGCGGGATGGCGAGGATCGGATCGATACCGAGAAGGATGACGAAGCCGAAGAGCGCATAGGCGCCGCAGCCGACATAGAGCTGCTGGCCGACGGAGATCAGACCGGCATAACCCGCCAGCAGGTTCCAGCTCTGGGCGAGCGCCAGCATGGTCAGGATGAAGAAGAGATCCTGCACCACGCCGCGCGAGACGACGAAGGGGGCTGCTGCCAAGAGCAGCACGAACAGGATGGCTGCAATCGAAAACAGCGAAGACAGGCGCGTGCGCGTTTCGACCCGCCAGGATGACGTCGGGCGCATGACCTTCGACAGGGTTTCTCGGTTGGCGGTCATCGTCACCTCAATCGACAGCGCGCGGGAAGAGGCCCCGCGGACGGAACAGCAGGACCAGCAGGAAGGCGATATGGCCCGAGAGGATCTGCCATTCCGGATTGATGGCGGCCCCGACGGTCTGGGCCACGCCTAAAATGATGCCGCCGGCGAGCGTGCCCCAGAGCGAGCCGAGCCCGCCGATGATGACGGCTTCGAAGGCGTAGATCAGACGTGCCGGCCCGGCTGTCGGATCAAAATTGGCGCGGGTGCCGAGATAAAGTGCGGCGATGGTGACGATCACCATGGCAAGGCCGGTGGCGATGGCGAAGATCTGGTTCGGGCGGATGCCCATGAGGCCTGCCGTCACCACATCGTCTGAGGTCGCACGGAAGGCGCGCCCGAGGGCGGTCTTGTAGATCAGCTGGTTGAGGCCGACGATCACCAGGATCGCGGAGCCGAAGGTCAGGAGCGGCATGGTCCCGGCATTGATGCCACTGAGCGAGAGCGATGCCTGTTCCAGCGCGCCTGCGGGGATACGCTGGCTGTCGGCGGTGAAGGCTTCGAGAAGCCCGTTCTGGATGACGATCGACAGGCCGAAGGTGACAAGCAGCGGCGGCAGGATGTCCTTGCCGAGCGTCCGGTTGAGCAGGTGATATTGCAACAGATAACCCACCCCGAACATCAGCGGACCGGCGATCAGTGCCGCTAGGAATGGATTGAGCCCAAGCGTCGAGACGAGCAGCAGGATCAGGAAGGCGGCAAAGACGATCAGATCGCCATGGGCAAGATTGACGAGCCGCATGATGCCGAAGACGAGCGACAGGCCCGCCGCGAAGAGGGCATAGAGCCCGCCGAGCAGAACGCCCTGGAGAATGGTATCAAGCCAGTTCATGGGGCTCCGCTCCGAAATAGGCCGCGTGGATATCGGCGCGGTCGAGCTCCGCCGGGTGCCCTTCGAGGGTGACCCGACCTTCCATCATGCAATAGACGCGGTCCGCGACCTTGAGTGCCTGGGCGATGTCCTGCTCGACAATGACGATGGCAGCACCCGTTTCGCGAATTCGCGGGAAGGCGGCGTAGATGTCCTTGATGACGACGGGTGCGAGGCCGAGGCTGAGCTCGTCGCAGAGCAGCACTTCCGGATTGGACATCAGCGCCCGGCCGATCGCGACCATCTGCTGCTGCCCGCCGGACAAAGCTGTCGAGGGATTGCGGCGACGCTCTTTCAGGATCGGGAAAAGCTCATAAATCGTTTCGAGCGACCAGGGCCCATCGACCTTGCGGCCATGACGGCCAACGAGCAGGTTCTCCTCGACCGTGAGCGAGGGAAAAAGCCGACGCCCCTCGGGAACGAGCGCGATGCCACGGGCCATGACGTCGGGGGCAGCCAGTGCGCCGATCGGCTGGCCGCGATGCAGGACGGCGGCGGGATCATTGCGCAGCACGCCTGATATCGAGCGCATCAGCGTCGACTTGCCCGCGCCGTTTGCGCCAATGACGGCGATCGTCTCGCCGGGATTGAGCACGAGATCGACGCCGAACAGGGCCTGGAAATCGCCATTGAAGGCGGTGAGGTTCTTCGTTTCGATGAGGCTCACGCGTCAGACCTCCATGCCCAAATAGATTTCGCGCACCTCGCGCGAGTTCATGATGGTCTGTGGATCGCCATGGCCGATTATCCGCCCGAAGTTGAGGACGAGGATTTTTTCAGCGACGGCGTTCAGAGCGTGCAGGACGTGTTCGATCCAGATGATCGCCATGCCGCGCTGGTGCACCCGCTTGATGGTCGTGACGAGCTGCCGGCATTCGCCTTCGGTCAGCCCACCGGCGATTTCGTCGAGCAAAAGAAGCTTTGGTTTGGTGGCCAGGGCGCGGGCGAGTTCCAGCCGCTTGCGCTCGAGCAGGGTGAGGCTGCCCGCCGGGCGGTTGGCCTTGGTGATGAGGCCGGTCTCCACCAGGATCTCGGCGCAGAAATCGGCGACCTCGGCTTCGCTGCTTTCGCTGCCGAAGGCGCCGGCGACAAGCAGGTTTTCATAGACCGTCAGCCGCTCGAAGGGCTGGGGGATCTGGAAGGTGCGGCCCATGCCGGCAAAGCAGCGTTGCATGGGCGGCACATTGGTCACATCGCGGCCGTCGAAGCGGATCGTGCCCCGGGCGACGGAGAGGTTGCCGGTGATCAGGTTGAACAGCGTCGACTTGCCGGCGCCGTTCGGTCCGATGACGCCAAGCGCCTCGCCTGCTTCGACGGAAAAGCCGATGTTTTCCGCAACGACGAGCGCGCCGAAGGACTTCGACACTCCATCCAGTTCCAGGATCGGCGTGGACCGTGCTCGGTCAGGCCTGCTTCCTCCCATCATCGTCTCTCCTCCCAAAGAGTGCGCCTTGCTCGATATGTCGTGTCGATCAGTCGGGTCTGACGCCCTCCCAGGCCTTTTGCAGAAGTATGCGGATCGACGCCCGGTCGATCGGACGCGGGTTCCAGTAGGGGTTTTCGGTGGCGATATCGGCGGCGCGATCAAGATCGGCTTCAACAAGCCCGAAATCCTTCAGCGACAGCGGTGCGCCGATCGACTTGGCCAAGTCCCAGAGACCGCCACCGATGGAGCCACCAAAGAGGTCTGCGGCTGCGGCGAGTTCCGCTTGCGCAGCCTCGGCGTTGAAGGCGGCTGTATGCGGCAGCATGACCGCATGGGTTTCGGCATGCGGCGTGTCGAAGGAGCCGCCCAGCGTGTGGCAGATCTTGTGATGCAGCGCCATGCCGACGGTGCCGAGCCAAAGCCAGGCGCCGTAGAGCGCTTCCGCCCGCGCAGCGGCGTTATCAGGGCTCTTCACCAGCAGCGGAAGGCTTTCCTTGAACGCGCGTAGACCGTCGAGCGCCATCAGTGTCGAGACCGGGTTGCGATCCCTGGCATAGAGCCCCTCGACCGCATGAGCCATGGCATTGAGACCGCTGGTGACGCTCATCCCGACCGGAAGACTGAGGGTGAGGTCGGGATCGTAGATGACGACTTCCGGCAGGATGCTGGCGTTGCGCACGGTCGTCTTGCGGCCGCCTTCGGTTTGGCCGAGGATCGGGGTGACTTCCGAGCCGGCATAGGTCGTCGGAATGACGACCTGCGGCAGATCGGTGCGATAGGCGATCGCCTTGCCGAGGCCCGTGGTGGATCCGCCGCCGAGTGAGACGACGCAGTCGGCTTCGGTTTCCCTGACGATCTTCAGCGCCGCTTCCGTCACGTCCACGGGCGTGTGCATCACGGCACCGGCGAAGACGCCGACGGACAGTGCCCCCAAGCGCTCGAAGAGAGCTTCTGCATCCGCTTTCTGATGCGGCGTTGCCAGCACCAGCGCGCGGCGACATCCGAGGGCCTCCACGGCTGCATTCAGTTCCGCGCTGCGACCAGAGCCGAAAAGAATGCGGGCCGGACTTCCGGAATAGGTGAAGCTCTTCATTTGCCTCTCCTTGGCCGCGCGCGGACCAGGACGAAATTGACGCTGGCGTGCGGACGCCTCACCAGCGATCAGGGCTCTCTTGCGAAAGGGTGGACCAGTTCCGGACGAACGCCAAACAGGGCGTCTTCGCCGTGTCCGGCCCGTCAGCCCAGCGCTTCCATCTTGCCGGCTGTGGGAATGTTCGGCGCCGTCTTGTTGTCGACGATGACAAGGTCGAAGGTGCCGTCCTCCTTGCGCCGCCACTGGCCGCCGACGAGCGGCGTCTTGGTGACGTTCTTGGCGGCAAAGGGCGGAACGCCCTGGCCGTTCCACTCGACGCGGCCGACGATCGTGTCGACCTTCGAAGAGGCGATTGCCGCGGCCACGGCTTCGGCATCCGTCACGTCCGTCACCCGCCCCATGACATTGGTCGCCATCTCGAACAGCGAGTGGATGAAGCCGATCGGCTGCGTCCAGGGCCGGCCGGTCTTCGCTGTGAAGTCGGCTGCAAGTTCGCCTGCACTCTGGCCGGTTAGCGACGACTTGAACGGATGCTGCGCCGACCACCAGACTTCCGAGGACAGGTTGTGGCCGGCAGGCCCCAGCGTCTCGACGGATTGCGGGAAGAGGATCGCCTTGGCGACGGTGACAGCCTTCGGATTGAAGCCCTGCTGCTTGGCCTGGTTCCAGAAGGTGGTGAAATCAGGCGGGATGACGACGCCGGTGATGATGTCGCACTGGCCGTCCTTGAAGGCGTTGACCTGGGCGGTGAAGTCGTCGGTCAGGTTCTGGTAGCGACCGGGATCAAGGAGCTCGAAGCCGGCCTGTGCCAGACCCGGCTTCAGGCCGACATTCGGATCGCCCCAGGCATTGCCATCCGCGTCATTGGGGAAGAGGCCGCCGACCTTCTTGTTGGTATCAAGCTGGCTCCACATGTTGGTGAAGACGGCGATGACGTCTTCCAGGCCCCAGAAGTAATGGTAAGCGAAGTCGAACGGTTTCCAGCTCTGCGGATCGCCCGGATTGCCCTGCTGGCCGATAAACCAGGGCTGCCAGGGCGCTTTGGTGGAGATGCAGGGGATGCCTTCGCCCTCGCAGGTGGTGGCGACCGGATTGGTGTTTTCCGGGGTCGAGGCGACGAGCATCAGATTGATCTCGTCCGAGAGGATGAGTTCCTTGGCCACGTCCGCTGCCCGGTTCGGGTTTGACTGGCTGTCCTTGACGATGATCTCGAAGTTCTTGCCCGCCTCGGTCGCGAGGAAGGAGGCGATGTTATAGGCGTCGCTCTCGCCGAAGCTTGCCAGCGGCCCGGTCTGCGGGCTGACATAGCCGAGCTTGATCTTGGCCCCTTGGGCGATCGCCGGTGCGGCGAGGCCCCCGAAACCATAGGCGAGACCGGTAGCAGCCCCCGCCTTCAGCAGTTTTCTGCGCGTAATCATGCTGTCCTCCTCCCAGTTGTGTTTGTGAAACTATGCCGCGACGCGGCGAAATGGCCGGCTTCCCTCCGCAAGATCCTGCAGGATCGTGTCCAATGCTGCGACTTCCATCTCGGACGCCTGGTGTATGCGTCCCGGAAAGAGTTCGCATCGGAGCCTCGCACGCGCCCTCCCAAGCGCTTCCGAGGCTTCTGCGAAAGCCGAGACCGGGATCCAGGGATCCTGATCTGAGCCGGTGAGATAGACCGGCAGTCCATCAAGATCGCTCGCCGGGCGCTGGTCGGTCGCCTGACCCACACGGCAGCCGGTGAGATTGACCATCGCGCCGTTCCATGGCCCGAAGGCCATGGCATATTCGAGCGACAGGCAGGCGCCCTGACTGAAGCCACCGATCAAGAGCGGTTTTTCCGCACCACCTGCCTGTCGAAGGGCCCCCACAAGCCCGTTGACAAAGTCGAGCGAGGCTTGAAGTTCCC
>JARXAK010000256.1 GCA_029865885.1 Rhizobium sp. | reverse complement strand
CCGGTTCATGCTGCGGATAGTTTCACACGCACCGGGTCATCTGCGCCGTTCTCCGACGCGTTCCCCCTGTCGCGGTTGACCCCACGAAACGGGGTACGCATATGCCTAATATCGGAAACATGCGGCGAATCGTCTGATATGACCACCCACCTGTGCACAAGAAGCCATAGGTTAGTTAACAGCTTGCTAACAAATTCGTTCTAATCTGGCGCACATCTGTATTGCGTTGGAGTGGGTAGTCGTGAGCGAACAGTTCAGGGAGCTTGAGAGGCCGGCCGGCGCGCGGAACAAGGATGTCGTTCTGATGGCCACGGTCACGAGTTTCCAGGCGCTCTCCTATCCCGGCAAATCCGAGCTTCGACAATTTTCCGAGCTGTTCCAGCCGCTGTTTGCCGGCTCCTCGATGGAGGCGCGGCGCGATGCGGTGGCAGCCCTTTCGCAGAGCCCGAACCTGCCGCTCTCGGTCGCAGCCTTTATCGCCAGCCAACCGATTGCGGTCGCCGCCCCCTTTCTGGCCGCCTCGCCGGCACTCTCCGATGACATGCTGATCATGATCGCCCGCACGCAAGGGGCAGACCATGCGCGCGCCATCGTCAAGCGCGAGCGGCTTTCGCCGACCGTCATCGATGCGCTGGTCTCGCTGCGCCATGCTTTGCCGCCGCGACCGGAAAAGGCGAAGACGAACGACACCGAGCTGGCGCCCGAGCCAAAGGCTGCGCCGTCGAGCTTCGACAAGGTGATGGCGGACCTTGAGATGAACGATCTGTCGGGGGCGCTGCCGGGGTCACTTTCGGGGTCACTGCCGGGCGCGGCATCCGCCCGGGACAAGGCTGCCGCCGCACAGGCTGCGGCCGAAGCTGCCGAGCCGCGCTTGAGCCGCGAGGAGGTCTTGCGCCAGACGATCAAGCGGCTTGCCTATCAGCAGCGCCCGCCGCGCGCCGACCGGCTTGGCCGCCGCCAGGCAACGCCGGTGCAGACGGCGCTGCTTTTGCGTTTCGCCCGCGCCCATGACGGTAGCTTCTTCGCCACCACGCTTGCCGATATGCTGTCCTCCAGCCGCTGGCTTGCCGAGCGCATCCTGCTCGATATCTCGGGCCGGCAACTGGCAACGACACTTGCGGGTGTGGCGATGGAGGATCGCGATGCGATCTTCATCCTCGAGCACATCTACCCGCATCTCGCCCGCTCCGAAAACGGCGCAAGCCGGGCGGAGACCCTGCTTTTCGGCCTGGATGCAGACCAGGCCGAGGCCCGGATCGACAGCTGGGTGCGCGCCGACCGCTATACCTTTGCCGGCGAAGAGATGCCGGCCGAGCCGCAGACGGCCAAGGCCGGGACGAACGAGGCGCCGGCGTTTACCGCCGCCAACCAGGCATCGCCCAAGCGCCAGCCGGTGGGTGACGAGCATGGGCGCCAGGTGCTGCGCGCGCGCAAGCGGTAAGGATCAGGTCTTAGGCAGTAGGCAGTAGGCAGTAGCCGTCTCCGCCTTCTGGCGACACGTGCACTCTGCCGCTGCCTGGGTCACCCCACCCCGGAGCTTCGCTCCGACCCTCCCCATCACGGGGAGGGTGGGTGCCGTCTCCGCCTTCTGATCTGTGAGCGGCAGATAGGTGCCGAGATCGTCGACCTCGATTTCGACCAGCCAGAGATCGCTGTCGAATTTCCGCTCGCGGGCAATCAAGGCTTCGACGGCCTCCGGCTCGACGCGCAGGAGGCGCGGCTCGAACACGCGGTCATCGCGATCCCCCTCCCCGATGAGAGCCTGGGGTGCCGGGCCATAGAGCGTCTCCAGGCCATCGCGGAAGCGCTGGCGCACGAAGATGGCGCCTGACGCCTCCGAACCCTTGGCGGCGATTGCTGCATAACCTCCGTCGGAAAAGACGCGACGGGTCAAGGCGGAGACGAAGATGTCGGAGCGGATACGCATGATGGCGTTGTAGGGGATGTGTGGGGTGGCGTCGAGGGTGGGGGTGAAGGCGGTTGATCGCGCCTGTCTCGAAGCCTTGGCCGCCCTCTACTCGGCAGCCTCGCGCAGGCGGGTCTCGAGAAATGATCGGGCGACGGCATCCGGCATGCCGGCTGTGAAGGTCAGCAGCGTTTCGGATGAAATATGACCTGCGCGACGCATGACGTCCACTGGCTTCAAGTGGTCCCAGGCATTCGCGTTGCTGAGTTGGACACCGACGACGTAGAGACGATCCGTATCGACACCGCCATCTGGGGCGGCGCTCGCCAGATACATTGCAAGACTGGCGAGAAATTCCTCGGCATAGTCCGCATCGGCCAGGTTTTCATGCAGCGTCCGGAGCATGGAAGGACGCATGTTCGCGATATCAACCATAACTACCCTGCCATTATCGAGGCGTTTGGAAGTCGAGCCAGAAACATAGGCCATTTTCCTCGAATTTACCAGCAACCGCCTCAAGATGCTCGCGACGCTGGCCGGATCGCAGGCCATAGCGTCCAGACGCATTCGTGAGACAAAAGCTTCGACCGCTGCCCTCTGGATCATCCGGATCGAAGACAACTTCTCCCCCGATCCGGGCAAGCTTGAGTGGATCAGCGATCAATGTGGGATGCCCGAGCTTGCGCAAACTGAGCGGGCGGGCCTGGACGGACTTTGGAAATATGCCGATTGTCGCGCCGTTCTGGTCAACGACCTCCTCACCTGAGAACCACAGGTCGCCATCGTCACCGACAATCCAGAGCAGATGAAAGATTTCCGGGAACAGGTTGCTCAGATGAAGCTCTGCCACCTGGTCAAGATATGCCTTGAGTGCCGGCGCAGACGTGCTGTCGAGCTTCTGCCGGCTTCGCGGATGCAGGGTCAGTTCGTGCGGCTGGAGACCGTTGCCGCCGGCCGGACAGGCTGGACCATAGAGCATGTCGAGCCTTTGGCGCTCTTCATTGCTCAGCATCATCGCCAGGCTCCCATTGTCCCGCCTGGCCGCAATTTTTCACAACTTTACGACGTATGCAACTCTCTGGCGACAACAGAGAGACGCGCACGCCCTAGCTTGCCATCAAGGCCTCACCCGACGCCCTACACCTTCACGGCCAACCGCAACCCGCCCCAGTGGCGTCCGGCGACGAAGATGGGGGCGGAGATGTCCTTCATCAGGACGAAATTGCCGCCGCCCATGTCGCGGCGGTAGGTCTGGACGAGGAAGGGGGCCGTGGAGCGGCCGGCGGCGAGACCGACGCGGTCGTTGAAGATGCGGCGGTTGCGGCAGTTGGCGGTGTTCCAGACGCTGTCGCCCGGGCGCTGCGGGGCGGAGAACTTCTTGTTGTGGGTGGGCAGATAGCCATTCTCGTCAACGGCGGCGCAGAAGCCGATGCGGTCAGACGAGCCGGCAACCGGCTCGAGGATGGCGGGCAGCACCTGATCGGTGAATTCGGTGAAGGCAGTCATCATCTGCACCGGATCGGTGCCTGGTATGGGGCGGTAGTTGCGGTCGAAGAGATCGGAGCTGCGGATGCGGCCACTGTCCACCGCCTGCTGGAACACCTCGGAAATGCGGCTGGCGACGGAGACGGCGGTGTCGATCCAGGCGCTGTCGGCGGTGCGGATGCCCGCACTTGCGGTCAGCTGGATCAGGGTTTCAGACAGCGCGACAACCTTGTCGACGCGGCCCGCCGTCTGTTGCAGGTGGTGGTCCGACTGGCGCACTTCACCGGCCATATCGTTCAAGGTGGCGACGAATTCCGAGCACTGGCGATCAACCTGGTCGGTTGTCTGGGCCATGGCCGAGGAGCCGTCGAGAATGCGGGTGATCACCTGCTCCATGGAGGAGAAGGACTGGTTCATCGCCTGGGAGGTCTCGCGCACGTCGCGGGCGCTTGCGGTCGCGCCGCGACCGGCCTCGTTGAGGCGGACGATCTTCACACGGATCTGGTTCAGCGTCTCCTGGATCGCCCCGGTCGCCTGGGAGGTCTGGAGGGCGAGCGCGCGCACTTCGGCTGCGACAACCGCAAAGCCCTTGCCGGCCTCGCCCGCACGCGCGGCCTCGATGGCGGCATTGAGGGCGAGCAGGTTGGTCTGGCGGGCGATCGTGCCGATTTCCTCGGCCACCTTGTCGACTTCGGCGAGCGACTGGGAGAAGGAGCCGATCTCGGTGCCGATCTCTTCGGAGGTGGACACCATGTGATCGATCTTGCCAACGGCGCCGGTCAGGCGCGTGGCGCTGTCGGTCAGCATGCGGCGTGCCTCACCGGCCGTCTGGTCGGTCTCGCGCAGGGTGGCGGCCACGTCGCGATTGGTCTCGGCGATCGACAAAGCCGTGCGGGTGATGCCGTCGAAGGTCACGGCATGGCGCTTGGAAATGCCGGCGACATCCTGGATCGCACCGGCGATGTCGACAAGGTCGACACCGAGCGTCGAGGCTTCCTCGGCCAGCCGCTGGACGATGCCGCGCAGCTTGGCGGCGTCGGCGTCAGTGGTGGCCGGCGGGGTCTCCGCCACGGCAGGCTGGTGGTTGTCGTCGGCGTAGCGCGCGTTCATCGCAGCAGTCATGAATCATCCTCCTCCAATCGAAGGATACTAACATTCGTATGATTAATGATGCCTTTCTTCAGGCGCGACGAAACCTCGCTTAGACAAAAGGACTAGGAGAGGAGAGCATATCTTGCCAGCTGTAGACGCGAGCGAATTTGTCGCCGGCTCAGAGCGCGCCGATGGCCTTCAGCTTCTTCAGAACGGCGGCACTCGGCTCGCCGGTTTCCGGCAGCTGGTAGTGACGCTCGAAGCGGCGGATGGCAGCGCGGGTGTCTTCGCCCGGCACGCCGTCGATGCGGATATTCTTGTAGGCCATGTTGGAGAGGCCGCGCTGGATTTCCATGACGAGGCCCGGATCGAAATTCGCCTGCTGCACCGGTGGCGGAGCGCTCGGCTCGACGGCCTTGGGCGGCACGGGCTGAACGGCTGTGACCGGGCGGCGCGGCACGGTCGCGACCTGGGTCTCGGCACTGCGGATCGCGGCTGCGACCGGGTCTTCGCCGGCTGCCTTGACCTCCATCGTCGGGCGCTGGGCGGGAACGGCGGCGGTGATGCCGCGATCAAGCGTCAGGGCAGCGAGGAGTTCCGGCGTGGCGAGGCCATTCGCCTCCATGCCGACGGTCTTCTGGAAGATCGCAATCGCGGTTTCGGTGCGTGGGCCAATGACACCGTCGGCCTCGCCGTCGTAAAGGCCACGGCGCAGGAGCTCGGCCTGCACCTGGCGGATGAGGCCTGAGGTTTCCCCGGCATTGGCGGG
>JARXAK010000110.1 GCA_029865885.1 Rhizobium sp. | reverse complement strand
CAATATGTATGACCTTCTCGGCATCGTGAAAGCCAGCTTCGGCGATGCCCGCTGGATCACGCCCGTGACACCATTGACCGGCCTGATCTTCGCTGGTTTCGTATTCTGGATTTTCTGCTTCGGTATGTCGCGTTATTCTGCTTTCATGGAACGACATCTCGACACCGGCCACAAGCACTAGGACAAGGGGAACAAACATGGCTGAAGCCACCGCCGCAAAGATGGCCGTCTCGACCACCGATGTCGCCGTCGAACTGATCAACATGAACAAGTGGTACGGCGATTTTCACGTGCTGCGCGACATCAATCTGAAAGTGATGAAGGGCGAGCGCATCGTCATCGCCGGCCCGTCGGGTTCGGGCAAGTCGACGATGATCCGCTGCATCAACCGCCTGGAAGAGCACCAGGCGGGCAACATCCTCGTGGACGGGATCGAACTGACCAACGACTTGAAGAAGATCGATGAAGTGCGCCGCGAAGTCGGCATGGTCTTCCAGCACTTCAACCTCTTCCCGCACCTGACCATCCTCGAAAACTGCACGCTGGCCCCGATCTGGGTCCGCAAGATGCCGAAGAAGGATGCCGAGGAAATCGCGATGCACTTCCTCAAGCGCGTCAAGATCCCGGAACAGGCCAACAAGTATCCGGGCCAGCTCTCCGGCGGCCAGCAGCAGCGTGTGGCGATTGCCCGTGCGCTCTGCATGAAGCCGAAGATCATGCTGTTCGACGAGCCGACCTCGGCGCTCGACCCGGAAATGGTCAAGGAAGTGCTCGACACCATGGTTGGCCTTGCCGAAGAAGGCATGACCATGCTCTGCGTCACCCATGAAATGGGCTTTGCCCGCCAGGTCGCAAACCGCGTCATCTTCATGGACCAGGGGCAGATCGTCGAACAGAACTCGCCGGCCGAGTTCTTCGACAATCCGCAGCACGAGCGCACCAAGCTCTTCCTCAGCCAGATCCTGCACTGAGCTTCTGACAGGTCACGACACAAAAGGGCCCGCCGCAACCATGCGGCGGGCCCTTCTGCATTGTGGGCGCAAGGGGTCAGCGTGAGGTCAGGGGCACCAACTCTGCTGGCGGGCCATGCGCGGTTTTGCCAGGCCCTCGGACACCAGGATGGAACCGAGCGAGCGACCGTCACGGGTTGCAACACGCATCACGCCCGGTATGGCGCCCGCAGATTGAGCCTTCAGCGTTTCAAGGTCGAATCGCCCGGAACTCAGAAGATCCTTCAATCGCACTTTGGCAGCGAAGCCACGATCGCGCTCCTGCTGGCAGGCTGCCCCATCCGTGCGGGGTGCTGCGATATCCGCCAGCACGATCTTGGTCTTCCTGTACCAGAAGGTGTCGCCACTCATGACGCAGTTGTCGAGGCCGGATGTACCGCAGAAATAGAATTTGCCGGAGAAGTTCTCACCCGTGAGCGCTGCCGTCTCGGGCGACGCCACCGCAGGTCTCGATGCCGGGACGGCTGCCTTGGTGACACCGACGTCGGCAGGTGGCACGGGTGTCTTGGCAGCCGTCGCCTGAGGGCGTGCCTGTGGTTCCTTCTCACGGTTATCAGAGGACTTGCTCGGGGCATCCGCTGAGGCAGGCCGTTCCTTCGACAGCAGCGGCGCCATCTCCTTGAGCACGGCGGCCCTGTTATCATAGAGCGCGATCCCCCCGGCCACCACGGCCAGCACCACAAGCCAGGTGGTCATGCCCTGACCGCCGGAAGAACGGCTCGACTTGCGGCGTTTGGCGGGGCTGCGGCGGGAAGAAGCGGTGCGACTGGACATGGTTAACCTCTCGTGAGCGCCATCATGGCGCCCAAGAGTTTCCGAAAGGTTGGCAGCGGGGAAGATTGCGACAAATCCTGCAGTCGCCGAGGCCCCATCCACAGCAGGAGGGGCGCAGCCGCTCTTATGTCCTTCTCGTATCGAGACAGGGCCTATTCAGTCGCGCATCAGAAAAGTCAGGGAATACCAAAAGAAATCAGAGGAATGGCGATCCCTGTAGGGCTCGAACCTACGACCTAGTGCTTAGAAGGCACTTGCTCTATCCAGCTGAGCTAAGGGACCGTTTCAAGACCGCAGGAGCGGTCGAATCGGATCAGTGCGTCCAGGGCTGCAGGCGACTGTAACGGAAATTGTCGGTGTAGGAGACCACCTGGCGCTTTGCTTCCTTCGGCAGGATCACGCGGTATTCGATGCCTTCGCGCTTGGCATAGGCCTCGGCCTGTTCCAGCGTTTCGAAGGTCAGCTTCACCTGCTGGCGGGTGTCGCCGGAGGTGGTGTAGCCCATCATCGGATCGATCTTGCGCGGCGCAGACTGGTCGAATTCCAGGACCCAGAGATGGGTCTTCGCCTTGCCGGACTGCATGGCGGTTTTCGCGGGGCGGTAGATCTTTGCAGACATGGGTCTCATCCATCTCCAAGACTGACACGGCAAGACAGCCTGCCGCTGATATCCGGCCCAACACGGGAGAAGGGCCTTAAACTGCTGGTCGGAGTGGAGAGATTCGAACTCCCGACCCTCTGGTCCCAAACCAGATGCGCTACCAGGCTGCGCTACACTCCGTTCCAGCAGTGCTGCCGGAATACACGGTTCACCCTGCCCCCGCAACAGTAAAAAAGCGGTTTTCGAGCACTGATTTTTCAGGCGAAAACCGCGCTCGGGCCAAGATCATTGGGGTAGGTCGAGGGGAAGGACAAGGCGGGCGCGCTCGTCGAGCCCGATTTCCCTGGCATGGCCGCCCCGAATCTCCAGCACATAAAGCACGGGTTCGCCCGATGACACGATCGATTCGGACAGAGGCGTCGTGCGCTCGGCGATCCGGACAATGCGGCCCGTCTTATCAATGAAGATCATGTCGAGCGATTCGGGCGTGTTGGCCATCCACATGGTGACCATGCGCGTCTCGCCGAAATCGAAGAGCATGCCGGTGCGGTCGGCAAGGGCGGGTCGCTCCATCAGCCCCCTCGCCCGCTGCTCGGCCGTCAGCGCCCATTCGACGTCGAACACAATGCGCTTGCCGTCTGCCGTCTCAAAGGCCAGCTGGCCGCGTTCGAAAGTGACCTGGCTTACGGCGGGTGCCGACAGGCTTAAAAGCAGAAAAAGCGTCGCAAAGGCGCTTTTCATAAAGCTTGCAATCCGGTCCATCGGATCAATGCGCCCGAGCGGCAGGACCCGGATTATCCGGGTGGATTTCAGCGGCCATCAGACCCTTGTCGCCAGGTCCGAAGCGCACCAGCACCGTCTGGCCGGGACGCAGTTCGGTCAGGCCGAAGC
Organism: Rhizobium sp.; assembly: GCA_029865885.1. GTDB lineage: Bacteria > Pseudomonadota > Alphaproteobacteria > Rhizobiales > Rhizobiaceae > Allorhizobium. The sequence continues at coordinate 1,868 of JARXAK010000110.1, read as the reverse complement.
GGCGCAGCGTTTCCATGTGGACGAAAATGTCCTCCGTGCCCTCGCCGCGCGTCAGGAAGCCGAAGCCCTTGGTGCGATTGAACCATTTGACCAGCGCCCGCTCAAGACCGCTTGTCGGTGTCACCTGCACATGGGTGCGCACCGGCGGCATCTGCGAGGGATGGATCGCGGTTGACTGGTCCATCGAGAGAATACGGAAAGCCTGGTAGCCGCGTTCGCGCTTCTGGATCAGCGCGACGATGCGTGTGCCTTCAAGGATGGTCTGATATCCGTCCCGTCGCAGGCAGGTAACGTGAAGCAGGACATCCTGCATGCCGTTGTCGGGGACGATGAAACCGAAGCCCTTGGCGACGTCGAACCACTTCACGACGCCGGTGATCTCCATCAGGTCGACGGGTTCGCCGGACAGCTCTTCGAACTCGCCGAGCCCTTTCGATGAAATCCTGTCCGCCATTTCCCCAAGCCCCTCGAAAACGCGTCACATTGCTCAGTTAACTGATTCTTGAGATTCAGATTAACATTTGGTCAACGGATGTGCGCAAGCCCTAGTTTTACATTTCACCAGTTGCTTTTGCAGCCGCAGCCTTGCTCGAAGCTGACGGCTGTTCCATATCGTCTGGATCAAAGGAGAACACCCATGCGTTATCTACACACCATGGTCCGAGTGAAGGACCTCGAGGCCTCACTGCATTTCTACTGCAACCTGTTCGGTCTCACCGAAATTCGCCGCTATGAAAATGAAAAGGGTCGCTTCACGCTGGTGTTTCTCACCGCAGAGAAGGATCTCGACAAGGCGAAGGCGGACATGTCCCCCTGCCTGGAACTGACCTATAACTGGGATACCGAAGACTATACCGGCGGCCGCAACTTCGGGCACCTCGCCTATGAGGTCGATGATATCTATGCGATCTGCCAGAAGCTGATGGACAACGGCGTCACCATCAATCGCCCGCCCCGCGACGGTCACATGGCCTTCGTGCGCTCGCCCGACGGCATTTCGATCGAAATCCTGCAGACGGGCGAAAACCTCGCACCGGCAGAGCCCTGGGCCTCGATGCCGAATACGGGCGCCTGGTAAGACCACCGCCTCGCGCAAGTTTGCGCGCCTAGTCTCCCCATCAAACGAGGGCCGCCCCGGCGGCCCTCCCCGCTTCCGACAAGGGAGCGACGACGGAGACTGGACATGACCCGCATTCACCAAACACGCCGACCGGCGCTCGGCCTCTTTGCCATTCTGGGCAGTGTGTTTCTGGCTTCCTGCCAGACAAGTGCCGACGAAGTCCTGTCGCTTGGCGAGGCTGCACCAGGGGAAGAAGCATCCGTCGCGTCGCCTGGCAAAAAAGCCTTTCGTGATCCCTATGTCGTTGCCATTTCGGGACAGGTTGCGCAGGCATCGAGCGCCTCTCTGTCCCAAAACGAGACGGATCAGCCGCGCCTGAAGCGCCAACCCGTGCCACTTGCGGCCGCCTATTCCGACATCGCCGAACCGCCGCCGGAGGTGCTGGCGCTGCAACAGCAGGCAAGCCAGGGAAAGGCCCAGCCGCAGGCGCAAGCGGCAAACCCAGCCGATCTCGGTGAACTCACCATGCAGCCGACGGCTGTGGCGGCGGCGAGCAACAGTCTGTTTTCTGCGGGTCAACGGCCTCAGGCCCCCGCAGCTATCGATCCGGCGGCAGCGACAACCGCCACCGCTACCGGCCAGGCCCCGCGCGCCAGCCTTGTTCCCAGCGAAATGCCGACGCTTGGCGTTAACGCGGTGCGCAAGAGCCTGTTCAGCCCTTCGCCCGAGCAGCAGATGCTGATGCAGCAGCAGGCCCTGGAGGAAGAGGCCCGCGCGGCTGCCACGGACACTCTGCCTTTGACGGAAT
>JARXAK010000062.1 GCA_029865885.1 Rhizobium sp. | reverse complement strand
AGACCGAAGTCATCCTGGTGCTGGTCGAAGGCAAGGCCGAAATTTCCGGCGGTGGCAAGGCGTTTGGCGAACTCGGCCATCGCATGTCGGTGTTCGAGAAGACCCCGCCGCATTGCGTCTATGTGCCCGCCGGCAGTGACTGGTCTGCCAAGGCCACCACCGACTGCGTGCTTGCGATCTGCACCGCGCCGGCCATGTCGGGACGCGAGGCACAGCAGATCGGCCCCGATGGCATCTCCTTCGTCGAGCGCGGCAAGGGCGCCAACACGCGCTACATCTATCCGATCGCCATGGAAGACCGGGATGTCGCCGACAGCCTCTTGGTGACGGAAGTCTTCACGCCCTCGGGCAACTGGTCGTCCTATCCGCCGCATCGCCATGACGAGGACAATTATCCCGAGATGACCTATCTCGAGGAGACCTATTACCACCGTCTCAATCCCGCGCAGGGCTTCGGCTTCCAGCGTGTCTTCACGGAGGATGGCTCGCTGGACGAAACCATGGCTGTCTCTGATGGGGATGTCGTTCTGGTGCCGAAGGGGCATCACCCCTGTGGCGTTCCGCATGGCTACGAGATGTATTATCTCAATGTGATGGCCGGGCCGCTGCGCAAGTGGCGCTTCCAGAACCATCCTGAGCACGACTGGATCTACAAGCGCGACAATCCGTAAGGCTGGGTGAGGGCGTTCAAAACCTTCACGAATGCGTTTCCTGGAACAATTCCAAATCCGTTGGCCGACTGGCGCCGTAGTGGGTGCCAGAACGCGCCAACGATGGAGACGCACCCATGCCGAAGATCAGCCTCGCCCTTGTCGGGCTTGCCCTGAGTCTGCTGCCGTCCGCCGGACAGGCGGCCGAGAAATTCACCTTCGAGGACTATTTCACCGGCCGCACGGAAGCCGTCGGTTCGTTCAGCGCCATCAATGGCGTCAAGCGGACCTTCACGGTCGATCTCACCGGCAACTGGGATGGCAAGACCCTGACGCTGCGCGAGGATTTCGTCTTCGACGACGGGACCAAGGACCGCAAGACCTGGCGGTTTACCAAGACCAGCCCGACCACCTATATGGGCACCCGCGAGGATGTCATCGGCGAGACGAAGGTGACGATCAACGGCGCCGTCGCCCGCTTCAACTATCTCGTTTATCTGAGCCCGGAGACCCAGGGCAACAAGGTCCGCTTCTGGGACAAAATGGTGCTGCGCGAGGATGGCACGGTGTTGAACACGGCGCTCGTCACCAAGTTCGGCATCCCGGTCGCCAAGACCACCGTCGAGTTCCGCAAGCCGGGCTATTCGCACAAGACGGCCAGCCGCTGAGGCTCAAGCCTCTTTGGCTGCGAGCCAGCGGTCGATGCCATCTGCTGCGGCAATGCCGGTCGCGAAACAGGCGGTGAGCAGATAGCCGCCCGTCGGCGCCTCCCAGTCGAGCATTTCGCCTGACACAAAGGTGCCCGGGCGGCTTGTCAGCATGAAGTCACCGCTTATTGCGTCGAAGGGCACCCCGCCTGCGGTCGAGATCGCTTCAGCGATCGGGCGCGGGCGTTTGACGCCAAGCGCCATGGCCTTGATGAGGCTAGTTAGCTCGTTTGCATTGAGCCGGTTGGCGTCGGGGCTTACTTCCCGCAGCAGGGCGATCTTGACGCCGTCGAGATTGGCCGCCTTTTTCAACCGCGTCGAGAAGCTCGCCTTGCGGTCCTGACGATTGAGGTCCGCGACCAGCTTTTCCGCCGTCCGGCCCGGCGCGAGGTCGAGGATCAGCGCGGCATGGCCGTCCCGGTTAAGCGCGTCCCGGAGCGCTGCCGAATGGGCATAGATCAGGCTGCCCTCGATGCCGCCCCGGCTGATGACGAATTCGCCCTGGGTGGTGCCCGCTGCCGAGGTCGCCTTGACCGACTTCACCGGCTGGCCGGAAAAACGCGTATCGAAGCTTTCGGAAAAATCGCAATCGAAGCCGCAATTGGCTGGGCGAAGTGGGCTGATGGCTATGCCCTCGGCTTCGAGCAGCGGCACCCAGGCCGCATCCGAGCCGAGCTTCGGCCAGCTTGCGCCGCCGAGCGCGAGCAGCGTTGCGTTGGCCGCCACGCGTTTTGGACCGTCTGGCGTGTCGAAGAGCAGGGCATCGCTGTCAAATCCCGTCCAGCGATGGCGGGTGAGGATGGTGACGCCCAGATTTTCCAGCCGTTTCAGCCAGGCGCGCAGCAATGGCGAGGCCTTCATGGCGGTCGGGAAGACACGGCCGGAGGAGCCGACAAAGGTTTCGGTGCCGAGGCCTGCTGCCCAGACCCTGATCGCCTCCGGCGTCATCAGGTCGAGCACGGGGCACAGCCTGTCGTTGGCTGCGCCATAGCGGGTGACGAAGCGCGCATAGTCCTCGGCATGGGTGATGTTGAGGCCCGACTTGCCGGCAAGCAGGAACTTGCGGCCGACTGTCGGCATGGCGTCGTAGACGGTGACGGCATGGCCCTTGCCGGCCAAATGTTCCGCCGCCATCAGCCCCGCCGGGCCGCCGCCGATGATCGCCACGCTCTTCGTCATCGCGGATCAGTCCAGGGTCAAGGTCGAGAGGCGGGCGACAAGGCCTTCGATCGTCGCGCTGTCGGCATTGGCGAAGGCGAAGCGCAGGTAATCCTGGCAGTCGTCACCGAAATAGGCGCCGGGGATGCAGAGCACGCCGGCCTTCTTCGCCAGCCGTTCGGCCACATGGGCGGAGTCCTGGCCTGCAAAGGGATGCCGGATGAAGGCGAAATAGGCGCCGAGCGACTCCATCTTCCAGGCGGGGAGTTTTGCCATAACCTCCTTCAGCGTTTCGGCGCGCTTGAGGATCTCGATGCGGTTGTCGTCGCGCCAGGCCTTGAGCGCCGGGATCGCCTTGGCGACAGCCGCCTGCGGCGCGCGGGGTGCGCAGATCTGCAGATTGTCCATGACCTTGGCGATTTCGGAGACGGCGCGCGGGCCTGCCGTGATCGCACCGAGGCGATGGCCGGGAATGCAGAAGGATTTCGAGAAGGAGTAGAGCAGGATGAGATTGTCTTCCCAGCCGGGGATCGAGAGCAGGTCATGCGGACGATCGCCGCCGGGCAGAAAGTCCCGATAGGTCTCGTCGAGGATCAGGAAGGCACCGGCCTTGCGGCAGGCTTCGAAGGCCTTGTGAAGCAGATCGGCGGGATAGATCGCACCGGTCGGATTGTTGGGCGAGACCAGCGCCACGGCCTTCACACCCCTGGCGAGTGCTGCCTCAATCCCCTCGATACCAGGAACGAAACCGGTCGCCGGATCGAGCGGGATCAGCTCGCGGCGGATGCCCATCATCGCCAGCGTGGTTTCCTGGTTGAAGTAGAAGGGATCGGTCAGGGCCACCGCATCGCCGCTTGCCGCGATCGCCGAAATCACGGCCATGAAGGCCTGGTTGCAGCCGGCGGTGATGTGGATGTTCTCGGCGGCAACAGGCGCGCCATAGACCGAGGCCACTTCTGCCGCATAGGCCGCACGCAGCGGCGCTTCGCCTTCGATCGGGCCATAGCCCGCATTCGCTCGGGCCGAGGCCGCTTCCGCCAACCAGGCGAAGAGATCGGGATGCGGCGGATAGCCGGGCACCGCCTGGCTCAGATCGATCATCCGGCCGGCTGCGCCATCATAGGCACGCGCCCAGGCGAAGACCGAGGGAACCGGCGGAGCGGAAAGATTTGCGACACGCGGATTGAAGGGGGCGGCGGGCATGGTCGGTCCTTTGTCGGTGCAATGCTTCACGCCTGGATACTCCCTGCGGGATATTCAAGCATTGCGGCGGGAGCCCAGTGCTACACCAAGCGGCGATCCTTTTCCAAGCCTTCGGCGGGTTCACCCGTCAGCGGTGATCCTCCAGGATCATCGCTGCTGCCTTTTCCGCAATCATCAGGGTCGGGGAATTGGTGTTGCCGGAGGTGATGGTCGGCATGACCGAGGCATCGGCAATGCGAAGGCCTTTCAAGGCCCTCAGCCGCAGGCGCGGATCGACCACGCTGTCCGGATCGGCCCCCATGCGGCAGGTGCCGACAGGGTGGAAGATTGTCGTGCCGATGTCGCCGGCGGCCTTTTCCAATTCTTCGTCGCTGGCGAGCGCCGGGCCCGGCTTGAACTCCTCGGGGTGGAAGCGGGCAAAGGCGGGCTGTTCGGCGATGCGCCGCGTCAGGCGGATTGAGCGGACCGCCACATTGCGGTCGCCTGATGTCGAGAGATAGTTCGGCGCGATCTTCGGCTGGTCGGTAAAATCCGGGCTTGCGACATGCACTGAACCCCGGCTTTCGGGTCTCAGATTGCACACGCTTGCGGTGATCGCCGGGAAACGGTGGACCGGTTCGCCGAACCTGTCGAGCGAGACTGGCTGGACATGATATTGCAGGTCGGCCGTCTCCTTGTCGGGGCCGGAGCGGGTGAAAATGCCGAGCTGGCTCGGGGCCATGGCCATTGGGCCGGAGCGTTTGAGCAGATATTCGAGCCCGATGGCCGCCTTGCCGAACAGGCTTGAGGCCTTCTCGTTGAGGGTCGGCACACCCTTGACCTTGAAGGCGAGGCGCAGTTGCAGATGGTCCTGCAGGTTCTCACCGACGGCTCGTACGTCGCGGGCCACGCCGATGCCCGCATTTTGCAGAACCTCGCCGCGACCAATGCCTGACAGTTCGAGGATCTGCGGCGAGCCTATGGCGCCGGCTGACAGCACCACCTCGCGGCGGGCGGCAAAGTGCTTCAACTCGCCGTCGTGATGCACTTCGGCGCCGGTGACGCGGTCTCCCTCGATCGTCAGGCGCTTGACATGGGCACGGGTGAGCACGGTTAGATTTTTCCGATGTCTCGCCGGCTTCAGGAAGGCCTTCGCGGTATTCCAGCGAATGCCGGAGCGCTGGTTGACCTCGAAGAAGCCGGAGCCTTCGTTGTCGCCGCGATTGAAGTCTGCCGTCTCGGGAATGCCAGCCTGCCTGGCCGCCTCGCGGAAGGCTTCCAGCACCTGCCAGCGCAGGCGGGCTTTCTCCACCCGCCATTCGCCGCCGGCGCCATGCTTCTCGTCGGCCCCCCGGTGGAAGTCTTCGGTCTTTTTGAAGACCGGCAGCACATCGTCCCAGCCCCAGCCCTCGCAGCCCATCTGGCGCCACTGGTCGTAATCGCGGGCCTGGCCGCGCATGTAGATCATGCCGTTGATCGAGGAGCAGCCGCCCAGCACCTTGCCGCGGGGATAGTTGAGAGCCCGGCCGTTCAGGCCTGCCTCTTTTTCGGTGGTGAAACACCAGTCGGTGCGCGGATTGTTGATGCAGTAGAGATAGCCGACCGGGATATGGATCCAGTGATAGTTGTCGCTGCCGCCGGCTTCGAGCAGCAACACACGGCGCGTGGGATCGGCAGAGAGCCGATTGGCCAGCAGACAGCCGGCGGTGCCGGCGCCGATGACGATGTAATCGTAGGTCTCCATGCTCCTCCCCGAGCGCTGCCTGCGTCTCAACTGTTTCGCAGGCGACCTTCCAGGAGGTCAAGCACGGAGCGGGCGGCGTCCATGACATTCGTACCCGGGCCGAAGACGGCGGAGACGCCATGCTCCAGCAGGAAGTCATAATCCTGGCGCGGAATGACCCCGCCGACCACGACGATCACGTCGTTTGCGCCCTTTGCCTTCAGCGCTTCGACCAGTTGCGGGGCGAGCGTCTTGTGGCCGGCGGCAAGCGAGGACAAACCGACGACCTGGACCTTATTGGCGACGGCCAAGTCTGCGGCTTCATCCGGCGTCTGGAAGAGGGGGCCTGCCACGACGTCGAAGCCGATATCGCCGAAGGCCGACGCAATGACCTTGGCGCCACGATCATGGCCATCCTGGCCGAGCTTGGCGATCAGGATGCGCGGCTTGGAGGCCGCTTTGCCGTAGTCCTTGAGGCGGGTCGACAGCGTCTCCATTTCCGGATCGCCCTCATAGGCCTTGCCGTAGATGTCATGCACGACTTCGGGCACGGCAACGTGATCGCCGAAGACCGCGCGCATGGCATCCGAGATCTCGCCGACGGTGGCACGGGCACGCGCCGCGTCCACGGCGGCTTCAAGGATGTTGCCGTTCCCGCTCTTGGCGATGTCCGTCAGCCTCGCGAGCGTTTCGCTGACCCGCTGCGGATCCCGCTGGCGGCGCGTCTGCTCGATGCGCTTGATCTGCGATAGGCGGACAGCTGTGTTGTCGATCTGCAGAATGTCGATCGGTTCCTCGTTTTCGAGGCGGTATTTATTGACGCCGACGATAACCTCTTCGGCCCGGTCGACAGCAGCCTGGCGGCGGGTGGCCGCCTCCTCGATCAGGCGCTTCGGCAAGCCGTCATCGACGGCCTTGGTCATGCCGCCCAGGCTTTCGATTTCCTCGATCAGGGCCCAGGCTTTTTCGGCCATCTCGTTGGTCAGGCTCTCGACATAATAGGAGCCGGCCAGCGGATCGACCACCTTTGTCACGCCGGTCTCGTGTTGCAAAATGAGCTGGGTGTTGCGGGCGATGCGGGCGGAGAATTCCGTCGGCAGTGCGATTGCCTCGTCAAACGAGTTTGTGTGCAGCGACTGGGTGCCGCCGAGCACGGCGGACATGGCTTCAAACGCGGTGCGGACGATGTTGTTATAGGGATCCTGCTCGGCGAGCGACACGCCCGATGTCTGGCAATGGGTGCGCAGCATCAGGCTGGACGCCTTCTTCGGCTCGAATTCCTGCATGATGCGGGTCCAGAGCAGGCGGGCGGCGCGCAGCTTTGCGGCCTCCATGAAGAAGTTCATGCCGATGGCGAAAAAGAAGGAGAGGCGACCGGCAAACTCGTCGACATTCAGGCCCTTGGCGATGGCCGCGCGGACATATTCGCGCCCGTCGGCCAGCGTGAAGGCAAGCTCCTGCACCAGCGTCGCACCCGCCTCCTGCATGTGATAGCCGGAGATCGAGATCGAGTTGAACTTCGGCATCTCCTTTGCCGTGTATTCGATGATATCGGCGATGATCCGCATCGAGGGCTCGGGCGGGTAGATATAGGTGTTGCGGACCATGAACTCCTTGAGGATGTCGTTCTGGATGGTCCCGGACAGTTTTTCGCGCGATACCCCTTGCTCCTCACCCGTAACAATGAAGTTCGCCAGAATCGGGATGACAGCGCCATTCATGGTCATCGACACCGAGATGTCCTGCAGCGGAATGCCGTCGAACAGGATCTTCATGTCCTCGACACTATCGATCGCCACGCCCGCCTTGCCGACATCGCCCTCGACGCGGGGATGATCCGAGTCATAGCCGCGATGGGTGGCAAGATCGAAGGCGACCGACACCCCCTGCTGCCCGGCCAAAAGCGCCTTGCGGTAGAAGGCATTGCTCTCCTCCGCCGTCGAGAAGCCGGCATATTGCCGGATCGTCCAGGGCCGACCGGCATACATGGTCGCGCGCGGGCCGCGGGTGAAGGGCGCGAAGCCCGGCAGGCTGTCGAGATGGTCGATGCCGGCGATGTCGTCCGCCGTATAAAGCGGCTTCACCGGAATGCCCTCGGGCGTGTGCCAGGTGAGCGCGTCTGCCGGACGCTTCAATTCCTTCTCGGCAAGCGCCTGCCAGTCGGCGATGGTTTTCTTGGTCATCGATGCGATCCTTATCTGAAGGCTGCGCGGTTCGGCTGTTCGCCGATTGAGGTCTGTTTGACGGAATTTCGGGTCCGGGCTATTCTTGGACGCTCAACCGGAGCGCCTTGCCATGACCGTGAAAGCCTCTGTCTCGCTCTCGCCGCAGCAGGAAGAATTCGCCCGCAAGCTGGTCGAGGACGGCCATTTCCCGAGCCTCGCGGCTGTCGTCGAGCGAGGGCTGGATCTGGTGCGCGAAGAGACAGAGATGCGGGAAGAGGATGTTGAGGCGTTGCGTGCTCTCCTTCTGCGACGCATGGAAGGTCCGTTTCTCTCGGAAGAAGAGAGCCGGGTGCAGATCGAAGAGATGATTGCCGAGGTGAAGGCGTCCTATGGCCTTTAGGATCGTCCGTTCTCAGGCGAGTACTGAAGATCTCAGGATCATATTCCGACACCTCATCGATAGTTATGTGTCTCTGGGAGATGACGTCCCACAGGCAGCCGATCGCGCGTTGCGGCGCATGTATGGACTTGAGCGCGACCTGCAATCGATCGCTCGTGCCCCTTATCAGGGGACCGTCACTTCTTACCCAGGATTTGAAGCTGTGAGGCACGTGACCAAGAACAAGGTGGTCTTCTATTTTCAGATCCAGGAGACGCAAAAGGTGCTCCGGCTGCTTGCCGTCTTCTTCGGTGGGCAGGACCATCAGCGGCATATGCTGAAGCGGCTGTCCTAGGCGGCTTTGCATCGTCTGCTGGTGTGCCGCGCGGATACCCCCCTCTGTCCTGCCGGACATCTCCCCCTCAAGGGGGGAGATCACGGTGGGGCTTGCCTTCTGCCGGATTGCTGACGTTGAATGCGTGAAGCGGGCACAACGCCAGCGGCCAATCTCCCCCCTTGAGGGGGAGATGTCGGCGTAGCCGACAGAGGGGGGTACCCGGACCGCAATTGTCGACGGCGTCCTCACCCCTCAAACTCCATAATCAGCTCATCGACCGCCAAGCTCTGGCCCGGCTTGACGACGATCTTCTTCACGGTGCCACGCCGTTCGGCTTTCAGGATGTTTTCCATCTTCATCGCCTCGACGGTGGCGAGCGCCTGGCCGGCTTCCACGGTCTCGCCTTCTTTCACCGCGACACCGGTGATGACACCCGGCATCGGGCAAAGCAGCATCTTCGACGTATCCGGCGGCAGTTTTTCCGGCATCAGTTTGGCGAGGGCTGCGACTCGCGGCGAGCGGACGCGGGCGGTCAAATCCATGCCGCGCCAGCGCAGCCTGATGGCGGGGCCCTTGAGGTCGACCTTCACCGCGAGCATGTCGCCGCCGATGTCGACGGTTGCCAGTGTGTCGCCCGGTTGCCAGTCGGTGGCGATCACCAGCTCGGTGCCGGAGGCAAGCGAGACGCGGGTGTTGCCGGTGCCTTCGCTGATTTCAAGGGCATGATCCGATCCGGCCAGATTGACGACCCAGTCCTTGCCGAGCTTGCGGGTATGATTGCCGATGGTGCCGGATATCTGGGTCGCGCGCGCCTGCAGGCGGTGGTTGATCACGGCGGCAATCGCGGCGAGTTTTTCCGCCGAGGCCGCGTCCGGCGTCACGCCGGTGAAGCCGTCCTTGAACTCCTCGGCGATATAGGCCGTGGTGATCTTGCCGGAGCGGAAGCGGTTCTGGTTCATGACGGCGGAGAGGAAGGGCAGGTTGTGGCCGATGCCTTCGACCTCGAAGCTGTCGAGCGCCTCACTCATGGCGTCAATCGCGGTCAGGCGATCAGGAGCCCAGGTGCAGAGCTTGGCGATCATCGGGTCGTAATACATCGAGATCTCGCCGCCTTCGAAGACGCCGGTGTCGTTGCGAACAACGGTGCCTTCGGCACTCGTGCCCTCTGCCGGCGGGCGGTAGCGGGTGAGGCGACCGATCGAGGGCAGGAAGTTGCGATAGGGGTCTTCGGCGTAGAGCCGGCTTTCGATCGCCCAGCCATTCAGCTTCACGTCGTCCTGGCCGAATGAGAGTTTCTCGCCGGCTGCGACACGGATCATCTGCTCGACGAGATCAAGCCCGGTCACCAGCTCGGTGACGGGATGCTCGACCTGCAGGCGGGTGTTCATCTCGAGGAAGTAGAACTTGTTCTGCTTGCCATCGACGATGAATTCCACGGTGCCGGCGGAGTGATAGCCGACAGCCTTTGCCAGTGCCACGGCCTGTTCGCCCATGGCCTTGCGGGTGGCGGCATCGAGGAAGGGCGAGGGGGCCTCTTCGATGACCTTCTGGTTTCGACGCTGGATCGAGCATTCGCGCTCGCCGAGATAAAGCACGGTTCCATGCTTGTCGCCGAGCACCTGGATTTCGATATGGCGCGGTTCGGTGACGAATTTCTCGATGAAGATGCGGTCGTCGCCAAACGAGTTCTTCGCCTCGTTCTTCGACGACTGGAAACCTTCGCGGGCCTCTTGCGGGTTCCAGGCAATGCGCATGCCCTTGCCGCCGCCGCCGGCAGAGGCCTTGATCATCACGGGATAGCCGATCTGATCGGAGATCTTCACTGCCTCGTCGGCATCGGCAATCAGGCCCATATGGCCCGGCACCGTCGAGACGCCGGCTTCGGCTGCGAGCTTCTTCGAGGTGATCTTGTCGCCCATGGCCTGGATCGCGCCAACCGGCGGGCCGATGAAGGTCACGCCCGCCTTTTCAAGCGCTTCGGCAAAAGCCGGATTTTCCGACAGGAAGCCATAGCCGGGGTGCACAGCATCGGCACCGGTCTGCCTGATCGCATCGAGGATCTTCTCGATGACGATATAGGACTGGTTCGACGGTGCCGGGCCGATATGCACGGCCTCATCGGCCATTTCTACATGCAGCGCATTGCGGTCGGCATCGGAATAGACTGCGACCGTCCTGATGCCGAGTTTCTTGGCGGTCTTGATGACCCGGCAGGCGATTTCGCCCCGGTTGGCGATGAGGATTTTCTGGATCATTGTTCTCACTCGGCAGCTTGAGCGGGCGGGATGGCGCCGGGAGCGGCGCCTCCGATGATGAGCGCCTTGGCGCTGATATATTCGTCGATCTCTTCCCAGCCGACGGCATCACCGAAGGGGAGGATTTCTCCCTTGGCGCGCTGTTCGGGGGATGCCTTGGCGAGGCGCGGATACCACCAGAGCGGCGCCTCTATCCTGCGCCCATCCACCATATGGAAGATGATGCTGTCGTCCGTGACGTCCACGGAGCGTACCTGCAGCTGTCGCTCATCAATGTCCAAAGTGGTCATTCCACGCCTCCTCGAAACCCTGCCGGTGTTCCGCGACAACTCTGAGGATAGCATTCACCTCATGGGCCGCGAAGCCTGCGTTGCGGGCGACACCGAGATCCCGCAACCAAACTTTCAACTGCTTTCCGTCCTTCAGGACGTGAATATGTGGCGGCTCGCCGATCTCCTTCGAGTAGAAAAGAAAACGATGTCCTTTCCAGAGAAGGAGTGTCGGCATGTCCGCTATTCCCGCGCCTGCTTCTTCAATCCCTTGGCCACGCTCTGCTCATTCTTCACATCGCCAAAGGCTTCCGCAAAGTTCTTCCGCGCCAGCGGTTCATTCAGCTTCAGCTTGGCGAAGTAGGATTGCGGATCGAA
>JARXAK010000237.1 GCA_029865885.1 Rhizobium sp. | reverse complement strand
GAGCTCGGTGTGGACGGGACGGTAGTCGAGCTTGACGTCGCCCGCTTCCGAGACCCAGGCGAGCGTATGCTTGCGCCAGTTCTCGTCGTCGCGGCCGCCAAACGGACCGGATGTGTAGTCTTCGCGCGCATGCGAACCACGGCTTTCCTTGCGGGCCTCGGCGCCATAGACCGTGGTGATCGCATTGGCCATCAGGTTGTGCAGTTCGAGCGTCTCGACCAGATCGGAGTTCCAGATCATCGAACGGTCGGTGACCTTGATATCCGGCAGCTCCTTCCAGATCGCCGACAGGCGCTGGCAGCCGCTCTCAAGCGATTCCTGCGTGCGGAAAACGGCCGCGTCGTCCTGCATGGCGCGCTGCATCTTGTCACGCAGAACAGCCGTCGGCGTCTGGCCGGAAGCGTGGCGCGTGGCGTCGAAGCGATCCATGATCTTGTCGCAGGCGGCAACATTCAGGTGCGGGATCGGCGAGGTACGGTCGATGACTTCTGCAGCACGGATCGCAGCCGCACGGCCAAAGACCACGAGGTCGATCAGCGAGTTGGAACCAAGACGGTTTGCGCCGTGCACCGAAGCGCAACCGGCTTCGCCGACGGCCATCAGGCCGGGGATGATCCGCTCCGGATTGTTGGAATCCGCGTTCAGCACTTCACCCCAGTAGTTCGTGGGAATGCCGCCCATGTTGTAGTGAACCGTCGGCAGAACCGGGATCGGCTCGCGGGTCACATCGACACCGGCAAAGATCTTCGCCGATTCCGAAATGCCCGGCAGGCGCTCGTGAAGGACGGCAGGATCGAGGTGGTCAAGATGCAGGAAGATGTGGTCCTTGTTCTTGCCGACGCCGCGGCCTTCGCGGATTTCCATCGTCATGCAACGCGAGACAACGTCACGCGAGGCAAGATCCTTGGCGGACGGAGCATAACGCTCCATGAAGCGCTCGCCTTCAGAGTTGACGAGGTAACCGCCTTCGCCGCGTGCGCCTTCGGTGATCAGACAGCCGGCACCATAGATACCCGTCGGGTGGAACTGAACGAATTCCATGTCCTGCAGGGGCAGACCCGCGCGGGCGATCATGCCGCCACCGTCACCGGTGCAGGTATGCGCTGATGTTGCCGAGAAATAGGCGCGGCCATAACCACCCGTCGCCAGCACGACCATCTTGGCCGAGAAGCGGTGGATCGTACCGTCGTCGAGGTTCCATGCCACGACGCCGGTGCAGCGGCTGCCATCGTCAGACATGATCAGGTCGAGCGCGAAATACTCGATAAAGAATTCCGCATTGTTCTTCAGCGACTGGCCGTAGAGCGTGTGCAGGATGGCGTGACCGGTACGGTCGGCAGCAGCACAGGTGCGCTGTACCGGCGGGCCTTCGCCGTAGTTCTGCATGTGGCCGCCGAACGGGCGCTGATAGATCTTGCCTTCCTCGTTACGCGAGAAGGGAACGCCGTAGTGCTCGAGTTCATAGACCGCCTTCGGCGCTTCCATGGCGAGATACTGCATGGCATCGACATCGCCGAGCCAGTCGGAACCCTTGACGGTGTCATAGAGGTGCCACTGCCAGCAGTCGGGCGTCATGTTGTTCAGCGAGGCGGCGATACCGCCCTGGGCCGCAACGGTGTGCGAACGCGTCGGGAAGACCTTGGTGATGCAAGCCGTCTTGAAGCCCTGTTCGGCCATGCCGAGCGTCGCGCGCAGGCCGGCGCCACCGGCACCGACGACCACGACGTCGTAGGAATGGTCAACATAGGTGTAGGCCTTGCCGGTCTGGGCGAAGTTATGAATGGTTGCCATGTTGATTTACCCTACGAATGCGATCTTCAAGATGGCGAAAAGACAGAGGCCACCGATCAGAATCGCGAAGAACGTGTTCAGCATCAGAAGCAGAAGCTTGGCGATCTCGGTATGGACATAGTCCTCGATGATCACCTGCATGCCGAGCTTCATATGGATCAGGGCCGAGAGCACGACCAGAGCCATGACGACGGCAACGAGCGGGTGCGACAATGCGCCAACCACCTCGGCGTAAGGCGCGCCGTTGTACATCACGAGGAAGCCGACGAAGAACAGGATCAGAGGAATATTGGCGACAGCGGTGACGCGCTGGCGCCAGAAATGCTCGGTGCCTTCCTTGGCCGAACCGAGACCGCGGACCTTGCCGAGCGGAGTGCGCATATCCATGGGATGGTGCCTCAGGTGCGAATGATATAGGCGACGATCCAAACTAGGATCGTCAGGAGGACGGATGCGATGATGTTCGCCTTGGCGAGCTTCGTCGAGAAATGCTTGTCGAAGCCGTAGCCGACATCCCACATCAGATGGCGAAGACCGCCAAGCATGTGGTGGATAAGCGCCCACGTATAGCCCAGCAGGATCAGGCGACCGACGATGGTGCCCATGAACCAGTTGACCCACTCGAAGTATTCGGCACCTGTCGAGGCTGCGACCAGCCACCAGGCAACCAGGATCGTGCCGAAATACAATCCAGCGCCGGTAATGCGGTGCAGGATCGACATCAACATGGTGGGAATAAGCTTGTAGACTTGCAGATGCGGCGACAGAGGCCGGTTTTTAGTCACATTCGCCATCTAAACCTCGCGGCGTCTCGATGCGGTCCGATCATACGGACATATTGTTTGCAATGCGTCATAACGTTTGTGGTGCATCGCATCAGGGGGACGTTTAATCCTCGAAATCCCGGACGACAAGCACATTCGCTTGACGATTTCAATTTAATCGATTCGCGTGAACAGAACTTTAGCGTCCCTGCGAAGCGCAGTGGCCAATACGAAAAAAGCGTGGAAGCGGATGACTTTAGCAAGAAGTTGCGGCATGTTGCGTTAACGATTTGTTAACTGCGTTCCGGAGGCTGCCGCATGCTAAAGTATGGTTCCGTTCTGACAGCCGCGACTGTTGTACTCATCTCTGCCGCAGACATCACCCTGGCCGGAGAACGGCACGACCGAGGTCGTGGCCATCATCACGGTCGAGGCGAGGCTGTCATAGGCAGCAACGGCCTGCCTTCCGTCATCCCCGGAATCGGCACCTTTGCGGGCAGCATCTCCGGTGTGCGCATCGAGGGCAATGGCGTGTTCCTCGCCATTGATCGCAACGCTCGCCCCAAGGTCGTCGCCTATCGCGCACCCAAGGCAAAGATCATTGAAATTTCAGCAGAAAATCCAGAGGAAGCCTGCGCTTTCGAAGCCGGCGTCTGCGTCATCCGACCGAAGAATTAAAGAAATTTCCAGACCGTCGTCTTCTTCACTTCGCTGTCTTCCAGCAGCCGTGTGACCGGGACCTGATAGGTCGCGAGCGGCTCCAGATTATCGGTGGGGCGGTAGCTGCGTCCGGGGTCGCCAACCAGGACGAGACACCCTTCCTTCGCCGTGGCACTGAACCAGGCGACCAGAGCCGAGGCAAAATCGCTCTCATAGAAGACGTCGCCGGCAAGGATCACGTCGACATCAACTGAACGGCCAATCAGATCATCAGTGGTGAAATCGATGTTCACGCCATTGAGAGCGGCATTCAGCCGCACGGCAGATTTCGCCCAGGGATCGATGTCGGCGGCCAGCACTGCGCCCGCGCCCGACATGGCAGCAGCGATCGCCACCATGCCCGAACCGCTGGCAAAATCCAGAACGCGCTTTCCCCGGACCGTTTCGGGATGGTCGAGGATATAGCGCGCCAGCCCCTGTCCGCCGGCCCAGGCAAAGGCCCAGAACGGCGGTGGCAGACCGATCGCCTCCAGATCCTCCTCAGTCTTCAGCCAGAGATCATGCACTTCGCTGGCAAGATGAAGCCGGATCTCCGGCACATGCGGCGGCGAGAGCACGCTGGTGTTTTCGAGGATGAAACGGTCCGGATCGGTCTTCACGGGCGGATCAGACAGGCGGATTTTCGAGGCCGCCCATGCGGCAGATCTCGAAATACTCGTCATCCGTCACCGGCTGGACCGAAAGCCGCATCGAGGTGACGAGTGCCATCTTCGCCAGCTTTTCGTTCGCCTTCACGTCCTTGAGGCTGACAGGCTTCGGCATGTCGCAGACGGCGCGGATATCGACGCAGTCCCAGCGGGCATCGCCCTCAGCGGTCGAATCCGGATGCGAAAGCGCACAGACCTCGACGATGCCGACGACTTCGAGCCCCTCGTTCGAGTGATAGAAGAAGCCCTTGTCGCCGATCTTCATCGCCCGCATGTTGTTGCGCGCGAGATAGTTGCGAACACCGGTCCATTCTTCGCCGACATCACCCTTGGCCTTCTGCATTTCCCAGGACCACTTGAAGGGTTCGGACTTGTAGAGCCAGAATGCCATGCCGTTCACGCCTCCGGATTGTTGAAGACCCAGTTATAGGGCTTGATCTCAACCGTCTCGAACAGGCCGGCCTTGGCATAGGGGTCTTGTGCTGCCAGCGCCTTCGCAGCCTCGATGTCGTCGGAGGCGATGATCAGCATGGACCCGCAGGGCTTGCCGTCGGCATCGAGGAAGGGGCCGGCGATCTTCAGCTGGCCGGCAGCATTCAGCCCGTTCAGCCACTCGACATGCGGCGGACGCGTTTCCATCCGAAGGTTCAGGTGTCCAGGCTTATCGGCGCAGATGACGGCAAACAGCATCTTGTCTCTCCTAGGGGATCTCTTATTCGGTGGTGATCGGTCGCGACATGAGTTGGGTAATCGCGGTCGGGATGTCCAGCCTGCCATCGATGATCGCGGCAACGGCCTCAGTGATCGGCATTTCGATCTCGTGTCCTTCGGCCAGTCGCGCCGCAACGGCTGCGGCAAAGGCACCTTCGACGAGCGAACCCTGCTGGGAGCCGATCGGCTCGCCACGGCCGAGCGCGATGCCGAAACGCAGATTGCGTGACTGGTGGCTGGTCGCCGTCAGCACGAGATCGCCAAGACCCGACAAGCCCCGCACCGTATCGCCTCGCCCGCCCATGGCATCGACGAGCCGCGACATTTCAGCAAGGCCGCGCGCGATGAGTGCGGCCCGCGCCGAATCACCGAGACCCATGCCTTCGACGATGCCGCAGGCGATGGCCAAGACGTTCTTCAACGCACCGCCGAGCTGCACCCCAATCCGGTCGTCCGAGGCGTAAAGCCGGAAGGTCTGGCCGGAAATCGCCTTGGCGAGCTGCTCGGCCAGAACAAGGTCTTCAGCCGCAATCGCCATCGCCGTCGGCAAGCCCTTGGCAATGTCGGCTGCGAAGCCGGGCCCTGAGAGCATGGCGATCGGATGGCCCGGCAGGGCGCTTTCAAGCACATCTGTCAGAAGACGCGAGGTCTGCTTCTCGATGCCCTTGGCGCAGATGACGACGGGAGCACCCGGCTTCAGATACGGCCCATAGGTTTCGGCCCCCGCAATCTGTGCCTGGGACGGCATGGCAAAGAGCACGACATCAGCAGTTTCCAGATCCTGCGGCCTGGCAGAAAAGGCAAGCGCTTCGGGCAAGCGGATACCGGGGAGCGCGGCCTCATGCACCCGACTGGCCGCAAGATCCGCCATCACCGAGGCATCGCGACCAATCAGAACGACCTCCGCCTTCCCGGTCTGGGCGATCACGGCGGCGAGTGCTGTACCAAAAGCACCGGCGCCGATCACGGCGATACGCTGGCTATCGGTCATGCCTTGGCTCCCCGCTTGCCATAGGCGAGAAGCGCCTTGGCATCCTGGTCGAGCGGCCAGCGCGACCGGGGGGCGACAGCAAGATCATCCGGGGGCATGCCAAGCGCCATGCGCTCCAGGCCTGCCCAGGCGATCATCACGGCATTGTCTGTGCACAGATGATGCGGCGGCGCGACGAAACGGAAGCGATGCTCGGCGCAGAGCGTATCCAGCGTCTGGCGCACCTCTTTATTGGCAGCGACACCCCCGGCCACGACCAGCGCGGGCTCTGCGACATCAGGAAACGTCTCTTTGAACCGCTGGAGACCACGGCCTATGCGATCCTTCAGCGTGCGCGAGATGGCATGCTGGAAGGAGGCGCAGATGTCGGCGATGTCCTGATCGGTAACGGGGGCAATGCCCTCTGCCGCCTGGCGCACGGCGGTCTTCAGGCCCGAAAACGAAAAGTCGAGACGCGCCTCGCCGACCAGCGGCCTTGGGAAGGCAAACCGCTTGGGATCACCCGTGGCCGCCGCCCGCTCGACGGCGGGACCACCCGGATAGGGGAGCCCGAGAAGCTTGGCGGTCTTGTCGAAGGCTTCACCCAGCGCATCGTCGATCGTCGTGCCCCAGCGCTCGTAGTCTCCGACGCCCTTGACCAGAACGAGCTGCGTATGACCACCGGAAACCAGCAGCATGAGATAGGGAAAGGGAACGCCATCGGTGAGGCGCGCTGTCAGCGCATGGCCTTCGAGATGGTTGACGGCATAAAGCGGCTTGCCCGTTGCGCGCGCAATCGCCTTGCCGGTCATCAACCCCACGAGCAGGCCGCCAATCAGGCCGGGACCGGACGTGGCGGCAATGGCATCGACTTCGGCAAGCGTGATGCCTGCCCGGGTCAGCGCCTCCTCGATCAGCGTGTCCAGCGCATCGACATGGGCGCGTGCCGCAATCTCCGGCACCACGCCACCATAGGCGCTGTGCTCGTCAAGCTGGCTCAACACGACATCCGCCTCGGTGATAGCAGAGCCATCGGCAAGCCGCGTGACGACAGCCGCCGCCGTCTCGTCACAGCTGGTTTCGATGCCGAGGATGCGCAGTTTGGATGTCATGGAACCTGTTCATTGATTGCGGTCGCCGAGAAACCGGTCTACGAAATCTGTCGGTAACAACGGACAAGTTCGGATGCAAACAAAACCTTTCCGCATCGGCACGCGCGGCAGCCCGCTGGCTCTGGCCCAGACATATGAGACCCGCAGCCGCCTGATGGAAGCACATGGCCTGCCGGAGGACATGTTCGAGATCGTAGTGCTCTCCACCAAGGGCGACCGGATCACCGACCGCGCCTTGTCGGAGATCGGCGGCAAGGGGCTGTTCACCGAGGAGCTGGAAGAACAGCTGCTGTCGGGCGATCTCGATTTCGCGGTCCACTCATCCAAGGACATGCCGACCAAGTTGCCCGATGGGCTTTTCCTCTCGGCCTTTCTGCCGCGCGAAGATGTCCGTGACGCCGTCGTTGGCCGCACGGCCCCGACGCTGAAGGAACTTCCGGAGGGAGCAACCGTCGGCTCCTCGTCGCTTCGGCGCCAGGCGCTCATCCGCCGCATCCGCCCCGACATCAAGGTCATCACCTTTCGCGGCCTCGTCGACACGCGCCTGCGCAAGCTTGCAGACGGGGAAGTCGATGCGACCCTCCTCGCCTATGCCGGCCTGCGCCGTCTCGGAAAGCCTGATGTTCCGACCGAACTGCTCGACCCCGCCGACTTCCCCCCGGCTCCGGCCCAGGGCGCGATCTGCATCGAAAGCCGTATCGGCGACACCAGGGTCAACGACCTTCTGGCGGCGATCAACCACCGCGACACTTTCGATGCGGTCAGCTGCGAACGCGCCTTCCTCGGCGCCCTCGACGGCTCCTGCCGCACCCCGATTGCGGGCCACGCGACGGTGGACGGAGACGCAATCCGCTTTGCCGGCATGATCCTGACGCCCGATGGAAGCCGCTGGCACGATGTCGAGATCGAAGGCAGCCGGACGGAAGGTGCCGTGCTTGGTGCACGAGCCGGCGGCACAGTGCGAGCCAAGGCCGGCAGCGACTTCTTCGACAGCTGGAGCTGAACCGATGCGCGTTCTGGTGACGCGCCCCGAGCCGGCATCGGCCAGAACTGCCGCCGAGCTTGAGCGTCGTGGCCATGAGCCGGTCCTGCTGCCGCTGATGCAGGCCATCCAGCAGCCGAAGGCATTGAGCTCCCCACCCTTGCCCGGCACGGCTGCCATAGCCGTGACCAGCGCCGAGGCGATGCGCGTGTTGGAAACACTGCCCTACGACGCGCGACATCCCTTCCTCGCCCTGCCCCTCTTTGCCGTCGGTCGCGCCACGGCCCGCGCAGCAGAAGAGGCGGGTTTCCAGGATGTTTCGGTTGCCGATGGCGATGGCCGTTCCCTCGCCCGGCTGCTGATTGCGAAAACCGACCAAAATCCAGGTACACCGATCCTCTACCTGACCGGCACGCCACGCTCGCCGGAGTTCGAAACGACCCTGGCCGACGCAGGTCGCATCGTGGATGTGCGGGAGTGCTACCAGATGATCCCGGCTGCCCATGACGATGCTGAACTGGCGCGAAGGCTCACGCCGATGCCGGATGCGATTCTGGCCTATTCCTCGGAAACGGCCCTGCGGATCGGAGAGATTTTCGAAGGTACCCGGGCATCCTTCAATTGGTCTGAGGCGCGTTTCCTGTGCCTCAGCGAGAAGATCGCGAAAGCGCTTCCCGCAGAATTTCAACCGCAAGCCCGCTGGCCGATGGAACCTCGCGAGGATCTGCTCCTTCTTCTGCTTTCATGCAGTGCCGCGTGAAATGGAGCCTCAGGCCTTTCCTTCGCCACGAGGACTGACTAGGTTTACGGAGACGCGAGAAATGAAGAGGTTGCCATGGTTTCCGGAAAGCCACCCCGTCGATCGAAAGCCACTGATGATCCGGTGACAATCGATGTGACCGCCGAGGAAACCAAGGCATCAGGCGATGCCGAGCCAGCCGACGCGGCGCAATCGGATGCCCCTCACCCATCGCCTGTGACGGACGAAGCGGCGGCGAACGCCACAGCGGCAAGCGACTCACCTGGCGATCCCTGGGTACCGGCATCTGAGACGTTGAAAGCAAGCACGCCGGGCGACGAGAAAGACGCGAGCGTCGATACCAAGCCGAAGACAGAGACACCGCCGGCACGAGAGCCTGTCCGCCAATCGCCCCCGACATCGACGCTGGTCGCCTCCGGTATCTTCGGCGGACTCGTGGCCTTGGCTCTCGCCGGCAGCATGCAATATGCAGGCATCGTTCCGGGCCTCGGACCGGAACAGACCGCGCAGGCACCTGCCATCGACTCGGCGGAGCTTGACGCTCTCAAGGTTGAGATTGCGCGTCTCGCGGCCCAGCCGGCAGCACCGGCCACCGATCCTGCTCTTGCCGAGCGCATAACGGCGCTGGAAACGAGTGTCGCCAATGCCGGTTCCACACCTGCGGCTGACGCAGCAGCCGTGGAAGCTCTGAAAACACAGCTCGTTGCCGCCGAACAGGCGATCGAATCACTGCGCGCCGAAATCGCCAGCAACAAGCAGGCGCTGGACCAGAGCACGACACGTCTCACGGAAGCGGAGCGTAAGCTGGAAGAACCCCGCAGCGATGTGGAAATGGCACGTGCGATTGCGCTTGCTGGCCTGAAAACCGCAATCGATCGCGGCGGCCCCTTCCTCTCCGAACTTGACGCGCTGAAGAGCGTTTCGCCGGATGATCCGGCCATCGCAACGCTCACCCCGCTCGCAAGCGCCGGTGTGCCCTCCCGCTCCGATCTCGCGCGCGGCTTCAACCAGGTCGCAGAGGATATTCTCGCGGCCATCAATCAGCCCGCGACAGGCGAAGGCTGGACCGACCGGCTTCTCGCGGGCGCCCGTTCGCTGGTCAAGGTGCGGCCTGTCGGCAATGTCGAAGGCGAGACCCCGGAAGCCATCGTCGCCCGGGTCGAAAACAAGCTGCAGAACGGCGATCTGAAGGGCGCGGCCCTCGAGTGGGATACACTGCCCGAGGCCGGCAAACAGGCATCATCAGACTTCGCGACAACGTTGAAGAACCGGATAGAGGCGGAGGAGCGCGTTGCGGCTGCATTGTCCCAGACCGTGGCCGGGAACGGAGGCTGACGCATGACCACCATCCTCAAGATCCTCTTCTTCTTCGGCCTCATCCTGGCGCTTGCCTTCGGCTTTTCCTGGATCGCCGATCGCCCGGGCGAAATCTCGCTTCTTTGGGAAGGTCAGCAGTATCAGGCCGATCTGATCGTCGCCGTCAGCGCGCTCGTGGCGCTCGTCGCTGTGATCATGCTGCTCTGGTGGATGCTTCGCGCCCTCTGGACCTCGCCGCATTCGGTCCGGCGCTTTTTCCGGGCCCGCAAGAGGGATCGCGGTTACCAGGCCATCTCCACGGGCCTGATCGCCGCAGGTGCCGGCAATGCCATCCTCGCGCGCAAGATGAGTGCCCGAGCCCGCAGCCTGATTCGCGCCGATCAGGAACCGCTGATCCGCGTGCTCGACGCCCAGGCAGCCCTGATCGAAGGCCGTCATGACGAGGCACGCCGCCTGTTCCAGGAAATGTCGGAGGATCCGGAGACCCGCGAACTCGGCCTGCGTGGTCTCTATGTCGAGGCCAACCGACTGGGGGCGCATGAGGCCGCGCGGCAATATGCCGAGACTGCCGCAGAAGCTGCCCCCTACCTGCCATGGGCCGCCAAGGCGACGCTGGAATATCGCTGCCGCGCAGGGCACTGGGACGATGCGATCCGCCTGCTCGACCAGCAGAAGATCGCCCATGTCCTGGAACGCCACGAGGCCGAACGCCTGAAGGCCGTGCTGCTGACGGCCAAGGCCGAAGACCAGCTGGAAGCCGATCCTGCCGGAGCCCGCGACAGCGCCCTGAAGGCGCTGAAGCTGGCCAAGGATCTGGTCCCGGCCGCGATCGTGGCGGCCAAGGCCTATGGACGCGAAGACAATCTGCGCAAGGCATCGAGCATGCTCGAACAGATCTGGAAGATCGAACCGCATCCGGAAATCGCCCGCGCCTATGTGAGAGCCCGCAGCGGCGACAGCGCGGTGGATCGCCTGAAGAAGGCCGAAAAGCTCGAAGCCCTGAAGCCCAACAACTACGAATCCCTGCTCGCTGTCGCGGAAGCGGCCCTTGATGCGCAGGACTTCAAGAAGGCCCGCGCCAAGGCCGAGGCTGCGGCCCGTATCGCCTCGCGCGAGCGCGTCTATCTGCTGCTCGCCGACATCGAGGAAGCCGAGACCGGCGACCAGGGCCGCATCCGCCACTGGATGTGTCAGGCGCTGAAGGCGCCCCGTGATCCCGCCTGGGTGGCCGATGGCCATATCTCCGAGCGCTGGATGCCCATTTCGCCGGTCACCGGTCGTCTCGATGCCTTCGAATGGAAGATGCCCTTCGACCAACTGGCCGGCCCGATCGAGGAAGGCAACCTTTCCGAAGGTGAGAAGGCACTGGCGTCGCTTCCGCCGGCTTCCGCGACCGATTCTCCGGTGGAGCCAAAACCCGCTGTCGAGCCGTCGTCCCCGAAGGGGGTGGAAGCCAAGGGGCTCGTGATCGACGCCGAAGCCGCAGCAAAACCGACAAGGACGGAAGCGCCTGCCGCAGGGGCTGTCCAGGAGAGCAGGCCTGCCACGGATGCAGTCGTCGTCGAACCCTTCTTCGGCAGGCCTCCGGATGATCCTGGTGTCAAGGATCCGACACTCGCAGCCCAAGAACCCAAGACACGCCTGAAACTCTTCTGACGGGACCCGGATGTTCGACCGCCTGCAAGCCTTCTTCCAATCCGTAACGCAGGACCGCCCCAAAGCAGTCTTTGCGCCTGACGATCCCCGCATCGCCGTGGCAGCCCTCTGCCTCCAGGTCATGGAGGCGGATGGGATCGTGCGGGATGCGGAGACAGAAAAGCTGCGCCAGATCCTGAGAGAACAGTACGAACTTGATGACACCACCCTCAATGCCCTGATCGCAGCAGGACAGGATGCCGAAAACGAGGCGGTCGACTACTACCGCTTCACCACGGAACTGAAGCGACAACTGAGCGAAGAACAGCGCCAGCAACTCGTCGGCGTCCTCTGGGACATCGTTTATGCCGATGGCACCCGCAGCGAGATGGAAGACCATGCAATCTGGCGGGTTGCCGATCTCCTCGGTGTCTCCGGGCGTGAACGCATTGTCCAGCGGCAGGAGGCGGCGGAGCGTGCAGGTCTCGGAGCGATCGACGATGCCACGTGACGACCAATCGCAGCCGCGCGATCGCAAGCAGCCCGTTCTGATCGTTCTGCATCAGGAACGCTCCAGCCCGGGTCGCGTGGGCCAGATGCTCGAAGAAAAGGGTTTTCCGCTCGATATCCGCCGGCCGGTGCTCGGGCAGGAATTGCCGAAGACCTTGAAGGATCACGCCGGTGCCGTGGTCTTCGGCGGTCCGATGAGCGCCAACGATCCTGATGATTACATCAAGACCGAAATCAACTGGCTCGACGTGCCCTTAAGGGAAGACAAGCCTTTCCTCGGCATCTGCCTCGGCGCGCAGATGCTGGTGCGCCATCTCGGCGGAAAGGTGGAAGCTGATCGGGAAGAACGCACCGAAATCGGCTGGTATCCGATCCATCCGACCGAGCATGGCCGATTGCTGATGCACTGGCCGAAGATGGTCTATCACTTCCACCGCGAGGGCTTCAGCCTGCCGCGCGGAGCAAAGCTGCTGGCAAGCGGTGACGTTTATCCCAACCAGGCCTTCCGCTATGGCGAAAACGCCTGGGCCGTGCAGTTCCATGCCGAACTGACCCGCGCCATGATGCACCGCTGGGTGGTTCATGGCGCGCATCGCTTCGTGCTGCCGAACGCCCAGCAGGGCCGCGACCATCTGGAGGGGCGGATGATCTTCGACGCGCCACTCCGCGCCTGGCTGTCAGATTTCCTCGACCTGATCTTCGAGCGCGATCAGCGCGCTTCCTGACGCTCCGGTGCTTCCAGACTGTCGATCTTGCGCAATTGCGGGAAACCGAGCGCCCAGACGACGGCAACCGCAAGCGTCCCGAACCCACCGAGCACGACGGCCGGGACCGGCCCGATGAAATGCGCCATGGTGCCGGCGCGGAATTCACCGAGCTCATTCGATGCACCGACGAACACCATGTTGACCGCGTTGACGCGGCCACGCACCTCGTCCGGCGTCCAGAGCGCGATCAGCGTTTCGCGCACATAGACGGACGCCATGTCGGCGGCGCCCATCAGCATCAGCGCGAGGATCGAAAGCCACGCATATTCGGACAAGCCGAAGACGATGGTGCCAGCCCCGAACAGCGCCACGCCGATAAACATGAAGATCCCGGCATTGTGGCGGATCGGGAAGCTTGCGAGCGCGATCGCAACGATGATCGCGCCGATGCCGGGTGCTGCGCGCAGAAGGCCAAGGCCCCAGGGACCGAGATCGAGAATGTCACGCGCGAAGACCGGCATCAGCGCCACGGCGCCCCCGAGCAGCACGGCGAAGAGGTCGAGCGAGATCGCGCCGAGCACCACCTTTTCCCCGAAGATGAAGCGGAAGCCGGCAAACAGCGTATCAAGCGTGACGGCCTTCTGGGACCTTGGCTGCGGTGGGCGCTTGACGAGGAAGACCAGCACTGCCGCAGCAGCGAAGAAGCCGAAGGAAACCGAATAGGCGACGACCGGGCTTGCGCCATAGAGCAGACCACCGGCGACAGGGCCGACGATCGAAGCCGTCTGCCAGGAGGACGAATTCCAGGCGACCGCATTGGAGAGATCCTTCTGCGGCACGAGATTGGGCGCAAGCGACTGGACCGCGGGTGCTGCAAAGGCACGTTCGATTCCGAAGACCACAAGGATCGCAAACACGATCGTCGGCTCGAAGGAATCGGTGACGGTCAGAAACAACAAGGCAGCAGCACAGATTGCGCTCAGGATCATGCAGATCGCCACGATGGCGCGACGATTGTATCGGTCGGCGACCGAACCGGTTACCAGGATCAGCAGCAGTGATGGCAGGAACTGCACGAGGCCGATCAGACCGAGATAGAAGACATTTCCCGTTTTGTCATACATCTGCCAGCCGACCGAGACGCTGAGGATCTGGGTGGCGAAGGCGCCGAGGAAGCGGGCGAAGAAGAATCGGGTATAGGCGGAATGCCGGAAAGCCGCGAAGCGATCGTCGGCCGAAGACGGGTGCATCGAAGAGACCTTAAGCTGCGGGCAGGCCCGCCGTTAAACATGATTCGGATTGCGTGGGCCCCATCCACTTGTCCGTTAAGTCGCCAATGTCTACATCTCTGTCAACCGAGAAATGGAGACCTGAATGTACGCCCTGTTCCAGACGATTGACCTTGCCTTGAGCATCTTCACCTGGATTCTCATCGGGAGCGCGATCTTCTCGTGGCTCTACGCTTTCAACGTTATCAACTCCAGCAACCGCTTCGTCGCTTCGCTCGGCCAGTTCTTCCACAACGTCACGGAACCTGTGCTGCGCCCGATCCGCCGTTTCATGCCGGATCTTGGCGGCATCGACATCTCGCCGATTATCCTGCTGCTGATCATCTTCTTCCTGCGTTCCTTCCTCTGGAACAGCATCTATCCGCTGGTGGCGTGACCAGCCCCTATCGTGTCTGCGAAGACCACATCCTGCTCGCCGTCCGGCTGACACCGAACGGCGGGCGCGATGCGTTTGACGGCGTGGAAGTGACTGCGGACGGGTTGGCACATCTGAAGGCCCGCGTGACAGCAGTGCCCGAAAAAGGCAAGGCGAACAAGGCGCTGGTCGCGCTTCTGTCAAAGGCCCTCAAGCTCCCCAAGTCCACGATATCAGTCGTCTCCGGAGAAACCGCCAGACAAAAAATCCTCCGGATCGAGGGCGACCCGGAGGATTTGCAATCGCGAATAAAGGCGCTCGCCTCAGCCTGAGCTTACTTGGCTTCGTCCTTGGCGCGCTGGATCGATTCCAGGATGATCTGCTTTGCAGCATCGACATCCATCCAGTCGCCGATCTTGACCCACTTGCCGGGTTCCAGATCCTTGTAGTGCTCGAAGAAGTGCTGGATCTGCTTCAGCGTGATTTCCGGAAGATCCGTGTAGTTGGCGATCTTGTCATAGCGACGCGTCAGCTTCGGCACCGGAACGGCAAGGATCTTCTCGTCCATACCGCCATCGTCTTCCATCATCATGACGCCGATCGGGCGAACATTGATGACGCAACCCGGCACGAGCGGACGCGTGTTGCAGATGAGGACGTCGAGCGGGTCGCCATCCTTGCAGAGCGTGTGCGGCACGAAGCCGTAGTTACCCGGATAGGTCATCGGGGTGTAAAGGAAACGGTCAACGACGAGCGTGCCGGCGTCCTTGTCCATCTCATACTTGATCGGCTGGCCGCCGACAGGAACTTCGACGATGACGTTGATGTCTTCCGGCGGGTTCTTGCCGATGGCAATGGCATCAATACGCATATTTTGGACCCCGTAGAGTGTTGAATTCCTGCGCTACCTAATGCGAATTATAGCGCAATGCAACACGGCTTTCGGCGGAGCCTGAGGACACCGGGCACGACGTCAGAAAAAGGGGAGAGCAGCCAGCATGAACAAGAAGAATGCAGTGATGGCGGGCGTGTCGATTCTGACCGTCCTGACACTTGCGGGCCCCGCTCCCGCAAACGACAGCACCTATACGGATCTTGACCTCGACGCCTGCGAGACCCTGGCAGAGGATCCGATGGGCGTGTCTCTGAAGTGCGATGGATACGGAGAATTTCCCGTCTACTTCAAGGAGGGGGACCTTCGTCAGAGCGTTATCTTCGGCCAGGTTGACCGCGAACTGATCGAGAGCGCTTTCGAGAGCTTTTCTGCCTTCAACCGGGTCAACACAAAAATCGAGTGGCGGCTCAATGGTGCGGGCAAGCCCGTGGCGGCAATCCTGCGCTGGTTCATCGAAAACCCGGGACCCAGCGGATCACCCAGCCCGGAAAGCACGGGCCAGGTTCTTGTCATTTCTCGCGTCGGAACGGCGGCCTATCCGGGCTCCTGCTTCGTCGGCATGGTGGATGCGAAGGTGACCGCCGACGCCAATCTGGTGGCCAGACAGGTGGCAGACGATGTTGCCGAAAAATTCGATTGCGGCATGCAGCCGCCGAAATGGTATGGCAAGCGCGGTGAACTCATCAGTGATCGCACCTTCAGCTGGCCCGAGGGTTACATCGTTGACTGAGGCAAACGCCATCAGTTCCAGATAAAACCGAGCTTCTTCAGGTGCACGTCGTCGAAGTCTTCCATACCTTCGACGGCATCGACCCCACCATTCGAGCGGAAGAAATTCGCGGCAATCTCGCTGTCTTCAAGGCACCAGACGACCATGCCGCTGCAGCCGAGCGATTTCAGCGTGCGCCGCGCCTCGTGGAACAGCTGGTAGCCAAGGCCGATGCCCTGATACTCCGGTCGGAGGTAAAGCTCGTAGATCTCCCCTTCGTGGGGAAGCGCACGGGCCCTGTTGTAGCCAAGAGAGGTATAACCCGCGACCGTGCCGGCCACCTCGGCGAGCAGAATGGTCGCTGGCCCACGCGTCGCCTTGCGCCACCAGCTTTCACCGCGACGCTCGACCATCCGGGTCAGGGCACGATAGGGAATGATGCCGGAATAGGCGTGTATCCAGGCGTTGCGATGAGCATCCGCGATCGCTGCGGCATCACCGGGACCTGCCAAGCGCATGTCGATTGACAACGTCTTCATAACGTAAACCCACCCTAGCGCGCCCGACTAAGCAGACGCGGAGCCTGGACCTGCATCGGTCCCACGAGCAAAATTTAACGCTTTTTTAAGATTGCTCGCAAGCCAGAAGGAGGGGGATGCACAAACAAAACCCCGGCCTTTTGGACCGGGGTTTCAAAACGATACATATTTTCAAGGGCTTCAGCCAGCAGCGGAAGCCTTGGCCTTGTCCATGCGCTTGCGGTCGTTCGCATCGAGGAACATCTTGCGCAGGCGGATCGACTTCGGCGTGACTTCCATCAGCTCGTCGTCCTGGATCCAGGAGAGCGCGCGGTCGAGCGTCATGCGGATCGGCGGGGTGAGCTTGACGGCTTCGTCCTTGCCGGCCGAGCGGATGTTGGTCAGCTGCTTGCCCTTGAGGACGTTGACCTCGAGGTCATTGTCACGCGTGTGGATGCCGATGATCATGCCGGCATAGACCTTCTCACCCGGCTCGATGATCATCGGGCCGCGATCTTCCAGGTTGAACATCGCATAGGCGACGGCTTCACCGGACTGGTTGGAAAGAAGGACGCCGTTGACGCGACCGGTGATCGCACCCTTGAAGGGCTGATAGTCGTGGAACAGACGGTTCATGATCGCCGTGCCGCGCGTGTCGGTCAGGAGTTCAGACTGGTAGCCGATGAGGCCACGGGTCGGGGCGTAGAAGCGCAGACGAACACGGCTGCCGCCCGAGGGACGAAGCTCGACCATTTCGCCCTTGCGCTCAGACATCTTCTGAACGACGACGCCGGAATGCTCTTCATCAACGTCGATGACGACTTCTTCGATCGGCTCCATCGTGGTGCCGTTGTCGTCCTTGTGCATGACAACGCGCGGACGCGAGACGGCAAGCTCGAAGCCTTCGCGACGCATGGTCTCGATGAGGACGGCGAGCTGCAATTCGCCACGGCCCGACACGAAGAAGGAGTCCTTGCCTTCCGACTCTTCGATCTTCAGTGCGACATTGCCTTCGGCTTCCTTGAACAGGCGGTCACGGATGACGCGCGAGGTGACCTTGTCACCTTCGGTACCGGCAAGCGGGCTGTCGTTGACGAGGAAGGACATGGTGACCGTCGGCGGGTCGATCGGCTGTGCTGTCATCGCTTCGGTGATCGACGGGTCGCAGAAAGTGTCGGCAACCGTTCCCTTGGAGAGGCCGGCGATGGCGACGATATCACCAGCATGCGCTTCTTCGATCGGCTGGCGTTCGATGCCGCGGAACGCGAGGATCTTCGAGATACGACCGGTTTCAACCGTCTTGCCGTCCTGGCTCAGAACCTTCACCGCCTGGTTCGGCTTGATCGAGCCAGACGCGATACGACCGGTGATGATGCGGCCAAGGAAGGGGTTGGCTTCGAGAAGCGTACCGATCATGCGGAACGGGCCTTCTTCGACCTTGGGCTCCGGAACATGCTCAAGAACGAGGTCGAGCAGCGGCGCGAGGCCGGCATCCTTCGGGCCTTCCGGGTTGACGTTCATCCAGCCGTCACGGCCCGAACCGTAGAGGATCGGGAAGTCGAGCTGCTCGTCGGTCGCGTCGAGATTGGCGAAGAGGTCGAAGACTTCGTTGATGACTTCCTCGTGGCGGCCGTCCGGGCGGTCGATCTTGTTGATCGCGACGATCGGGCGAAGGCCGACCTTCAGCGCCTTGCCGACGACGAACTTGGTCTGCGGCATCGGGCCTTCGGAGGAGTCGACCAGAACGATCGCGCCGTCCACCATCGAGAGAATACGCTCGACTTCGCCGCCGAAGTCGGCGTGGCCGGGCGTGTCGACGATGTTGATGCGGTGGCCCTTCCACTCGATCGAGGTCGCCTTGGCCAGGATCGTGATGCCACGTTCCTTTTCGAGGTCGTTCGAGTCCATCATGCGCTCGGCGGTGCGCTGGTTCTCACGGAAGGAGCCCGACTGCTTCAGAAGCTCGTCCACAAGGGTCGTTTTTCCATGGTCGACGTGCGCGATAATCGCGATGTTGCGCATTTTCATGTTTGTGATCTCTGATAGCTGGGGCGCAATACGGGAGAGGGGCGCCGATTTACTTTGGCGCGCTCATACCCTGTTTTTTGCATTTGCGAAAGGGGGAAACGCCCGATGCGCCGGCCATGGTTACCGCCAGCGGCACATTTCAGGCGTCCTGCGAACCTTAGGCCGCAAGCCCCTTCTTCTTCAGCATCGCCTCCGGGCTCGGCATCTTGCCCCGGAAGGCCTTGTAGGCATCCTCCGGATCGACGGATCCGCCCGACGCATAGATATGCGTCTTGAGCTTCAAGGCCATCTCAGGATCGAAGGGATTGCCGGTTTCCTCGAAGGCGGCGAAGGCATCGGCATCCAGCACTTCCGACCACATGTAGGAATAGTAGCCGGCAGAATAGCCGTCACCGGAGAACACATGCTGGAAGTGCGGCGTGGCGTGCCGCATGACGATGGAGGCCGGCATGCCGATCTTCTGCAGCACCTCGGCCTGTACGGTCATTGGATCTTCGATCGCTCCCCCATGCGTATGGAAAGCCATGTCGACCAGAGCGGACGACGTGAATTCCACCGTGTTGAAGCCGGCATTGAAGGTCCGTGCGGCGAGCACCTTGTCGAGGAGAGCTTGCGGCATCGGCTCTCCGGTCTGGTAGTGCACCGCATAGGTCTTCAGGATCTCGGGCACCGTCAGCCAGTGCTCATAGAGCTGCGAGGGCAATTCCACGAAGTCGCGTGACACGCCTGTCCCGGAGACCGAGGGATAAGTGACATCAGACAGCATGCCATGCGCCGCATGCCCGAACTCGTGGAACAGCGTGCGGGCGTCGTCGAGCGACAGCAGCGCCGGCTTGCCGGGCTCAGGCTTGGCGAAATTGCAGACATTGTAGATGATCGGCAACTCGCCCTGCCGGCCGTTCTTGAGTGGCAGACGATGCTGGGCCTGGAAGCTGCTCATCCAGGCACCGGAGCGCTTCGACGGACGGGCAAAATAGTCGCCGAGGAAGAGCGCCACAAGCGTGTCGTTGCGGTCCCGGATTTCGAAGACGCGAACATCGGGGTGATAGCCGACGACATTGGCGAGCGGCACGGCACGGACACCGAAGATGCGCCCCGCAACATCGAAGCAGGCTTCGATGATCTTTTCGAGCTGCAGATAGGGCTTCAGCTCCGCTTCCGAGAAATCGAACTTCTTCGCCCGCAGCTTTTCGGCATAGTGACGCCAGTCCCAGGGCGCGACCTCGTGGTTCTTGCCCTCGTCGGCAATCAGGGCTGCAAGTTCGGCCTCTTCTGCATGCGCCTGCGACACGGCCTTTTCCCAGACCTGCATCAGCAGGCCGTTCACTGCCTCCGGGGTCTTGGCCATCGTATTGTCGAGCTTGAAGGAGGCAAAGTCTTTGTAGCCAAGCAGCTTCGCCTTTTCCGTCCGAAGCCCGAGCGTTTCCTTGACGATGTCCCGGTTGTCGTTTGCGCCGCCGTTGATGCCACGCGATGTCCAGGCCTTGAAGGCGGTCTCGCGCAGGTCTCGGCGCTCCGAGAAGGTGAGGAACGGCTCGATGATCGAGCGCGAGAGCGTGACCACATGGCTGTGGCCACCGCCATGGGCGGCAGCGGCCGATGCCATCGCGTCGCGCAGGAAGGCAGGGATGCCGGCAAGATCCTCTTCGCCCGCAAGCGGCAGGATCCAGGAGGATTCGTCCGCCAGAACGTTCTGGCCGAAATTGGCGCCGAGGCTTGCCAGCCGCTCGTTGATCGCAGCCAGCCTCTCCTGTTCGGCCTTGGGCAGCTTGGCGCCGGCCTTGACAAAACCCTTCCAGTGGCGCTCCAGCACGCGCGTTTCCTCGAGCGTGAGGCCAAGCTCGGCACGCCGGCTCCAGAGGTCATCGATGCGCGTGAAAAGGGCCGCGTTCATGCCGATCTTTGAGTAGTGGCGCGACATCTTTGGCGCGATCTCGCGCTCCAGCGCCTGGATGCCCGGATTGGTATGGGCACCAGCCCGGTTCCAGAACAGGGCCGAGACGCGCGACAGGGCATCGCCGGCGATTTCGAGCGCAACGATCGTGTTTGCGAAGGTTGCCGGTTCGGGATTGTCGGCGATCGCATCGATCTCCGACTCATGTTCCCTGAGCGCCGCCTCGAAGGCCGGCGCATAGTCGTCATCGCCAACCTTTTCGAATTGCGGCAGGCCATGCGGCCCCTGCCAATCGATGACGGCGGGATTGAAAACGGACGACTGAACCATAAGAAAACCTCCTGAAGCGTCGCGCCGCAAACGGGCGAAGCACTGATTTTCCACCATGTTATCCCGGCAAGACGGGTTGAAGCACGCAAAAATCAGTGAACAAGGCGAGATTTTTCCACAGCGGGTTCAGCCGCACATTGACGTAGTTTCGAATAAGCCCATAGATCGATTCATCCTATGAAAGGACGGTCACGGCCATGGAAATCTTTCCAATCCAACCGGTAGGCGTTTCATCCCTTCGCGTCAAAGAAAGCAGCCCACAGTCGGATGTCCGTCTGTCTGATCTTTCGCCGAAGATAAAGACCTCGAAAGAAACCGAGGTGTTCGAAGAGGCGTTGTCGGTCTTCGCCAGCATGACGCCGAGGCGGCTGCGCGAAATCGCCTCCGAAAGCTTTCAGCGTGAGGAGATCGACGCCGACACCTATCGCGAGCTCTCCACCGAACTGCCCCTGCAGATCGTCGATCGCAACGGCAACATCATGGATCTTTCGACGCTGACGGACGACTCGCAGTTCGACTATTCGGAATACTACCGCACCCAGCAGTCGCTCGCTGAAATGATCGGCGACATGGACATGTCGGAGTCCTATTCGAAGATCCTCGACTTCTTCGGCAAGTCGGCCTGACCTCTGAGCGGCCGAGATTTACCACTCGATCTATGACGACAATCGCACTAGATCATTCTGAAGAGGCGCCCGATCGGCGCCTTTCGTCATGATCTGGAACACATCCGAATGACCCATTCGCGGATGAGCGAGCGACGGACCACCTTCCTCGGCGCCCTGCTCACGACCCTCGGCCCCATCTCCATGGCGATCTATACGCCGGCGATGCCGGAACTCGTTCGCGCCTTTGGCACGACCGACGCGGCGATCAAGCTCAGCCTCTCGATGTTCTTTGCAGGTTTCGCGCTCGCCCAACTGGTTGCGGGGCCTCTCGCCGATGCGCTGGGGCGAAAGAAGGCAACGCTGATCTTTCTGGCGATCTATCTGGCCGGCTCGCTTCTCGCTTTCGTGGCGCCGAGCGTCGAATTCATTCTGGCTGCACGCCTTGTGCAGGGTATCGGCGCTTCCGTTGGCGTCGTCGTGGGCCGCGCCATCGTCCGCGACCTCTACACCGGCGCCGATGCGGCCCGCATTCTCAACACCATCGGTATCTTCCTCGCGGTCGGCCCGGCCATGGGGCCAACTCTCGGCGGCCTGACCCTTGCTGCCTTTGGCTGGAATGCGGTGTTCCTGCTGATGGTCGCCTTCGGCCTGATGGCCATGGCCTTCACGTTGTTTCTGCTACGGGAAACGATCGTTCCGGACTTGGGGCGCCTGAGACCCGGCCAGTTGTGGCGCAACTACATCGAAGTCGCCGGCAATGCCCGCTTCATCGCTGCCTCCCTGGTGCTGAGCGGCACGATCGGCGCGCTCTACGCCCAATCGACCATGCTGCCCTTCGTCCTGATCAACGAGGTTGGGCTAACACCGACCCAGTTCGGCATGGGCATGCTGATGCAGTCGGGAGCGTATCTCACGGGATCGCTCACGCTGAAACTCGTCTCTCGCCGGATCTCCGGTCTCACGGCGTCGAGGATCGGGATCGCGCTCTGCGGCACCGGCGCCGTCATCATGGCGCTTTCGGTAGCGCTCGTGCCGCCCTTCTTCCTCTCGATCATGGGCCCCGTGGCCATCTGCACCTTCGGCCTCGCATTCCTCAGCCCGCATGTCGTGACGACGAGCATGGCGCCCTTTCCGCATATTGCGGGATCAGCATCCGCCTTGACGGGCTTTCTGCAGATGAGTGCCGGTTTTGCCGGCGGTGTTGCAGCAGCCTTGATCGGCGACCCGTTGACCGCCTTCGGCATCATCATCCCCTTCATGGAATTGAGCGCCGTCGCCGGTTTCCTCTGGCTGCACTTGCTCGAACGCCGGGCATGAAAAGCCCGCCTCCCGGATGGAAGGCGGGCAATCTTGAAAAGGTGATGCTGGATTACTTGCCGAGATTGCGCTTGGCGAGCGTGCGCAGGCGCAGTGCATTCAGCTTGATGAAGCCGGCAGCATCCTTCTGGTCATAGGCGCCCTGGTCGTCTTCGAAGGTGACGAGCTGGTCGGAATAGAGCGACTTTGCCGATTCACGGCCGATGACCATGACATTGCCCTTGTAGAGCTTCAGCGTCACTTCGCCTTCCACATGCTCCTGGCTCTTGTCGATCAGAGCCTGCAGCATTTCACGCTCCGGCGAGAACCAGAAGCCGTAATAGATGAGCTCGGCGTAACGCGGCATGATCTCGTCCTTGAGGTGGGCAGCACCACGGTCGAGGGTGATCGATTCGATCGCGCGGTGTGCCGACAGCAGGATCGTGCCGCCGGGGGTCTCGTAGACGCCACGGCTCTTCATGCCGACGAAGCGGTTCTCGACCAGGTCGAGACGGCCGATGCCGTTGTCACGACCGTAGTCGTTGAGTGCGGCGAGAAGCGTTGCCGGGCTCATGCGAACGCCGTTGATGGAGACGGCATCACCCTTTTCGAAGCCAACCTTGATGATGGTGGCCTTGTCCGGGGCGGCTTCCGGCGAGATCGTGCGCATATGCACGTATTCGGGCGCCTCGACGGACGGGTCTTCCAGAACCTTGCCCTCGGACGAGGAGTGCAGCAGGTTGGCGTCAACGGAGAAGGGCGCTTCGCCCTTCTTGTCCTTGGCAACCGGGATCTGGTTCTGCTCGGCGAAGGCGAGCAGATCCGTGCGGCTCTTGAACGCCCAGTCGCGCCACGGAGCGATGATCTTGATGTCGGGGTTCAGCGCATAGGCCGAGAGTTCGAAGCGAACCTGGTCATTGCCCTTGCCAGTCGCACCGTGGGCGATGGCGTCTGCGCCGGTCTTCTTGGCGATGTCGATCAGGTGCTTGGAGATCAGCGGACGGGCAATCGAGGTGCCGAGCAGGTAGACGCCTTCATAGACGGCATTGGCGCGGAACATCGGGAAGACGAAATCACGGACGAACTCTTCGCGCACGTCCTCGATGAAGATCTCCTTGATGCCAAGCATCTCGGCCTTCTTGCGGGCCGGCTCGAGCTCTTCGCCCTGGCCGAGATCGGCAGTGAAGGTGACGACTTCTGCACCGAGTTCGGTCTGAAGCCATTTCAGGATGATCGAGGTGTCGAGACCGCCGGAATAGGCGAGGACGACTTTCTTCACGTCTTTGGGGAGTGCCATGTCGATGTTCCGTCTGGAAGGAGCGAGGCTCAAACCCCGCCTGGATCAAGAATGGCGGCACTTTTAGCGAGATTCCGCTGACGTGCAAGGGCGGGAAGTGCCTCTGTATCAGAGATGGCGACCGATATTCATGCGCTTGTGCAGAATGCGGATGATCTCGACCGTCTGCTTGCGGCGAGCATAGATTATGAAATGGGACCCGCAGGTGAGGCTTAGATATCCGGCTTTCAGGCCGGCGACCACTCGCCCTTCCCTATCTCCGTTGGCGACGTCCCTGAGTGCATCTACAATTTCCAGATAATATCTGTCGGCTTGGTCTTTTGACCATCGTTCGAACGAGAAACGCCAGATACCCTCAAGATCTTTCCGTGCCAGAGGCGAGAGTTTGTAACCCCGCACTTCAAGCACCGTACTTTCGATGCATTTCATTCAGAAACTCAGTTGCATCGAATGGCTGAGGCTCACCGGAGGCTTCACCTTCTTCGATCGCGGCTTTGATGGCGGCCAGGCCATCCACCTCATCGCGCAGTAATGCGAGGGCAGCCTCAATGACCTCTGCTTCAGAAGCATAGTCGCCGGCTGTAATTCTGGCCTCCATGAACTCTGCCAGTTCCTGCGAGACGGTAACGGTCGTCATCTTATTCATCGGGGGGCAATCCTCCATCACGCGCTGTCACGTTGACGATGTGCCTCAAGGGTACCATATCGCCTTCAACCACAA
This sequence comes from Rhizobium sp., assembly GCA_029865885.1. Lineage (GTDB taxonomy): Bacteria > Pseudomonadota > Alphaproteobacteria > Rhizobiales > Rhizobiaceae > Allorhizobium. The sequence continues at coordinate 3,238 of JARXAK010000237.1, read as the reverse complement.
CACCACCGGTTTAAGGAGTTTGCCCATGACGAACCAGCATCCCGCACTCGTGAAAGGTCATGTCGCCGTCATCACCGGTGCTGCTTCGGGTATCGGTCTCGCGACGGCAAAAGCCTTCGCCCATATGGGTCTCTGCGTCGTGCTCGTCGATCTGGAGGGTGACCGGCTGGCGAGCGCGACCGCCGAAGTCGCAGCCCTCTCTGCCAGCGGCGAGACGGATGTGGTCGCGATCGGTACCGACGTATCGAAGCTCGATGAACTGGAAGCCCTCGAGCGCGCCGTCATCCAGCGCTTCGGACGCGTGCATGTGCTGATGAACAATGCCGGCATCCAGCCGGGCAGCACGCTCTTCGGGCCTCAGGCAAACTGGGAAAACGTGCTCGGCGTCAACCTGATGGCCGTCATCAATGGCACACGCACCTTCGGCCCGGGCATGGTTGCCCACAAGGATCCGGCCCTGATCATCAACACGGGCTCCAAGCAGGGCATCACCACACCTCCGGGCGATCCGGCCTATAATGTCTCGAAGGCCGGCGTGAAGGCCTTTACCGAGGCGCTCCAACACGAGCTGCGCAACACGCCCGACTGCAATGTCACCGCCCATCTGCTGATCCCCGGCTTCGTCTTTACGGGTCTGACCGCAAACGGCCGCACCGAGAAGCCGGCAGGCGCCTGGACACCGGAGGAAACCGTCGACTTCATGCTGCAAAGCCTGGTCGCGGGCGATTTCTACATTCTCTGCCCCGACAACGAAGTGAACCGCGCGCTGGACGAAAAGCGCATCGCCTGGGCTGCCGGCGACATCATCGAGAACCGACCGCCCCTGTCGCGCTGGCACCCAGACTTCAGCGAGAGGTTCAAAATCCACCTTTGCGAGAAATAGGTTGACCATTTATCCAATGGTTGTACTCTCCTGTCTCTGACAAGAGGAGGAGACCATGAGTATCCTGTATGCCTGGGTGGTGCCCGCCTATGCCGATGGCTCGCCCGTCGACCATACCTGGGTGACGACCTATGACAGTCGACTGCATCCATATCCGGATATTGCCGCAGTCAAGGCGGCAGGGGAGCGAAACTGGTATTGCTGGGGCTCGTTCCATCCGAAGGGGGGAGCACCAGGCCATGCCGATGGTTACATCGGCAGCCAGTCTGGCAATCTGAACCTCGCCGATTGTCTGGTCGCTCCCAACCTTTCGTCGAGCGGCAACCCGTCGGCGCAGGGAACGATCTTCACCTATGGCGTCGACGGTGTCTGTCACCAACTCGCCAATCAGGTCCTCTATTCGACCGGTGGTTCGGGCAGCTCTCCCTTAACCGTCAAGCACGCCCGGGGGTATACGCTCAGCTCGTTCATCTACGGGCCTTATGGCTTGCAACATACGGCATGGCAGAAGAAGATTGCTGCCTGCACCGGCAAAAGGCTGCCGCTGAATGTCACCGATGGAGCCGGACCCATGGCCGATATTCCCGACGATTTTGAACAGTTAGCGCGCGAAGCGCTCGGTGACAGGACGGAGACCCTGAGCAAGCTTCTTTCGCTGCGGGCACAGGTGCAGGCCTTCGCCATGCAGACGATGCCCGGAATTCTTCCGCCCGATCCCGACTACCTCAATACTCGCAATCAGCAGCTGATCGATCAGGCTGCGGCCCTGCTTGGTCCGGATGACTTCCGCAAGCTTTTCGGCATCGAGCCGGGCGAGAAGGTCAATCTCGTTGATCCCAAGGTCGAACGCTGATGACCTTCGGGACGGCTGGTCGAGGCATTGAAGAGCGTGTAAGTCTCGGCGGACATCCTGTTCGCCGAGGTCTTCCATGGACTTTCTTCCCAGCCTTCCCGTTTTTCTTGCCTTCAGCCTGGCGCTCCTGCTGCTGGCCATCACGCCTGGTCCAGACATGACGCTCTGGATCAGCCGCTCGCTGCGCGACGGCCGGGCGATCGGCCTGATGACGCTTGCTGGCACGAGTTTCGGCATCTCGATCCATACCATGCTGGTCGCCTTCGGCATCTCGGCGCTGATCGTTGCTTCGCCGACGGCCTTCCTGCTTCTGAAAACGGGGGGAGCGGCCTATCTGCTCTGGCTGGCGCTGCAGGCCATCCGGCATGGCTCGAACTTCGTCATCAAGGCGGATGGTGATGCAGTTGTCTCCAAGAAGGGAGCTTTCCTGAACGGGCTCTGGGTCAATTTGCTGAACCCGAAGGTCATCATCTTCTTCATGACCTTCCTGCCGCAGTTCGTCACCGCCACCGATCCTAATGTGACGGGTAAGCTGATCTTCCTCGGCCTCTGGTCGATCATCCTGTCATTGCCGATCGGCATCGGCATCGTCTATGGGGCAGATTTCATGTCGAGCTGGCTGCAGGCGAACCGCAAGGTTCTGCGTGGCATCGATTACACCTTTGCCGGCGTCTTCTCCGTTTTTGCGGTGAAGATCTTCATGACGCAGGCCAAGTAAGGTCAAGGGCGGGGCCGCCGCCCCACCGAAACTCAATCGTCGTCTTCGCCGTGATTGGCGATCATCATCGCCTCAAACGCCAGACGCTCCGTCTTGCGCATGCGCTCGGATTCCGACTTCAGCTGACCGCAGGCGGCGAGGATATCGCGGCCGCGCGGCGTGCGGATCGGCGAGGCATAACCGGCCTGGTTGATGAAGTCGGCAAACTTCTCGATCTGCGCCCAGTCGGAACACTGGTAGTTGGTGCCTGGCCACGGGTTGAACGGGATCAGGTTGATCTTCGCCGGCACGCCCTTGAGCAGCTGGATCAGACCCTTGGCATCCTCAAGACTGTCGTTGACGTCCTTCAGCATCACATATTCGAAGGTGATGCGGCGGGCATTCGACAGGCCCGGATAGTTGCGACAGGCTTCGATCAGCTCCTTCAGCGGATACTTCTTGTTGATCGGCACCAGCATGTCGCGGAGCTCGTCACGCACCGCATGCAGCGAGATCGCCAGCATCACGCCGGTCTCTTCACCGGTCCGGTAGATCTCCGGCACAACACCTGAGGTCGACAGGGTGACGCGACGCTTCGACAGCGACAGGCCATCGCCATCAGTCGCGATCAGCAGCGCCTTCTTCACCTCTTCGAAATTGTAGAGCGGCTCGCCCATGCCCATCATGACGATGTTGGTGACCTTGCGATCGCTTGACGGCATTATGGTGCCAACGGGCGTCTCCCGGTCAGGGAAATCGCCCAGCCGATCACGTGCCAGCAGCAGCTGGGACAGGATTTCTTCCG
>JARXAK010000243.1 GCA_029865885.1 Rhizobium sp. | reverse complement strand
GCTGCCGACCGTGTCGAGATCGATTTCGGCGACGTCGGCGATCTTGTAGCTGTCGATGACCTTGGTGCGGGCGAAGATCGCGTCGGTAATCTTTTCCGGTGCCGGGCCGCCATTGCCGATATTGTATTTGATGCCGAAGTCTTCGGTCGGGCCGCCGGGATTGTGGCTGGCCGAGAGCACGATGCCGCCGAAGGCCTTGTATTTGCGGATGACATGGGAGGCGGCCGGTGTGGACAGAATGCCGCCTTTGCCGACCAGAACCTTGCCGAAGCCGTTGGCGGCGGCCATCTTCAGTGCCACCTGGATGACTTCGCGATTGTAGTAGCGGCCGTCGCCGCCGATCACCAGCGTCTGGCCTTCAAACCCTTCCAGGCTGTCGAAGATCGCCTGAATGAAGTTCTCCGCATAGTTCTCCTGCTGGAACACCGGAACCTTCTTGCGCAGTCCCGATGTGCCGGGCTTCTGGTCCGCATAGGGTTTCGTGGAGACGGTCGAGATCATCGATTACTGGCCTTTCGAGACGAGGCGTTGATAAAGGTCGGCATAGGTCGCGGCGCTCCGGTTCCAGGAGACATCGGACTTCATGCCCTGCTTCTGTATCTGCGACCAGAGACGCTGGTCACTGTAGAGGCGGAGCGTGCGGCGGATGGCGCGGCGGAAGGCATCGGTCGTGACGGGTGCAAACTGCACGCCGGTTGCGACACCTGCGGCGAGAGCCGCTTCATTGGCATCGACGATGGTGTCGGCGAGGCCTCCCGTGCGGGCAACGAGCGGAACACAGCCATAACGCAGCGCGTAGAGCTGGGTCAGGCCACAGGGTTCGAAGCGCGAAGGCACGAGGATCACGTCAGAGCCTGCCTGCATCATATGCGAGAGTTTTTCGTCATAGCCGAGCACCATGCCAACGCGCCCGCGGTGATGGGCGGCGGCACCCTGCAGGGCAGCCTCAATGCCACTTTCGCCCGAGCCGAGGATTGCCAGCCTGCCGCCGGCATCGACGATTTCGTCGATGACATCAGGCAGGAGATCGAGGCCCTTCTGCCATGTGAGGCGCGAGATGACGCAGAAGATCGGGCCGTCATCGCCGTCGAAGGCGAAGCGCTCGACCATGGCTGCCCGGTTGCCGGCGCGCTTCTTCAGCGCGGAGCCGGAATAATGGCTTGGCAGCAGAGGGTCGGAGGCAGGGTTCCAGACATCGGCATCGATGCCGTTGACGATGCCGTAGAGGTCGGTAGCGCGGCTGGCGATGACTCCGTCGAGGCCCATGCCGAATTCCGGCGTCAGGATCTCATCGGCATAGGAGGGGCTGACGGTCGACAGCGCATGGGCGGTGACGAGGCCACTCTTCAGGTAGCTGATCGTGCCGTAATATTCGAGCGCCTCGTGCCAGGCATGTTCCGGCAGGCCGAGATAGGGGAAGAGCGTCGCGCCGAACTGGCCCTGGAAGGCGATGTTGTGGATGGTGATCAGGCTCGGAACCTCGGGCGCTTCGGCATAGCGCATATAGACCGGCACGAGCGCTGCCTGCCAGTCGTGCACATGCACGAGATCCGGTTTGAAGCCCGGGAGCACGCCAGCCGCGATCTCTGCTCCCACCTTGGAGAGCACCGCAAAGCGCTTCCAGTTGTCAGGATAGTCGCGGCCCTGGGTGTCGAGGTAAGGACCGCCCGAACGCTCGTAGAGCGGCGGGCAGTCGAGGATAAAAAGATCAAGGCCCTCGTGGTGAACCTCGAGCAGGGTTGCCCGTTCGTCAAGAATATCACCGAATTCGTGGACCTTTTTCGGCTTCTTCACCGTTTTCATCACGGCGGGATAGCCGGGAATGAGCGTCTTCGTCTCGACACCATTGGTGGCGAGCGCGAGGGGAAGCGCGCCCGCAACGTCGGCGAGGCCTCCGGTCTTGATCAGCGGATAGAGTTCGGAGGCGACCGAAAGGACCTTCATCGGCTTGGCTAACCCAGTTTGTCGATCATCGACTGCGTGATGAGGCATATCCCGTTTTCGCTGCGACGGAAGCGCTTGGCATCCATTTCCGGATCCTCGCCGACGATCAGCCCCTCCGGGATCACCACGCCATGGTCTATCACGACATTCGTGAGACGCGCATGACGGCCGATCTGCACCTTCGGCAGAACAACCGCACCTTCAAGGCGGGAGTAGGAATTGGCGCGCACACCGGTGAAAAGCAGGCTCTTGTAGAGCGAGGAGCCGGAGATGATGCAGTCGCCAGACACGAGCGAGGAGATGGCGGAGCCGCGACGGCCCTCGTCGTCATGAACGAACTTGGCGGGCGGGGTGATTTCCGAATAGGTCCAGATCGGCCAGGTCTTGTCGTAGAGGTCCAGTTCCGGAACGATGTCGGTCAGGTCGATATTGGCCTGCCAATAGGCATCGATCGTGCCGACGTCGCGCCAGTAGGGCTCACGCTCGAAGTCGGAGCGGACGCAGGACTGGGCGAAGCGATGGGCGACGGCTTTGCCGTTTTTCACCACATAAGGGATGATGTCCTTGCCGAAGTCGCGGCTTGATTCCGGATCGGCAGCGTCGCGCCGCAGCAGTTCCATCAGGTATTTCGTCTGGAAGACGTAGATGCCCATGGAAGCGAGCGCAAAGCCTTCGTTGCCGGGAATGCCCGGCGGATCGGCGGGCTTCTCGACGAAATCGATGATCCGGTCGGTGGCATCGACATGCATCACGCCGAAGCCGGTTGCCTCCATGCGCGGCACTTCCAGGCAGCCGATGGTGACATCCGCGCCCGAATTGACGTGCTGCTGCAGCATCAGTTCGTAGTCCATCTTGTAGATGTGGTCGCCGGCGAGGATGACCATGTATTCCGGCGCGTAGGATTCGATGATGTCGGCGTTCTGATACACGGCGTCCGCCGTGCCTTCGTACCACTGCGTTTCGGAAACGCGCTGCGAGGCCGGCAGGATGTCGAAGCTCTCGTTGCGCTCGGGGCGGAAGAAGTTCCAGCCGAGCTGCAGGTGACGGATCAGCGAGTGAGCCTTGTACTGGGTGGCAACCCCGATGCGGCGGATACCGGAGTTCAGCGCATTCGACAGGGCAAAGTCGATGATGCGGGCCTTGCCGCCGAAATAGACGGCGGGCTTGGCGCGCCGATCCGTCAACTCCTTCAGGCGGCTGCCGCGGCCACCGGCCAGAACATAGGCCATGGCATCGCGCGACAGGCTTCTTGCCGTTTTTTCGGTCATATACTTCCTCCCCTTACTGTTCCAATTCCAGCATGATCACGGCCAGCGGCGGGAGCGTCAGCCCTGCTTTTGCCCATCCGCTTCCCGTGGCATGCGCCTCCACGCGGCCACCATTGCCCTTGCCGCTACCACCATAGATTTCGGCATCCGTGTTCAGTATCTCACGCCAACGGCCGGCCGCAGGCAAGCGCAATTCGTATTGTTCGTGATAGTTCGGCGTCAGGTTGCAGATGACGGCGACGGGCTTTTCGCCGGGCGCCTTTCGCAGCCAGGCAAAAACCGAATTTTCCTGATCATCGGCCGTGATCCATTCAAAGCCTTCGCCCTCGCAATCGCACGCATGCAGTGCCGGCTTGGAGCGATAGGTGAAGTTGAGGTCGCGGATCAGCCGCCGCATACCTTCATGCGGGGCATAGTCCAGGAGGTTCCAGTCGAGCGAGCGCGCCTCGGACCATTCGCTCCACTGGGCGAATTCCTGGCCCATGAACAGCAGCTTCTTGCCCGGATGGCCCCACATATAGCCGTAATAGGCCCGGAGATTGGCGAATTTCTGCCAGTCGTCGCCGGGCATCTTGGCGATCATCGAGCCCTTGCCGTGCACGACCTCGTCATGGGAGATCGGCAGGACGAAGTTTTCCGAGAAGGCATAGAGGAGGCCGAAGGTCAGCTCCTGATGGTGATATTTCCTGTAGATCGGGTCCCTTGCGAAGTAGCTCAGGGTGTCATGCATGAAACCCATGTTCCACTTGAAGCCGAAGCCGAGGCCGCCCTCGTGGACCGGCTGCGAGACCTTGGGCCAGGAGGTGCTCTCCTCGGCGATGGTCATGATGCCGGGATGGCTGCCATAGACATGGTGGTTCATCTGTTGGAGGAAGCGCACCGCCTCCAGGTTTTCCCGCCCACCATATTCGTTGGGGATCCACTCGCCTTCCTTGCGGGAATAGTCGAGATAGAGCATCGAGGCGACCGCATCGACGCGCAGGCCGTCGAGGTGGAACTTCTCGGCCCAGTAGAGCGCGTTGTTGATCAGGTAGGACAGGACCTCCTGGCGACCGAAATTGTAGATCGCGGTGTTCCAGTCCGGATGGAAACCCTGACGCGGGTCGGCATGTTCATAGAGCGCCGTGCCATCGAAGTTGCGAAGCCCGTGGGCATCCGTCGGGAAATGTGCCGGCACCCAGTCGAGAATGACGCTTAAGCCCACCTTGTGGCAGCCGTTGACGAAGCGGGCAAAACCCTCCGGTTCGCCGAAGCGGGCGCTGGGCGCATAGAGGCCCGTCGTCTGGTAACCCCAGGAGGGGTCGTAGGGGTGCTCGGTCACGGGCAGGAATTCGATATGGGTGAAACCCATGTCGACGCAATAAGGGATCAGGCGCGCGGCCATTTCGTCCCAGGACAGCATGGAGCCATCGTCGCGACGCTGCCAGGAGCCGGCATGGACTTCGTAGATCGAGATCGGCTGGCGGCGCTGGTCGATGCTCGACCAATGCTTGCGATGGGCCTCGTCGTCCCAGGTCTGCGCAAGTTCCGGCGTGGTCATCGAGGCGTTCTTCGGGCGCATCTCGGCGCGGCGGGCATAGGGGTCCGCCTTCAAAGGCTGAAGGTCGCCATGCGGCCCGACGATCTCGAACTTGTAGGTGGCGCCAGCGCGCACATCGGGCGCGAAGATCTCCCAGATGCCGGTATCGCGGCGCAGCCGCATGACGTGGCGGCGGCCGTCCCAGTCGTTGAAGTCACCGACGACGGAAACGCGCCGCGCATTCGGTGCCCAGACGGCGAAATGGAAGCCGTCGACGCCCTGATGCTTCATCGGATGGGCGCCCATCTTGTCGAAGAGGCGCAAATGCGAGCCTTCGCGGATGAAGTAGTCGTCCATTGGCCCGAGGATCGGCCAGAAGCTGTAGGGGTCGGTGACGGTCCATTCGGCGTCACCGCGCGTCGCGCGGTACCGGACCGGAAGCACGCCCGTAAGCTTCACCGGCCCGGAGAAAAAGCCGGCGTCGTGATGCCGGACCAGTTCGCCGATCTGATCGCCCGCCAGATTGTAGGCGACGACGGATTCCGCACCCGGAATGAAGCAGCGGGCGACATGGCCCGAACCTGCCTCATGCACGCCCAGCACGGCGAAGGGGTCGCCGTGGGTGCCATGGATGATCGCTTCCATTTCTGCTGCCGACGGTGTGTCCGGCTTTGCTTCGTCACCGCTCCTCTTCGGTGATTTGGCCATCAAGCTCTCCAGATATCCGCATTGTATTGCCGGATGGTGCGATCGGACGAGAACCAGCCCATGCGCGCGGTGTTGCGGATGGTCTTCGAATACCAGGCGGATGTGTCGGTCCAGATCTCGTCGACCTGGCGCTGGGCCTTGGCATAGGCGTCGAAGTCGGCGGCCACCATGAACCAGTCATGCTGGTAGATGCCCTGCATCAGGCCGGCATAACGATCGCGGTCGTCGGGCGAATAGACACCCGATGCGATCGCCGAAAGCGCCTGCTGCAATTCGCGCGAGGCATCGATGGCGGCGCGGGGATTGTGCCCCTCGGCGCGCACGCGTCCGACCTCGTCGGCGGTCATCCCAAAGATCACGATGTTCTCCTCGCCCACATGATCGCGCATTTCGACATTGGCGCCGTCGAGCGTGCCAATGGTCAATGCTCCGTTCAACGCGAACTTCATGTTCCCGGTTCCGGAGGCTTCCATGCCGGCGGTGGAAATCTGCTCGGAGAGGTCGGCGGCGGGCACCATGACTTCGGCCAGCGAGACGTTGTAGTTCGGCACGAACACGACCTTCAGCAGGCCGCGTACCGAGGGGTCGGTGTTGATCACGCGGGCGACGTCGTTCGCCAGTTTGATGATCAGCTTGGCGTTGTGGTAGCTGGGCGCTGCCTTGCCGGCGAAGAGTTTCACGCGCGGAACCCAGTCACGCTCGGGATGCGAGCGGATCTGGTCGAAGAGGGCGACCGTCTCGATGATGTTCAGGAGCTGGCGCTTGTATTCATGGATGCGCTTGATCTGGATGTCGAACATCGCATGCGGGTCAAGCTTGATGCCCATCCGGCTTGCGACAAGGCTTGCGAGCTTCTGCTTGTTGCCGAATTTCACCGCGGCAAACTTCTGCTGGAAGGCGGCATCGTCGGCAAAGGCGTCGAGGCCCTTCAGCTTGGTCGCATCGTCGAGGAATTCCGGGCCGATCGCTTCCGTAATCAGGTTGGTCAGATCAGGATTGCACTGCATCAGCCAACGGCGCGGCGTAATCCCGTTGGTCTTGTTGTTGATGCGGGTGGGATAGAGCTTGTGGAGATCGGCAAACACCGTCTCCTTCATCAGCTCGGTATGCAGGGCCGAGACGCCGTTGATCGAATGCGAGCCCATGAAGGCGAGGTTGCCCATGCGCACGCGGCGATCGCCGCTTTCGTCGATCAGCGAAATCTGGCGGATCTCATGGTCGTTGAAGCCGCGCTTCTTGCGGGCATCGAGCAGGATCTTGGCGTTGATCGCGTAGACGAGCTGCATATGGCGCGGCAGGAGGCGCTCGAAGAGCGGGACCGGCCAGCTTTCCAGCGCTTCCGGAAGCAGGGTGTGGTTGGTGTAGGAAAAGGTCTTGGAGGATATCTCCCAGGCTTCGTCAAAGGCGACGCCGTGAACATCGACCAGCAGGCGCATCAGTTCGACGACGGAGACGGCAGGGTGGGTGTCGTTCAGCTGGATTGCCACCTTGTCCGGCAGCTGGGCCAGCGTGTTGCCCTGCTGCAGGTGACGGCGGACGATGTCCTGCAGCGAGGCCGAACAGAAGAAGAATTCCTGGCGCAGGCGCAGTTCCTGGCCGGCAGGCGTAGCGTCCGCCGGATAGAGAACGCGGGTCAGGGATTCCGCCTTGTTGCTTTCGCGCAGCGCCCCGATGTGGTCGCCGGCGTTGAAGGCGTCGAGCAGGATCGGGTCGATCGGTTGGGCCGACCACAGGCGCAACGTGTTGACGCGTTCGCCGCGCCAGCCGACGGCCGGTGTGTCATAGGCGGTGGCGATGACGCGCTCTCCCTGCTTCCAGACATAACGCGGTTCGCCGTCCGGTCCGTCGACGGTCTCGACCGTGCCGCCGAATCCGACTTCGTAGGAGCTTTCGCGGCGCTCGAACTCCCAGGGGTTGCCGTGCGCCAGCCAGCTTTCCGGCAGTTCGACCTGCCAGCCATCGGCCATCTGCTGGCGGAAGAGGCCGTGGACGTAACGGATGCCGTAGCCATAGGCGGGGATATTGACCGTCGCCATCGATTCCATGAAGCAGGCGGCGAGACGGCCAAGGCCGCCATTGCCCAGCGCTGCGTCCGGCTCCAGGCCGGCGATCACGTCGAATTCGACCGACAGCGAGGAGAGCGCCTGGCGGATATCATCGATCAGGCCGAGGTTCGACATGGCGTCGCGCAGCAAACGGCCGATCAGGAACTCAAGCGAGAGGTAATAGACCCGCTTTCCGTTGTTCATGTAGGTGCCGCGGGTCGATTCCATCCATTTGTCGATGATGCGGTCGCGCACCACGAGGATGGTTGCGGTCAGCCAGTCATGCGGGGTCGCGACCTTCGCATCCTTGCCGATGCTGTAAGTCAGCTTCTCCATGATTTCGGCGGCCAAGGATTCCGGATCGGAAACTTCGCGCTTGGGAAGGGGAAGGTCGACTTTGTGGGGAGTCTTGATCATCGGTTCGCCTGGCGTTGTTCGTGTCTCCGGGCGGCTCCGATGCGATTGCCGGCGCCGGCCCCATGAACGGCAGTTTACGCATCGAAATGAGACAGTTGCAACAGGCGCGATGCTAGGCGGGCAATTTTGTTCGAGTTGCCTACAATTCAGGCAAGTCACTGTTCTGATTATTTTATCTCGAAAACATGAAGATATGATAAGACCGCAGTCGCGATGACTGCGGTCTTGGGGTCGGCAAAAATCTAAATCGATTTGAATGCCGTCAGTTGGTGAGCCGTGTTGCGGCCTCGACAGCCTTGTCGCCGATCTCCTTGAAGGCGGCAACGAGTTCGGCGGCATCCTGTGCATCGTAGTAGTTCGACAGGCCGGAGGCGCAGGACTTCAACAGCGCCTGCCCCTTGCTCGGCGCCATGAAAGCGACCGTGAAGATCTGGATTCCATTCTTCTTCGCGGTCTCGCAGGTCGCCAGCGTGTCGGTGTCCGCGCTTGAATAGTTGTTGTCGCCGTCGGTCATGAACACGATGAATTTGCTCGGCACCTGGCCGTTCTTGTTCTTGTGGGCGGTGTCTTCACTCGCCTTGCTGATGTCCGTATAGGCGCGTTCCATCGCGTCCGAGGAATCCGTGCCGCCATCTGCGATCAGCGCCTGGACGTAGCTCAGCGTGTGCGACGTGCCCCAGTTGAAGGCAACGGGGTCATACATTCTGGCTTCGTAGGAGACTGCGGCGGTCCGCACGTATTTCGTCTCCGGATCAGCGGTGTCCAACTGCGTCGTCAGGCTCGCAACCGCCATTTTCAGCGCGTCGATCTTGATGACGTAGTTGTCTGCCTCGTAACTGCAGGTTCTCGGTCTCCAGGAGGATCCGCAGTTGTAGTAGACCGTCTTCTTCGGTTGTGCCGGATTGATCGTGTTCGTGTCCCAACCCATCGAGCCGGACCGGTCGAGCACGAGATACATCGACAGGGCGTTTTTGCTCTCGGTCGATGCCTGCGCCGTTGCCGTCACCCCGACGGTCACTTCCTTCCAGCCGAGCAGGGCTGTCATGCCATTGGTCGGCATTTTGAAGCTCGTCGTCAGGGTCACGTCGTAGGTCTTGCCAGACGAGCTCGAGTTGCGCACTACGGTGCCGATGGCGCCGGCGAGCTGGTCGACAGGGGCCGAGCCCTCGACTGCATCGCCCATCTTTGCACCTGGCACCACGTTGTAGAACTGGGCCTTCATGAACTTGCGGGCCATATCGAGCGCCGCGTCGTCAGTCATGTTGTTGTTCTTTGCCAGCGCGTTCGCGGCGGAGAGAACTGCTGAGTCTGCCGAGTCCTGCAATGCGTGACGGAGCTGAACCATCTGGTTCATGTCAATTGCGATCCCGGCGGTAGCCGCCGTGACCGGCAGGATGATGGCTGTCGCAATGCCAAAATTGCCGGCGCGGTCGCGCCAGAGGCGTTGAAACAGAGACTTCTTGTGGCTGCCAGAGGTCGTCATCATGTCCATCCAAAATCAGCGTTTGGAGGGTTATAGTCCCTGATGCCTTGCAGTCGCTTTAACTGGAATGGTAAAATTTGCTGGAAAAGGGAACTATTGCCTGATCGGGATGACATCCACGGCCTGGGCCGTCTGATGGGAACCGTAGCTCTTGAGCACACCGATGACCGGGGCCACATCCGCATAGTCGCGGCCGTAGCCGACGACGATATGATCCGTGCCGGCGGCGATGTTGTTGGTCGGATCGAGTTCGAGCCATCCGGTGAGCTTGCCGCACCAGACCCGGACCCAGGCATGCATGGCGTCCGCGCCTTCCAGCCGTTCTTTGCCCGGCGGAGGAATGGTGCGCAGGAAACCACTGACATAGCCGGCGGGAATGCCGAGACTGCGCAGTGCCACGATCATCACGTGGCTGAAGTCCTGGCAGACGCCGCGCTTCTTTTCGAAGGCTTCCGCTGGCGTCGTATCGACCGTCGTGGCTTCAGCGTCGTATTTGAAGTCCTTGTGGATGCGGCTGCAGAGTGTTTCTGCGATCTGGCGAACCGTCATGCTGGGCTTCAGCATGTCGCGCACATAAGTGGCGATCGCCTTGTCGCGGGGCAGGCGCGGGCTCGTGCCGATGAAATGATGCGGCGATTCGCCGTCGAGCGACCAGGTTTCGGCGATTTCCTGCGGCAGGCGGTCGAGCAGCGGCGAGAAATCCGCAGCGATCGGCTGGGCCTGCACCATGACGCGGGCCTGCATGCGGATATCCAGTTTCTCGTGCGGACCGCGCAGGATGGCGTGGCTGGTCGGATGGCGAAAGAAATCGCTGAAGGTGGAGATCTCGTCCGGCTCCGGCGTGACCGTGATCGCACCGGCGATAAGCCGCTGGCGATCCGGCAGGGAAAGCGGCAGCAGGCGCAGCATGTGATGGGCGCCGGATGCCGGGACCTCGTAATGATAGCCGATATGGAGCGAGAGGTCGTAGAGCATCGCGTCAGCTCAGATAGGATTGGGCGAGAATGTCGGAGAGTTTCTCCAGTTCCCGCTCGAGATTGGTATAGACGTCGGCGGACATGGTCTCCGGCGTCATGACGGCCAAGCCCGAATGCAGGCGCATGGCCTCGCGGAACAGGCTCGACATCTGGCCGTTGACCATGGCGTTCGGCAGTTGCTCGACCTCGATGCGGATCTCGTTCAGCTGGAAGAGGATCGAGCGTGGGTTGAGCGGATCGAGCGCCAGAAGGTCGGTGACCGTCAGCCGTGCCGTCGACACATTGTAGCGGCGGCGATGGGTCATGACGTTGTCGCCGATCTCGAGCAGCATATCGAGCGAGCCGTCTGGGGCATCGGGACCCGTCATATGGCCGAGCAGGCGCGTCATGTGCAGGCCGCGTTCCAAGAGGCGGCCGATGGTCAGGAAACGCCAGCCGGTGAACCGGTACATGTTTTCATGCACGAGACCGGCAAAGCCCGCGAGCTTGCGCAACAGGATGGTCATGGCATGGGCCGCGTCATCGCCCGGCTTCACGCGCTCGTGGAAGCGTTTCGCGGTTTTCGACAGATCGTTCAGCGCCAGCCAGCCATCGGGCGAGAAGCGGTCGCGGATGTTGCTGGCCGAATAGACGGCGCTGTCGATGTTGCGCAGCAGGCTTTCCGGCACGCCTGACTTGGTGTCGACGTCGATGTCGGAGAGATATTCGCTGACGAAGGCAAGCAGCGGCTGGTCGGGATTGGCGCTTTCGGCATAACGGGCATGCCAGGCGCGCAGGATGCGCAACACGCCTTCGGCGCGCTCGATATAGCGGCCGAGCCAGAAGAGGTTGTCGGCCGCACGGCTCGGCAGGCTGCCCGGCATATTGCGGGTAAAGGTTTCCTCGGCCGGCAGCAGCGAGGTGCGATCCACGGGCTTGTCGGAGACGATCCAGACGTCGGCGGCACTGCCACCGGATTGCATGGCGATGGCCGAGACGTCCGAGCCGCTGCCGATCCGGGCAAAGCCGCCCGGCATGATCTGCCAGCCGTTCTGGGTGCGGGCTGCGAAGACACGCAGCGACATCGGGCGCGGGGTCAATTTGCCGTCGACCATGGCCGGTGTCGTCGAGAGCGTCACGACTTCCTGGCCGACGAGATTGCCGGCTTCTGTCTCCAGCCATTCGGCGGTGCTGCGGCCCTGCGGGTCCTTGTAGCGCGAGCCCATGACCGAGCGCCCGCCATCGTCGAAGAAGGGCAGGCGCGAAAAGGCGGAGCCGATCACCATGCGATCCAGATGCGCCGCGACATGCTCGCGCTCGGCCTTCTGGCCGCACCACCAGGTGGCGATCGAGGGCAGTTTCAGCTCTTCGCCGAGCAGATGGCGCGAGAGGGTGGGCATGAAGGCGAGGAGCGCACGGGTTTCCAGAATGCCGGAGCCGAGTGCGTTGACGAAGGTGACGGCGCCGTTGCGCAGCGCCTGCACCATGCCGGGCGTGCCGATATAGGAGTTCTGGTCGAGTTCCAGCGGATCGGTGAAGGCCGCGTCGAGGCGGCGCCAGAGCACGCTGACGGGTTTCAGGCCGGCCACGGTGCGAACCATGACACGACCGTTGACGATGGTCAGGTCTTCGCCCTCCAGCAGCATGATGCCGAGATAGCGGGCGATATAGGCGTGTTCGAAATAGGTCTCGTTGGCGGGCCCCGGTGACAGGACGGCGATGCGCTCGTCGGTGCTGCGGGTGCGGGCCTGAAGCGCCTTGCGGAAGGCACCGAAGAACGACGCAAGCCGGTGGACATGGGTCTCGGCATAAACGTCGGAAAAGGCGCGGGCGGTGGCTACTCGGTTTTCCAGCGCAAAGCCGGCACCTGACGGGGCCTGGGTGCGGTCGGCAAGAACCCACCAGTTGCCGTCTGGCCCGCGGCCGATTTCGAACGAACAGAAATGCAGGTAGTGGCCGCCGGCCGGCTTGATGCCGACGAGCGGTCGCAGGAATTCCGGGTTGGACGCAATCAGCTGCGGCGGCAGGAAACCTTCCTGCACCAGTCGGTTTTCCGAATAGATATCGGCAACGACCGCTTCCAGCAGGTTTGCGCGCTGGACCAGGCCGTCCGCCAGCACCTGCCACTCGGGTTCCGAGATCATCACCGGGATATGCGAGAAGGGCCAGGCACGCTCGCTCGATCCGCCGGAGCCGTAAGCACGGTAGAAGACGCCGGCGTCACGCAGATAGCGGTCCGCACGGGCAAAGCGCTCGTGCAGATCCTCCTCCGGCATTGTGTCGATTGCAGAAACGAGAGCCTGCCAGACCGGACGTACATTGCCCTTGTTGTCGAGCATTTCGTCAGCGGCGCCCGACAGCGCGCGATAGCCGGCCGTGCGGGCCTCGGTCATCGGCGCCTCTGGCGGGGAAAGTTCCGCTGCCGTCTTCTGTGCCATCAATCAGATACCTTGCGGTCTTCTCAGGTCCAAAGTGTGCGGGAATTCCGGCGACACGGTTTCGGGCCATAGGGGATAGGAGCCGGCTGTATGACCCCATGGCTCGAAACGTGCAAGCCGACGGGCTTCCGCTTCATTCCCATTCACAGGGAAAGTATCGTAACTCCGGCCACCGGGATGGGCGACGTGGTAAACGCAGCCGCCGATTGAGCGTCCGGACCATGTATCATAGATGTCGAATGTTAGCGGTGTGTTGACGGGCAGAATCGGGTGAAGGCCGGATGCCGGCTGCCAGGCCTTGTAACGAACGCCGGCGACGGCGACGCCGTTGACGTCGGTCTTGCGCAATGGCACGGCGCGCCCGTTGCAGGCCACGGTGAAGCGATCGGGATTGGCCGTCTCCAGCTTCACCTGCAACCGCTCGACGGACGAATCCACATAGCGCACCGTTCCGCCGATCGCGCCCTGTTCGCCCATCACATGCCAGGGTTCGAGCGCGCCGCGCAATTCGAGCTTGGAGCCCTCGTATTCGACTTCGCCATAGAAGGGGAAGCGGAATTCCAGCTGGGCTGCAAACCATTCCGGCTTGAAATCGAAGCCGTTCTGCCGGAGGTCGGCCAGCACGTCGAGGAAGTCCTGCCAGATGTAATGCGGCAGCATGAAACGGTCATGCAGGCCCGTGCCCCAGCGGACGAAACGGCCGCCGATCGGGTTTTTCCAGAAGCGGGCGATGAGTGCGCGGATCAGAAGCTGCTGCGCCAGCGACATGCGGGCATTCGGTGGCATTTCGAAGCCGCGGAACTCGACAAGGCCAAGCCGGCCCGTCGGACCATCCGGCGAGAAGAGCTTGTCGATGCAGATCTCCGAGCGATGCGTGTTGCCGGTGACGTCGACCAGCAGGTTGCGGAACAGGCGGTCGACGAGCCAGGGAAGCGGCGGTGCCATGCCCTGATCGGGCATGGGGATCTGGGCCATGGCAATTTCGAGCTCATAGAGCGAATCGTGCCTTGCCTCGTCGAAACGCGGTGCCTGGCTGGTCGGGCCGATGAACAGGCCGGAGAACAGATAGGAGAGCGAGGGATGGCGCTGCCAATGCAGCACCAGGCTCTTCAGGAGATCCGGGCGGCGCAGGAACGGGCTGTCGTTCGGGGTCGCGCCACCGACGACGACGTGGTTGCCGCCACCGGTGCCGCAATGGCGACCGTCGATCATGAACTTGTCGGCGCCGAGGCGGCAGAGCCGCGCCTCCTCGTAAATCGCCGTGGTGGTGGCGACGCAATCCTCCCAGTCATAGGCCGGATGGATGTTGACCTCGATGACACCGGGATCGGGCGCGACGCGGATGACATTCAGCCGTTCGTCATGCGGCGGCGTGTAACCTTCGATGTGGACGGGCAGGTTGAGTGCTTCCGCGGCCCGTTCGGCTGACGCGATCAGATCGAGGTAATCCTCCAGCGCTTCGGTCGGGGGCATGAAGACGCAGACGCGACCGTCGCGCACTTCAACCGAAATCGCGGTGCGCACACGTCCGCCGATCTCCTCGAACGACTGGCCCATCTGCGTCTGCTGGCCGGTCTCGGTCTTCACCGAATGCTCCGGCATGGCGCGGCCCTTGTCGGTCCCGAAGTCCGGCAGTGGCGGCTTTTCCACCGTCGGGTCGACGGGGTTGATGTAGGGATACATCGAGGGCGCGACATAGGGCAAGGAGTTCAGCGGCAGGCGGAAGCCGACGGGGCTGTCGCCCGGCACGAGATAAAGCCGCCCGCGCCGCGTGCGCCATTTTTCGCTGACCCATTGGCGTCCCGTGGAGCGTCCCTGCCAGGCCTGGACCGGCAGCACATAGCCGGCGGGATTGGTGAGCCCGTTGCCGAAGACCCTGGCGATGCGGTTGCGCTCCTCGGGGTCCTTGAGCTTCGAATTCGCCGGGTCGACATTCTCCGGCAGGCTCGCCTCCTTGATGATCCATTCGGCGGGATCCTCGAAGGCGGGGGCGACGTTTTCGGTCGGGATATCGAGTTCGGCCGCGATCGCCTGCAAGAGGCGGGCGGCGTCGTCATGACCGACGCTGTAGTTCCGGTTTTCCACCGCGATCAGATCAGGGTTGCGCCAGACCGGCTTGTTGTCCCGGCGCCAGTAGAGCGAGAAGGTCCAGCGCGGCAGGCTTTCGCCCGGATACCACTTGCCCTGGCCGTAATGCAGGAAGCCGCCCGGTGCGAAACGTTCGCGCAGCCGGCGGATCAGCTGGTCGGCCTTGTCGCGTTTCGTCGGGCCGACGGCTGCGGTGTTCCACTCGTCCGACTGGAAGTCATCGATGGAAACGAAAGTCGGCTCACCGCCCATGGTGAGCCTGATGTCACGGGCCTGCAGCTCGGCATCGACCTTGTGGCCGAGCTGATTGAGCGCGTCCCAGCTGTCTTCGGAGAAGGGCTTGGTGATGCGGGGGTGCTCGGCGACACGCTGGACCTGCATGTCGAAGGCGAAATCGGTGTTCGCCTCGCCGAAATAGCCGCCGGAAATCGGCGCTGCGTTCTTGTAATGGGGCGTTGCGGCGAGCGGAATATGGCTTTCGCCGGTCAAGAGACCGGAGGTCGGGTCAAGGCCGATCCAGCCGGCGCCGGGGATGTAGACCTCGGTCCAGGCATGCAGGTCGGTGAAATCGACCTCTGTGCCCGAAGGGCCGTCGAGCGCCTTCAGGTCCGGTGCGAGCTGGATGAGATAACCAGAGACAAAGCGGGCGGCAAAACCGAGGCGGCGCAGGATCTGGACAAACAGCCAGCTCGAATCACGGCAGGAGCCGCGGGCCGATGTCAGCGTATCCTCCGGCGTCTGGACGCCGGGTTCCATGCGGATGACATAACCGATCTCCTGCTGCAGGCGGGCATTCAGCCCGACCACCATATCGACCGTTCCCTGACCTTCCGTCGTGTCGACAGTCGCCATGAAGGCATCGAGCGCCGGCGACGCCGGTTCCGGTGTCATATAGATCTTCAGGTCGTCCCTCAGATCCTCCGGATACTCGAATGGCCATTTGACCGCGACTTCCTCGGTGAAGAAGTCGAAGGGATTATAGACCGTCATGTCGGCGACAAGATCGACCTCGATCTTGAACTCGGTCACCGGCTCCGGGAAGACGAAGCGGGCGAGATAGTTGCCGTAGGGGTCCTGCTGCAGGTTAACGAAGTGGTTTTCGGGCGTGACCTTGAGCGAATGCGAGATCACCTTGGTGCGCGAATGGGAGGCGGGCTTCAGCCGGATGATCTGGGGGCCAAGACGGACCGGCTTGTCATAGATGTAGTGGGTGAGATGATAGATGCTTGCCTTGATTGACATTCGTTACCGCTTCGCTGTTCGCCCTGCCGTTTTTTCCGGCTTGCATCGATCTTGTGCAATGCAGCGCCATAAAGCAAGCGGCCCGGACGGTGGAAACCGCCGGGCCAACTGGTTTCGATTTCGCTGAAATCAGCTTCTGCCGAATTCGTCGACGAGGCGGATGATGTCGTCTTCGCCGAGATAGGAGCCGGTCTGCACCTCGATGACTTCGAGCCGGATCTTGCCCGGATTGGCCAGACGATGGACGGAGCCCTGGGGAATGTAGATCGACTGGTTCTCGTGCAGCACGGTGACCTTGTCGTCGATCGTCACTTCCGCCGTTCCCTTGACGCAGACCCAATGCTCGGCGCGGTGATGATGCTTTTGCAGCGAGAGCTTCTTTTCCGGGTGGACGAAGAGGCGCTTCACCTGGAAGCGGTCGCCATTGAGGATCGAGGTATAACCGCCCCAGGGGCGCAGCGCAGTCGGATGGTTTTCGGTCAGATGCGCCGTCTTCTTGTCGGCGGCGAGCAGTTTGACGAGGTTGCCGACATCCTGGGACCGGTCGAGGCGACCGACATAGACGGCATCTTCCGAGGCGACGACGGCAACACCCTCCATGCCCTGGACGGCCAGATGGGCATTACGCGACATGACGAGCGAATTGGTGGTGTCGGAGACGGTGGCATTGCCGCTGACGACATTGCCGTTTTCATCGCCGCCGGCGAGCTTCCAGATCGCATCCCAGCTGCCGAGATCCGACCAGGTGATCGGCGAGGGGACAACGGCGGCGTTTGGCGTCTTTTCCATGACGGCATAGTCGATGGAAATGCTGGGGCTCTGGCCAAAGCTTGTCCCTTCAAGCCGGGTGAAGTCGAGATCGCCCCTGGCGTTCTCGACCGACTTTTCAACGGCCGCAAGCACCTCGGGCGCCAGCGCCTGAAGTTCTGCAATCATCTGGCCGGCGGAGAAGACGAACATGCCGGAGTTCCAGGCATAGTTGCCGCTCGCCAGCATCTGCTCGGCAACCTCTGCCTTGGGCTTTTCGACGAAACGGGAGACCTTGTGCACACCGTTGCCCAGCGCCTCGCCGATCTCGATATAGCCATAGCCGGTTGCGGGTTCGGTCGGTGTAATGCCGAAGGTGACGATCTTGCCGTCACGGGCGGCCTTTGCCGCCTTTTCCACGCAGCCGCGATAGATGTCGTCGACGGTGATTTCGTGGTCGGACGGCAGGATCTGGATCAGCGTCTCGCTGCCATGACGCTGGCTGACGATGACGGCAGCGGCAGCCACTGCGGCAGCCGTGTTGCGGGCCTCGGGCTCAAGGATGATACCATCCAGCGTCACGCCGATCTCGCGGGCCTGTTCGGCAACGAGAAAACGGAAATCCTCGTTGGTCACGACGATTGGGGCATCATAGATCGTCTTGTCGGAGACGCGGGCGAGCGTCTTCTGCAGCAAGGTCTCTTCGCCGAGGAACCGGATGAACTGCTTGGCTGCGGCTGCGCGCGACAGCGGCCAAAGACGGGTTCCCTTGCCGCCGGCCATGATGACCGGCACGATCTTGATGCTCATGTTTATCTGCCTTTCGATGTCTTGCCGGGGCGTCTCCGTCCAGGCTGATGTCGGAGCGTCCACTGTGCCTCATGGACAGGAGAACGCAGCTGCGGCGGTTTTGTTACATGTTTGGAGACTTGTTCCAAGCCCGACCGACAGTCTAGCTTTGGTGATGAAGCCGGATGCATTGCAGCGTCCGGACGGTTATCATGGCCCACCAGCCATCGACGGTGGCCTTCAGCCCTTTTCCTTCAGAGAGAATGTCCTTGTCCTTGATCCGCCCGCTGTTTTCCGTCCCGACCGCCCCACTTGTTCCGATCCTTGGCCGGCAAGAGGGTTTCCCCATCCACCGCATCTTCTGTGTTGGGCGAAACTACGCCGCCCATGCCGCCGAGCTTGGCAATACGGTCGACCGCGTCGCGCCTTTCTACTTTACCAAACCGCCGACCGGTCTCGTCATCGAGGGCGGCACGATCGCCTATCCGCCGGGCACGGAGGATTATCATCACGAGATCGAGCTGGTGATCGCGATCGGCGCGCCGGCCTTCCGGGTCCCGACTGACGAGGCGATGAAGGCCGTATTCGGCTATGCCGTGGGCCTCGACATGACGCGGCGCGACCTGCAGAACACCATGAAGGAAAAGCAGCGTCCCTGGGATATCGCCAAGGCCTTCGAGGATTCGGCTGTCATCGGCGCCATCACCGCTGCCGAAGATTTCGAGCCGCAGTCGCAGCGGATCTCGCTCGTCGTCAATGACGCTCCTCGTCAGGAAGGCCATCTGAACGAGATGGTCTGGTCCGTGCCCGAGATCGTCAGCCATCTCTCGCGCTATTATCACCTGACGCCTGGCGACCTGATCTTCACCGGCACGCCGTCCGGCGTCGGGGCGCTTCAGCCGGGCGATAGGCTGGCGGGGGCTGTGGACGGGCTTTCGCCGATCGCGGTCACGATCGGCCCGGCGGCCTGAGAGATGGTTGCTGCAGGCGTGGAGCAGGGAGCGGTCGAAGCCGGTCCGGCGCTGGTGCCGGGGCGCGACTGCGGAACCTGTTCGCTCTGCTGCATCCTTCCAGACATCGCGGAATTCGACAAACCGGCCAACCAGCCCTGCCGCCACTGTCTGCCCGGCGGCGGCTGCGATGCCTATGAGGCGCGGCCCGCGACCTGTCGCGACTTCTTCTGTCTCTGGCGGACAGATCCGACGCTTGGGGCCGAATGGGAGCCACGGCTGAGCCGGATGATGATGTATGTGCAGGGGCCGCAGCTGACGGTGCTGGTCGAGCCGGAGGCCGGACCGGTCTGGCGGGAGGCGCGGTATCTCGGCTGGCTTGAAGCGCGGGCGCGGGCGGTCAAGCCCGAGGGCGGCTATGTGGTCGTATATGCGGGCGAGGATGTGGCGGTGGTGAAGGGGTGAGTGGACCGCCAGATTGCCGTGGAAATGGCAGGTGGAGAATGCTATATGTATGGCAGGCAGCCACGCGCCGGAACAACCCAGAGCACTCGAAAGACTGCAGGTGAGCAATCACAATCATGGGCCGGGGGGCTGCCGTCTCATTTGAAGAGCTCGATGAACCTGGTCTGCTGAGCGTCCAGCCCACAGTCTTGGTATCTCGGCACAACTTTCACGCCATAACTCAGATAGTTGCCGTTCCGATGATATGTCACGGGGCGTAGCAGTGCTGCATAGCGTAGTTCGCAATTTCCATAGAAATCCGGTTCGACCGCCGCTGCAAAAGACGAAGCAACCGCATCAACGAGTTGAAGGCTCGCGCTCTTTTTGTGATCCAACGCGTCCACCGCCTCAATGTCGATTACTGGCCAATGGATTTTGACAGCCGCATCAGGTTGATCTTTCAGATGAGCCAGGTAGGAGCGAAATTTCTCGTAGGACATGCCGCCGCGACGCGAGAAGGTGATCTGCACTCGTCCATCTCCTTCGGGAACTTGAGGACGGTGATCGCGGCAAAGCCAGGAAATGCGTTCGACCAGATATCGCGCCATGTAAAAGTAAAGCTGGTTCCTCGCCGAGTAGGCGCCAAGGGGAATCGGCGGCTTGGCAGCCATGACGCTTATTGTTCTGAGCGGTAGCGTGGCGATCGTCTGTGCAGCGACCGTCCGCTGTCCGTGGTTCAGCTCCATAAAGTGAAGCGTTCGGCTTTTCTTGTTGACGAATTTGTCCGAAATCGAATCGCGCCAGCGCACCGCTTCCAGGCTGTAGACCTGCCGGAAAACGCAGGCGGATAGAACCAGCCAATGCGAGGAGCCGCCGCGGCGACCGGGCTCGCGAAAGTTGCCCAGGCCGTCGTCGCCCGACTCATCGATATAGGCCAGGTAGGAATGAGACATGCGTTCTCTCCTCCACCAGTGCTCTTTGGATCAATTGCCGACCAGAGATTGTTGATGAGAGCGATGTTCCACTTTTCCGTCAACCAGATTGCGAATCGGTTTGCGTCAAAAGCGGTGGCCTGGTGCCGGGCGGGAGAGGTGCATCTGCGCCAATCCGGAAAACCAAAAAGGGCTCGCCGTTTCCGGCAAGCCCTTGAAAGAATTCGAATGGTGGGCGTGACAGGGATTGAACCTGTGACCCCTACGATGTCAACGTAGTGCTCTCCCGCTGAGCTACACGCCCATCCGATGAGCGGCTTAAGACCACAAAACCTGTTCGCCCGTCAATAGGCATTTTGCAGTTTTGTGAAGAGATTTTTTCAATCCCTCGGCAAGGCCTTACGCTGCAAGGAGTTTGTTCACTTCGTCGACGAGGTCGCGCAGGTGGAAAGGCTTGGAAAGCACCTTTGCGTCCTTCGGGGCCTTCGAATCGGCGTTCAGCGCGACGGCGGCAAAGCCGGTGATGAACATCACCTTCAGGTCCGGATCGAGCTCGGTTGCGCGGCGCGCCAGTTCGATGCCGTCCATTTCCGGCATCACGATGTCGGTCAGGAGAAGGGAGAAGGGCTCTTCCCGCAGGCGGTCATAGGCTGAGGCGCCGTTGTCGAAGGACGAGACCTTGTAGCCCGCCTTCTCCAGTGCCTTGACCAGGAACCGGCGCATGTCGTTGTCATCTTCGGCGAGAAGGATTTTCTGAGTCATTTGGGGACCGCTGTACTCGATTGCATAGGGAAGTTCGCAGCCGCCCACTTTAGGTTCGGCTCAGTAAAGAACCGGTGAACAACGAAAAAGTGAGCCTGCTCCGCCATTTCCCGGAGTATGGACTTTGCAGCGGGCGACTGGCAACATGAGAACGCAACAAGTTTGTGACTTGGTAAAGAAGAGGGCCTGGGAAGCGGATGACCAACGAATTCGACCTGTTCGAGGTTCGAGAGCCCGCGATCCAGACCATTCCCTTCGTCTATAACTCCCCGCATAGCGGTCGGCGCTATCCCACATCGTTCCTGGATGAGTCGCGACTCGATGATGTCTCGATTCGCCGATCGGAAGATCACTATGTCGACGAGCTGTTTTCGGCGGCGCCCGGTTTCGGCGCGCCGCTGCTTGTCGCGCATTTCCCGCGTGCCTATGTCGACGTCAACCGGGAGCCCTATGAGCTCGATCCCCGGATGTTCTCCGATCCGCTGCCGCCGTTTGCCAATAGCAATTCGGCGCGCGTCGCCGGAGGGCTCGGCACCATTCCGCGGATTGTCGCCGAGAATATGGAGATCTACGAGCGGCGCATGCCGCTGACGGTCGCCATGGAGCGGATCGAGAACTGCTACAAGCCTTATCACGCCTGCCTCAGGAAGCTGATCGCTCGCACCCATGCGATGTTCGGTTTCGGCGTCCTGATCGACTGCCATTCGATGCCCGGCAATATCCGGGTGGCGGGCAGCGGGCTGAAGCCGGATTTCATCGTCGGCGATCGTTACGGCACCAGTGCATCCGCCGAGCTCAGCCAGGCGGCCCTGCAATTCCTTGAGGATCTCGGTTTCACGGCCGTGCGCAACAAGCCCTATGCCGGCGGCTTCATCACCGAGCATTACGGTCGGCCGGCGCGCGGGCTTCATGCGCTGCAGATCGAGGTCAACCGCTCGATCTATATCGATGAGGCGACGCTCGAGAAGCGGTCGGATTTCGATGTGCTGGCCGGTTCGCTTGCCGTCTTCATGGAGCAGATGGCCGAATTCGTCGCCGATTATGCCGGTGACCGGGCGCTCGCCGCCGAATAATCACCTCTCCAGTTCCGGTACCAGGAAGGCTCGTTGCTGTGCGGCGGGCAAAAAAAACCGCGCTCGTGGCGCGGCTAAGTCTAGGGAGGAAACACCCAAGGAGGGTATTTACAGTCAGAAGACTGTAAGTGAGACGTTAGATGTTGCGGTGCACCATTGTCAAGTCGAAATTTGGTGTATTTTTGGGCAGGGCTAAATTTTGCGCAGATATTGCCGAATTCGCGATGGCGCAAGGCTTCGGCGCGGTCTGAGGTGATGGTTTGAGGTGACGGCCTGAGGTGATGATCTGTGGTGCCGGAGGTTTTCTTTCCGCGCGACTGGGATTAAGACAGGCGCTCCCTCCAGACGACGGATCTCTTCATGCGCCCTGATCGTGATTTCTTCTTCCGCCTTGCCGATGCCGCCAAGGCCGAGACGCTTCCCCGCTTTCGTTCGGGCCTGTCCGTCGTCAACAAGGAGAAGGCCGGCTTCGACCCCGTCACCGAAGGGGACCAGGCCGCCGAGAGCGCCATCCGCACACTGATCGAAGCGGAGTTCCCGACCCATGGCATTCTCGGCGAAGAGCACGAGAATATCCGGATGGACAGCGACCAGCTCTGGGTCATCGACCCGATCGACGGCACGCGTGCCTTCATCTCCGGCGTTCCCGTCTGGGGCACGCTGATCGGCTTTCAGGAAAAGGGCCGCTCGGTCATGGGCCTGATGGAGCAGCCTTTCACCGGTGAGCGCTATTATGCCGATGGCGAGCGCTCCTGGTATTTCGGCCCGGATGGCGAACGGCAGAACGAAGTGCGCGACTGCGGCAGCCTCGAAAACGCGATCCTCTTCACCACCTCTCCGCATCTTTTCAAGGATTGGGAAGTCGAGCGCTTCCAGGCGGTGCAGGACAAGGTGAAGCTGTTCCGCTACGGCGTCGACTGCTACGCCTATTGCCTGCTGGCTGCCGGCCATGTCGATCTGGTCATCGAGACTGTCTTGAAGCCTTATGATGTGGGCGCGCTCATCCCGATCATCGAGCAGGCCGGCGGTGTGATCACCACCTGGGACGGCGGTCGTCCGGAAGCGGGCGGTTCGATCATTGCGGCGGGTTCCAAGGCCGTGCATGCCGAGGCCATGGAGATGTTGAAGCGGCGCTGATGCGGCCGCTTACACCTCTAGCGCCGAATCGGTGAGTTCGCTGTTTGGATCTGTCTGATCCGGTTCCCCACCGGGGATGAAGGCGAAGAGGGCGGCAAGCGCCTGGGTGCGATAGCGATCCTGCTCCTGCAGGATCTCGTGGCGGGCGCCCGGCACGGGCACGAGTTGCCCGGCGCGAAAATACTGCGCCAGCGATTCCTGGAAGTGGAAGGGCACGATCGGATCATTGCCCGGGGCGATGATCACCGTCGGCACCGTGATCGAGGCGAGGTGGCCGGGTCGCCTGATGGCTTCGATCGCCTTCTGGCTTTCGTAGAGCCAGCGGGCTGTGGGCGGACCGAGCGCCAGTTCCGGATGCTCGGCCATGATGCGTTGGTTGCGGGCGTAGCGCAGGGCATCCGTGGTCAGCGGATTGCCGTCAAATGGTTTCAGCGGCTCATCCTTGTTCAACGTGATCCGGCCAAGGCCCGTGAAGCTTGCAAGCGCTGCGATGCGGCGAATGTTTTCCGGCGAGGTCTTCTGACCGCCAAGGCCGACAAAGGGGGCGGTCAGCACCATGCGCTCAATGCGGTTGGCAAGCCGGGGAGCCGCCTTCAATGCGATCAGCCCGCCAGTCGAATGGGCGACGAGGAAGAAGGGCAGGCGGGTGTCCGGCAGGACGATCTGCTCGAGGAAGATTTCGAGATCACGGACATAGTGGTCGAAGCGACCGACATGTCCCTTTCTGGCATCCTTCAGCAGCCGTTCGGAGCCGCCCTGGCCACGAAAATCATAGGTCGCGACCCAGAAGCCGCGTTCATTGAGATCGCGGATCGTCTCGAAATACTTCTCGATGCTCTCGTTGCGCCCGTGGACGAGAACGATCGTGCCCTGGATTTTTGGTGCCGATGACCGGAAGACCGCATAGCGCAGGCGTGTGCCGCGATAGCCCTCGAAATAGCCGACCAGCGGGGTGCCGGGGATAGGGTTGCCGGGGGTGGCGTGAAGAATGGCATCCATGCCTGCAACTGCCTGTCGGTTGAAAGCGCCTCTCGTCTCTCCGGGATAGGATGCGGGCCCGGCGGAAGTCAAAGAAAAAAGCCGGAACCGCAGACGGAGGCTGCGGTTCCGGCGAAGTCCGGTCGGAGTGGAAGGGACGATATCTCCGGCCCGGTCGGTCGAGACAACCGATGATCTGACCATAGACAGTCAGGCTTGAACCCCGCTTGAACCGGACGTTCACCGGCAGTTCATCGCAGGGTGATCGTGGCTGGGAGACCGGATCTTGAATTCCCGAATGGCATTTCCCACATCGATGACACGGACGCCAAACGGGTCCGTGAGCCGCCGCCAGCATCGCCCCAAGCGGGATGCGAACGGCCTTGAGAACGCCAACGTCGCTTCAAGGAGGACATCATGCGTCACGTCGATTTTTCCCCGCTCTACCGTTCCACCGTCGGTTTCGATCGCCTGTTCACCATGCTGGACAGCCTCGGTCAGCCGGAGCAGGCACAGAGCTATCCGCCCTACAATATCGAACGCACCGGCGAGAACCTGTACCGGATCACCATGGCCGTTGCCGGCTTCGACGAAAGCGAGCTTTCGATCGAAGCGCATGCGCATGTGCTGACCGTCAAGGGTGAGAAGGCCGAGGACGAGAAGGCCGAGCAGAGCGAGTTTCTCTATCGCGGCATCGCCAAGCGCGCCTTCGAGCGCCGCTTCCAGCTTGCCGATCATGTGGAAGTGACCGCCGCTTCGCTGAAGAACGGCCTGTTGCACATCGATCTTCTGCGCAACATTCCGGAAGCCATGAAGCCGCGCCGCATTTCGATTGCCGCCGAGCCCGTCGGTTCGGCCCCGAAGGCCATCGAGGCGCATGTGAACTGATCGCAGTCACACGCTAAAGCGCCCAGTCAGGCGGTCGGCGAAAGTCGACCGCCTTTTTCGTGCGCGCCCTTGCGGCGGGTCCAGAGCGTGCAGAAGAGCTTGTCCAGCGACAGCAGGCCCGCGCCCTTCACGGCGAGATAGGCGAGCGGGAAGATCCAGAGCAGGCGCTGGTCGAGGATGACGCTGTCGGGGAAGCGATCGAAGAGCGCGCCAACCGTCGTTGCGTCGACGTTGTGGACAAGAATGTCGGTCAGGCTCTGGACGATGATGAAGCCGATCATGCCAAGGGCGGCGATGCGGGTGAAGAGACCGGCGACCACAAGAAGCGGAAAGAGGATCTCGCCATAGGAGCCGAGAAAGACCATCAGCCCCCAGGGGAGGAAGGAGACGGCAGAGACGTCGCCACCGGCGGCATCCACGGCGGGGAGCGCGATCTGATAGTAGGCGCTGTCTGCAATCGCGAAGGGGCCGTCGAATTTGGTGAGCGCCGAGTTGATGTAGTAGGGCACGAGCACGGCCAGGAAGACGAGCCGGGCGAGGAGGCCGAGAAACCAGCCGTCGAGCATGGCCTCCACCCGGCGCACCGTGCGGCGATAGAGTTCGATGAGCGAGACGGCAAAGGTCATGGTCTGTCGCTTTCCAGGGGCATGTCGATGGATGTGAAGGCACCGGCGCTAAGGGCAAGACCGAGAAGAGCGGGAATGTCGGCACCCTCCGGTTCGGCGGCAGCAAAGGCTTCGCCGAGCGTTCCACCGGCGAGCAGCGTTTCGAGGAAGGTGGCGCCGCCTTCCGGCAGGAGTTCCACCGCCACGTCGAAGGCTGGTCGCGTGACCAGCACCGCTTCCGGTGTCATCGGGTTCACGCCATCAAGCGAAATGCCGGCCCGGTCGTTGCGGATGATGGTGCCGGCGGCGTGGTTCAGGCGGGCGATGCGGGTGGCCGGATGAGGCTGGAACCGGACACCGGCCAGATCCTCCGCCGGGATCTGTGCCAGGGCGGCCGGATCGAGTGGTGCTGCATCCGCCGCATGGAAGGCGTCAAGCCAGAAGCGTTCAATGCGGGCCACGTCGGCGAGGAAGGGCAGGTCTGCTGCGGGCGGGAAGCCCTCGAGAAACGCCGGAAAGCTCTCGCCATAGGTAAAGAGCAGAGGCGAGGTTGGCGGATGCGCGGTCACGTAGAGGCGCGCCATGGCCCGGAAGAAGTCGTTGCCCACAAGGTTCTGCACGGTGGGGAAAATCGCGGCGAGCGCGTCGATCAGCGATACCGTGACATTGTTGCGGTAGACGGCGAAACGGCGCGTCGGGCTGGTCCCGTTGCGACCGATCAGGCCCTGCGGCGACGGCAGATCGGGCGCGAGGAGCGCCTGGACGAAGGTGCCGTTCGAGACGGGATCAGGAGGCATGGCGAAGCCCCAGGCCTGCCGTCGCATGGCGCGCGAGGATCGCATCGGCGCGCTGCGCCTCACGCTTCAGCACCTGCCAATCCGGCACTTCATTGTCCCATTCGATCAGGGTCGGCAGGGACCCGAGCTTGCCGATGATATGTTCGTAGAGGTCCCAGACGAGATCGTCGACCGGTCGGTCGTGGCTGTCGATGAGGAGCGGTAGCCCGGCATCGTCGATGTCCTCCGCGTGGCCGGCGAGGTGGATTTCCTCGACGCAGAGCAGCGGGAAATCGGCGAGATAGTCGCGGGCGCTGTAGCCATGATTGGTGGCGGAGACATGCACGTTGTTGATATCGAGCAGCAGGCCGCAGCC
>JARXAK010000139.1 GCA_029865885.1 Rhizobium sp. | reverse complement strand
CAGTATCGCGAAATGGCCGCCTTCGCCCAGTTCGGTTCCGACCTTGACGCCGCCACCCAGCGCCTGCTGAACCGTGGTGCCCGTCTGACGGAACTCCTGAAGCAGCCGCAGTTCTCGCCGCTCAAGACGGAAGAACAGGTTTCGGTGATCTTCGCTGGCGTCAACGGTTACCTGGACAAGGTTCCGGTCAACCAGGTCGGCAAGTTCGAGCAGGGCTTCCTTTCCTACCTCCGTTCGGAAGGCAAGGCGATCCTCGATGCGATCCGCACCGACAAGGCGATCAGCGACGATACCAAGGGCAAGCTCAAGGCCGCTCTCGATACTTTCGCGAAGAACTTCGCCTAATTCAGGCTCAAGCCAAGGACGGATAACGGATGCCTTCACTTAAGGATCTGAAAAACCGGATCGCCTCCGTCAAGGCGACGCAGAAGATCACCAAGGCGATGAAGATGGTCGCCGCGGCGAAGCTGCGTCGTGCGCAGGAAGCGGCCGAGGCTGCCCGCCCGTACTCGCAGCGCATGGGTGTCGTCCTGGCCAACATCGCGCAAGCCGTGGGTTCGGACGACAGCGCACCGCGCCTGATGACCGGCACCGGCAAGGACGACGTGCATCTGCTCGTCGTCTGCACTGCCGAGCGTGGTCTGTGCGGCGGTTTCAACTCGTCGATCTCGCGTTTCGCCCGTGACCATGCGCGCAAGCTCCTGGCCCAGGGCAAGACGGTCAAGATCTTCTGCGTTGGCAAGAAGGGCTACGACAGCCTGCGTCGCGAATTTGCCGGCATGATCGTCGAGCGGACGGATTTGCGTGAAGTGAAGCGTATCGGCTTCACCAATGCGGATACCATCGGTCGCAAGGTCATCGGCATGTTCGAGCGTGGCGAATTCGATGTCTGCACGCTGTTCTATTCCGAGTTCAAGTCGGTGATCAGCCAGATCCCGACCGCCCAGCAGATCATCCCGGCCGCTCCAGCCGAAGCTGCTCCGCAGGGTGGTGCATCCGCGCTTTACGAATACGAGCCGGATGCGGCTGGGATCCTCGAGGATCTCATCCCGCGCAATATCTCGGTTCAGATTTTCCGGGCCCTGCTCGAAAACGTTGCTGGTGAAATGGGCGCCAAGATGAGCGCCATGGACAATGCGACGCGCAATGCCGGTGATATGATCAACAAGCTGACGCTTTCGTACAACCGCCAGCGTCAGGCGCAGATCACCAAGGAACTCATTGAAATCATTTCGGGCGCGGAAGCGCTCTGAGGTTAAGGAAAGAGGGTAAGATAAATGGCTAAGGCAGCTACCCCCAAGTCTAAGGCGGTGAAGTCCGCAGCCGGTGCTCTCGGCAAGGTCACGCAGGTCATCGGCGCCGTCGTTGACGTCGCATTCGAAGGCGAACTGCCCCCGATCCTGAACGCGCTGGAAACCGACAACGGCGGCAACCGCCTCGTTCTCGAAGTCGCGCAGCACCTCGGCGAAAACCAGGTCCGCACGATCGCCATGGATTCAACCGAAGGTCTCGTCCGCGGCCAGCCGGTCTCCGACACGGGCGCTCCGATCTCGGTTCCGGTCGGTCCGGAAACGCTCGGCCGCATCATGAACGTCATCGGCGAGCCGGTTGACGAAGCAGGTCCGCTGGTCACCGAATCGAAGCGCGCCATCCACCAGGAAGCTCCGGCTTACGTCGAGCAGTCGACCGAAGCCCAGATCCTGGTCACCGGCATCAAGGTCGTCGACCTTCTGGCGCCTTACGCCAAGGGCGGTAAGATCGGCCTGTTCGGCGGCGCCGGCGTTGGCAAGACCGTTCTGATCATGGAACTGATCAACAACGTCGCCAAGGCGCATGGAGGTTACTCGGTGTTTGCTGGCGTGGGTGAACGTACCCGCGAAGGCAACGACCTTTACCACGAAATGATCGAATCGGGCGTCAACAAGCATGGCGGCGGCGAAGGCTCCAAGGCAGCCCTCGTTTACGGCCAGATGAACGAACCGCCGGGCGCCCGCGCTCGCGTCGCTCTGACCGGTCTGACGATCGCTGAAGACTTCCGCGACAAGGGTCAGGACGTTCTGTTCTTCGTCGACAACATCTTCCGCTTCACCCAGGCAGGTTCGGAAGTGTCGGCTCTGCTCGGTCGTATCCCGTCGGCCGTTGGTTATCAGCCGACGCTTGCCACCGACATGGGTCAGATGCAGGAACGCATCACCACCACGACCAAGGGCTCGATCACCTCGGTTCAGGCCATCTACGTTCCCGCCGACGACTTGACCGACCCGGCTCCGGCCACCTCGTTCGCCCACCTGGACGCAACGACCGTTCTGTCGCGCTCGATCGCTGAAAAGGGTATCTACCCGGCCGTTGACCCGCTCGACTCGACCTCGCGCATGCTTGACCCGATGGTTGTCGGCGAAGAGCACTACGAGATCGCTCGTAAGGTTCAGACGACCCTGCAGCGCTACAAGTCGCTCCAGGACATCATCGCCATCCTCGGCATGGACGAACTGTCCGAAGAGGACAAGATGACCGTTGCTCGCGCTCGTAAGATCGAACGCTTCCTGAGCCAACCGTTCTTCGTGGCCGAAGTCTTCACCGGTTCGCCGGGCAAGCTGGTTGCTCTCGAAGACACGATCAAGGGCTTCAAGGGCCTCGTCAACGGCGACTACGACCACCTGCCGGAAGCTGCCTTCTACATGGTTGGCTCCATCGAGGAAGCCATCGAGAAGGCCAAGCGCCTGGCTGCCGAAGCCGCCTAAGGCTCAAGGGAATGCCGGCACGCGGAGAAACCTGCGTGCCGTTTCATCCTTCATCAGAGAAGTGAACGACCATGGCCGATAATTTCAACTTTGAGCTCGTTTCGCCCGAGCGTCTTCTGCTCTCCGAACAGGTGAGCGAAGTCGTCATTCCGGCAACGGAAGGCGAAATGACCGTCATGGCCAATCATGCGCCGACCATGACGACCATCAAGCCGGGCGTCGTGACCGTGAAGCTCGCTTCCGGTCAGGTGTCCAAGTATGTGGTCTTCGGTGGTTTTGCCGACGTCCTGCCGACCGGCTGCACGCTGCTGGCCGAATCCGCCGTTCCGCTTTCGGAGATCTCGCCGGATACGCTTTCGAAGCGCATCGACGAAGCCCGCAAGGAACTTGACGGTGTCGAGCATCACGAGCACCGCACCAAGCTTGAGCAGTATCTCGCCGAGCTCACGAACCTGAACGGCGTTCTCGTCGCCGCCTGATCGGCTTCTGACGAGTAACAAGAATTTAAGCCGGGCCCTCGGGTCCGGCTTTTTCATGTCCTGATGTCAGGCGGAGACGGCGTCTTCGAGGATCATCGCTGCACCCTTTTCCGCGACCATCATCGTCGGGGCATTGATGTTGCCGGCGGTGATGTTCGGGAATATCGAGGCATCGACGATCCGGAGCCCCGGCACGCCATGCACCCTGAGGCGCGCATCCACCACAGCCTCCTGCGGATCGGGACCCATCGCGCAGGTGCCGCACAGGTGATAGATCGAGCCGCTGTTGAGACGGAAATAGTCGAGCAGCTTGTCATCGGTATCGGCAGCCTTGGAGGGCGACACCTCTTCCTTGACCCAGCCGTCAAGCGCCCGCGCGTCCGCAATGCGGCGCATCAGCCGGCTTCCCTGCAAGACTTCCTCGATATCGCGATCCGTCGACAGGTAGTTCGGTCGAATGAGCGGGGCGTCCGATACGTCGGGCGAGGCAATCGAAATCGTGCCCTTGCTGGTCGGGCGGCAGGCGTTGAAGGCGATGAGGAAGCCCGGATAGGGCTCGGGCGTCAGGCCGGCACGCGGATTGTCCGGAATGCGGTAGGAGAGCGGGTTGAAATAGACCTGGATGTTGGGCTTCACCTCATCCGGCGATCCTCGGAAGAAGCCGCCGGCCTGGTTGACGCTCATCGCAAAGGGGCCGCTGCGCTTCAACAGCCACATCAGGCCGAAGCGGGCCTGACCGATGAGGCTTGCGAAATCGCCGTTCAGCGTCGGCTGTTTCGAGCGATAGTAGAAGCTGGCGCAGAGATGGTCCTGCAGGTTCCGTCCGACGGCCGACAGGTGTTTGCGCGTCTCGATGCCCTGGGCAAACAGCGTTGCTCCAACGCCGAAACCTGAAAGCTGCATCAGCTTCGGTGTGTCGACGGCGCCCGCCGCCAGGATCACCTCGCGGCGGGCGCTGAAGCTGCGCAGCCGCCCGTGCTGCATCACCTCAATGCCCGATACCCTGCCATCCGTCTCGACCAGCAGACGCCTTGCATGGGCCTCGCGCTCGATGCTGAGGTTTGGCCGTTTGAGCGCCGGCCGAAGATATTCGGCGCTCGAATGGGAGCGCTGGCCGCGCCTTGTGTTGACATCGTAGACGCCGGCGCCGTCGATCGTCGCGCCGTTAAAATCCTCGTTCAGGGGCAAGCCAAGTTCGTCGCAGGCGTCGAGAAAGGCGTCACTCACCGGGTGCGTATACCCACGCATCGGTGTCACATGGATCGGGCCGCTTCCACCATGCCAGCGGCTCTCTCCCCGCGCGTGGGTCTCCAGCTTGCGGAAGAAAGGGAGCACATCGTCGAAGCCCCAGCCGGGGTTTCCAGAGTCACGCCAGTCGTCGAAATCCTGTCGCGCGCCGCGCACGAAAACCATGGCATTGATCGAGCCGGAGCCGCCCTGCACCTTGCCGCGCGGGGCGTAGATCCGCCGTCCTCCGAGATTGGGCTCGGGCTCGGTGCGGTACATCCAGTTGACCTTGGGATTGTAGTAGCTCTTGGCGTAGCCGACCGGGATCTTGAACCAGAAGGATTTGTCCTCGCCGCCGGCCTCGATAAGCAGCACCGTATGGCGTCCGCTCTCGCTCAGGCGACTGGCCACGATGCAGCCTGCCGAGCCTGCACCGACCACGATGAAATCGAAGATCATGGGATATCCTCAGCCCTTGGCCGGTGCGAAGGCTTTCACGTCTGCATGCTCCGCCGCCATCTGCAGATGCAGCCGGTCGCCGGTATAGGGCGTGTGCCTCGCGATGACCTCGTGGTTCAGCTCGATGCCGAGACCCGGTTCGCGCGAGGGGATGAGATAGCCGTCGTCGAAGCCGAGCTTTGTCTTCAGCACCTCGGCATGGAAACCGCCGAAATCCATGATCGCCTCGTGGATCAGGAAGTTCGGGCAGGTGGCCGCGAGCTGGATCGAGGCGGCTGCCCCGACCGGGCCGTTGTAGAGGTGGGGCGCGATCTGCGCATAAAAGGACTCGGCCATCCCGGCGATTTTCTTCGCCTCCAGCAAGCCGCCGACGCGTGCGACATTCATCTGCAGGATGGAGGCAGAGCCAAGCTGCAATACTCTCTGGAATTCGTATTTCGTCGTCAGCCGCTCGCCGGTCGATACGGGGATCGACGTCGCCCGCGCGACTTCCGCCATGGCCGCTTCCTGGCCGGGCGGAACGGGCTCCTCGAACCAGAGCGGATCGTATTTCTCCAGCCGCTTGGCAAGACGGATCGCCGAGGACGGGACCATCTGGCCATGGGTGCCGAACAGGATGTCGGCGCGGTTGCCGATGGCATCACGGATCTTCTGGCAAAACTCCTCGCAGCGATCCATGACGGCCAGTGACAATTGGTGGCCGGAATAATTGGTGTAGGGGCCGGCCGGATCGAATTTCAGCCCGGTGAAACCGGCCTCGACCATGCGGATCGCTTCTTCGGCGGCGAGATCCGGATCGTTGTAGTCATACTCCCCGGCTGAATTCTTCGGATAGAGATAGGTATAGGCGCGCAGCTTGTCATGGACCGGGCCGCCGAGCAGATCGGCGACCGGCCGTCCCGCAGCCTTGCCGATGATGTCCCAGCAGGCGATTTCGAGACCGGAAATGATCCCGACCATGGTCGGATCAGGCCGCTGGGTGAAGCCGCTCGAATAGGCCGCGCGCCAGAAGCGTTCGATCTGGTGCGGGTCGTGGCCCTCCAGATAGCGGGTGAAGACGTCTTCGACCAGGACGGCGATGCCCGAGGGGTGGAAAGCGGTCGAATAGATTTCGCCGACGCCCTTGATGCCGCAGGCCGTCTCCAGCTCGATGAAGATCCAGTACATGCCGCCGATATGCGGTGCGGGCGTTGCGACAACGTGTGTCTTGAGCGAAGCGACTTTCATAGATGCCCCCGATGAAAAATTCTTGAGCCGGCTAATCGGCGATCAGTGTTTGAGGATGACGAGGCGGGTCTGGGTGAATTCCAGCATGCCGTGCTTGCCGTCATCGCCGCCGAGGCCGGAGCGCTTCCAGCCGGCGTGGTAGCCCTGGTAGGGATCGGCCGGGAAGCGGTTGATATAGAGTTCACCCGCCTCGATCTCGTTCGCGGCCTTCATCACCTTGCGGTAGTTCTCGGTGAAGACGACGGATGCGAGGCCGAACTGGTGGTCGCTCGCCATGGCAAGCGCCTGATCGAAATCGGTATAGGGGATCACGGCCAGCACAGGCCCGAAGACCTCCTCCTGGACGATCTCCATGTCCTGGCGGCAGTCGGAGAGCAGGGTCGGCGGATAGAAATAGCCGTCGCCTGGCGGCAGGAAGCCCCCCGTCTCGATGACGGCGCCGTCGGCCTTGGCCCGTTCGACCATGTGATGAACCCTGAGGCGGGCTGCGGCATTCGCCAGCGGTCCCATGCGGGTCGGATCCTCGGCGCGATCGCCATAGTGACGGCGCTCGAAGGCATCCTTGAGCGTGGCGAGAAGCGTGCCATGAACGGAGGCATGCACGTAGAGCCGCTCGACGGAGGTGCAGACCTGGCCACAATGGGCCGTCTTGGCCGCGAGCACGCTCCTTGTCACCACGTCGAGATCGGCATCCGGCTCGACGATGACAGGGGTCTTGCCGCCCAGTTCTAGGGAGGGCTTGGCGATGTTGACCTTGCAGTAGTCCAGAACCGTCTGGCCGGCGGCGACGCTGCCGGTGAGGGTGATCATGCCGACTTCGCGGCGTGTCGCCATCACCTGGGCCACCTCGTGGCTCATGGCCATGATGCTGACGAGGCCTGCGGGAAGGTCTGCTTCCCTGATCGCTTCGGCGAAGACGAAGGCCGAGGTCGGCGTGTTGTTGCTGGGCCTGACGACCACGGCATTGCCGGTGATCAGGGCCGGCGCGATCTTGCGGACCAGCGTGTAGATTGGGAAGTTGAAGGGGATCAGGCAGGCGACGACACCGATCGGTGCCCGCTTCAGCATCAGGGTTTCCTCAGGCGTATCGCTCTCGATCACCTCGCCCTCGACGCGGCGCGCCCATTCGGCGTGGTAGCGCATCAGTTCGACGCCGTAACCTGTTTCGGCCACGGCATCCTCCAGGCTCTTGCCGGATTCCTGCGCAAGCGCTGCGCCGATCCTCTGCTGATGGCGCTCGACGGCATCGGCGAGCCTGCGCAGCGCATTGCCGCGTTCGATGGCCGGCAGGCGACCCCAGGGCTTCTGGGCGACAGCGGCCGCATCCACCGCCTCGATGACATCGGCTTCCGTCGCCGCCGTGACCGACGCAAAAACCTGGCCCTTGGCCGGGTTCTTCACCTCGATCGTCTGGCGGCTGCCTGTCTCGCGAAAGGACC
>JARXAK010000100.1 GCA_029865885.1 Rhizobium sp. | reverse complement strand
GCTCTATCCGCTGGGCAATGCCTATCAGATCGTCAACCAGAACAGCGGGCTCTGCCTCGATGTCAGGGGCGCGCAGCGCGGCAACGGCATCGATATCATCCAATGGAACTGCACCGGCCAGGCCAATCAGCTGTGGTATGTGACGCCGGGGCCGACGGGGCTGTTCTTCCGCAACGTCAACAGCAACCGCTGCCTCGACGTCCAGGCGTCCTCGACCCGGGCGGGCGAGCGACTGATCCAGTGGGACTGCAATGGCGGGCAGAACCAGTCCTTCGGCTCCGAGGTCGGCTGAAAGGCCACGGGGCAAGGCCTTCTGATGGGGGCGCGGGATCCGGGCATCTGCCTTGCCGCACATCTTGCATGAGCATCAAGCGCCAGGCGGGCCATTGCCGGACCGGTCCAAGCCAGGCGCCCTGCCCTGCGGCCACTCCGGCACTCCCGGAGTGGCCGGATTCGTTCGCATTTGAGTGAATGGGTTAAGGCTGCGGCAAGATGCATCTCCTAGAATTGCAGGGCTAGGAGGCGTCATGATGACCCGGAAACCTGCCCGCGTGATCTTGCTGAAGGATGCCCGTCAGAAGCTCAATCCGCCGCCTCCGCCGCGCTGGAAGCCGCTTGCAGCGCTCTATCGCACCCGGCATGTGCTGGCCGCGACCTGCCTTGCGACACTGGCGGTCATTCATTTCGAAAAGCTTCCCTATTCCTATCTGATTGTCCCTGTTGGCAACAAACTGATCGACTATGGCGTCACCGGTGCCGTATCTCCGCGTCCCGAACCGATTGACGGGCGCTTCGCGACGTGTTCCGGCGCGCAGCGGATCAACTGCGTGGTCGATGGCGATACGTTCTGGTACCGGGCGGTGAAATACCGGATCTCGGATATCAACGCGCCGGAGATCGGACGCCCGGCCTGCGAGACCGAGCGGCGGCTGGGGCTCGAAGCACAGGTGGCGCTTTTGGATGCGCTCAATGGCAGCGGGCTGATGATGGAGCGACGAGAGCGGCGCGACACGGATCAGTATGGCCGCAAGCTTCGTGTCGTCCTCCAGGACGGACGCTCGGTCGGCGATGCCCTGATCGCACGCGGGCTCGCGCACCGGTGGCAAGGTCACAAGCTCAGCTGGTGCGGCTGA
The DNA here is from genome assembly GCA_029865885.1 of Rhizobium sp. GTDB lineage: Bacteria > Pseudomonadota > Alphaproteobacteria > Rhizobiales > Rhizobiaceae > Allorhizobium. Next base: position 4,900 of record JARXAK010000100.1, on the reverse strand, counting down.
CGCCTGTCGGCGCAACCGGCGAATTCTTACAGCCTGCGTCCAGTCTGGACCTACACGAAATTGTTCCCGCGCAGCTTCTTTTCGGCGCCATGAAACTCTGTTCTGCTTTGCTTCGTCTCCTATGTCATGAGACAAAGAGAGCTCAAAGAGGTCTGCCATGTTGCGCTATCATCCGCCGAAGATCGCCAGTTCCGAGATCACCCCGAAGTCGCTCTATCTCAGGCGCCGGGAATTCATGGGCGTGGCGGCCGGCGGCCTTGCGGCGGTCGGGCTCGGGACGTCGGCGCTTGCAGCACCCCTTGCGGCCAAGCCCAGCATCTACAAACTCGACGAGAAGCTGACCTCCAAGCAGGACGTGACGAGCTACAACAACTTCTATGAGTTCGGCACGGGCAAGGAAGATCCGGCGCGCTATGCAAGCACGCTCACCACGCGGCCCTGGACGATCGAGGTTGATGGGCTGGTCGCCAAGCCGCAGGTGATCGACATCGAGACGATCCTCAAAGAAATCCCGATGGAGGAGCGCGTCTACCGGATGCGCTGCGTCGAGGCCTGGTCGATGGTCATCCCGTGGATCGGCTTTCCGATCTCGGCCCTCCTCGACCGGGTCGAGCCGCTGGGCTCGGCGAAATATGTCGCCTTCGAGACGCTGGTCCGGCCTGAAGAGATGCCGGGGCAATCCGGGCTGTTCCAGGCCCTGGAATGGCCCTACCGCGAGGGCTTGCGGCTGGACGAGGCGCGCCATCCGCTGGCGATCCTGGCGACCGGCCTTTATGGCGAGACGCTGCCGAACCAGAACGGCGCGCCGATCCGGCTGGTCGTGCCGTGGAAATACGGCTTCAAGGGCATCAAGTCGATCGTCAAGATGACGCTCACCGAGCAGGAGCCGCCATCGACCTGGAACAGGTTGCAGCCTTCGGAATACGGTTTCTATGCCAATGTGAACCCGGCCGTCGATCACCCGCGCTGGAGCCAGGCGACCGAACGGCGGATCGGCGAGGCCGACGGCCTCTTCGGCGGCGCGCGGATCAACACGCTGCCGTTCAACGGTTATGCCGAGGAGGTGGCAAGCCTGTACGACGGCATGGATCTGACGAAGTTCTACTGATGGCCGCGCTCGCAATCCCTGCCCTGCCCGCCCGCTACAAGCCGGCTTCGGTCTGGGCGCTTTACGCCGTCGGGCTGATGCCTGGGCTCTATGCCTTCTATCTTGGCATCTTCGGCGGGCTGGGGGCCGATCCCGTGCGCGCCTTCGAGCATCTCCTGGGGCTCTGGGCGTTCCGTTTCCTGTGTCTCGGGCTTGCCGTCACACCGCTGCGCGATCTGTTCGGCATCAACCTCATTGCCTATCGACGCGCGCTCGGCCTCATCGCGTTTTACTATGTGCTGGCGCATTTTGCCGTCTATCTGACGCTCGACCGCGGGCTGATCCTGTCGTCGATTGCCGGCGACATCCTGAAGCGGCCCTATATCATGCTCGGCATGGCGGGGCTCTTGATGCTGATCCCCCTCGCCTTGACCTCGAACCAGTGGTCGATCCGAAGGCTCGGTCCGCGCTGGAACAGGTTGCACAAGCTCACCTATCCGATCCTGATCGTCGCTGTCCTGCATTATGCGCTGTCGCTGAAGGTCATCGATCCGGAAGCGGCCTTCTACATCGTCGTGACGATCGTGCTTCTCGGCTACCGGCTGGTGCGGCCGAAGATCATGGAGCGGCGCAGGGCAAAGCGCATGGCTGCTGCGAAGTGACGTCTGCGCCTTGATTTCGTCCCGAGCCGCCGGGTAGTGAGGTCTGGAGGGAACAACGAGCAAGGGCGGACGGCGCATGGCTGCGGTGGTGGAAAGACCCAATGACCTGCTGAGTGCGCTCGACCACAGGCTCATCCATCACCAGCCGCAACCCGAACTGACCGGTTTCAGGCGCTTCGTTGTCGAATTCCTGCTGTTCGGCATCAAGGAAGCGCGGGCCTGCCTGTTTGCCGGGCTGTTCTTCCTGTCGATCTTCGTCGTGCCGCGCGCCGGTCTCTTCGGTATCCCGCGCTACGACGTGCTCCTGATCATCGCGCTTGCGATCCAGATCTGGATGGTCTGGACGAAGCTCGAGACCACGGACGAGTTGAAGGCGATCTGCCTCTTCCATGTCGTCGGCTTCGCGCTCGAAGTGTTCAAGACGTCGGGCGCCAACCCCTCCTGGTCCTATCAGGACTTCGCCTATAGCAAAGTGCTCGGCGTGCCGCTGTTCTCCGGCTTCATGTATGCCGCCGTCGGCAGCTATATCATCCAGGCCTGGCGGCTTTTCGACCTGCGCATTCGCCACCACCCGCCCTACTGGATGGCGACCCTCGTGGCCCTTGCGATCTATCTCAACTTCTTCACCCACCATTATATCGGCGACTATCGCTGGTATCTGGCAGCGCTTGCCATCGGGCTCTATGCCCGCACGACGGTGATCTTCCGGCCCTTCGACCGCGACCGGCAGATGCCGATGCTGCTTGCCTTCATCCTGATCGGCTTCTTCATCTGGGTGGCGGAGAACATCTCGACGTTCTTTGCCATCTGGCATTATCCCAACCAGCTCGGCGCCTGGTCGACGGTGCATCTGGGCAAATGGAGTTCCTGGACGCTGCTCGTGACGATGACGTTTACGATCATTGCTTCGCTCAAGCATATCCGGGCGACGATCCACATTCCGAAGTGAGTCTTGCCGGGCCTGTACGATTTTTTTCGCATGCCGTGTCGAAATCGGGTTAGCTCGTTCGTTGGGGAAGCAGGAACGCAAAAGCGTCCTGATAACGAGAGGAGATGAGACATGCGTGTCATGGTGATGGTCAAGGCGACGGAAGACAGCGAAGAGGGCATCATGCCGCCGCCGAAGCTGTTTGAGGACATGGGCAAGTTCAACGAGGAACTGGTGCAGGCGGGCATCATGCTCTCGGGCGACGGGCTCAAACCTTCGAAGATGGGCAAGCGCATCGCTTTCGACGGGCCGGACCGCCGGGTGATCGATGGACCCTTTGCCGAGACCCGGGAACTGGTCGCCGGCTACTGGATCTGGGAGGTCAAGGACATGGACGAGGCAGTCGCCTGGGTGAAGCGCTGCCCCAATCCGATGATGACCCCAAGCGAAATCGAGATCCGGCCCTTCTATGAGATGGAGGACTTTGCCGATGTGGCGAGCCCCGAGGGCCAGGCGAGCCATGAGCGCGCGGCAGAAGGGCTTGCGGCCCAGCAGAAGGGCTGAGACGCCATGAGCAAGATGATCTTCATCAATCTGCCTGTCAGCAATCTCGACGTCTCGACCCGCTTCTACGAGGCGCTGGGGGCGACACGCAATCCGCAGTTCTCCAACGAGAACGCGGCCTGCATGATGCTCTCGGAGACGATCGGCGTGATGATCCTGACGCATGACTTCTACCGGACCTTCACCAGCCGCCCGATTGCGGATGCCAGGGCGACGAGCCAGACGCTTCTGGCGATGACGGTCGAGGCACATGCGGATGTCGACCGGGTCGTGGGAGCAGCAATGGCAGCCGGTGGACGGGCCGATCCCAACCCGCCGCAGGATCACGGCTTCATGTGGAGCCGCTCGGTAGAAGACCCGGACGGGCATGTCTGGGAGGTCTTCTGGATGGACCCGGCGGCGGCCGGGGGCGACACGACCAGCGTCGACGCCTGAGGTGCATGGCTACAGTTGACCCGGCGCAAGGCGCGTCGATACTCCTGATCATGACACCAGACGGACAGGCGGTCGCGCGGGCTCCGGACGCCAAAGCTCTGGCGGCCCGCGACATCGAGACGATCTATCGGATGGAGCGGGTCCGGCTGATTGCCGGGCTCGCAAAACACGTGGGCGACCTCAGCCTCGCTGAGGACCTCGCCCAGGAGGCGCTGGTCTCAGCCCTGGCCAGCTGGCCGAAGAGCGGAACGCCGCCCAATCCCGGCGGCTGGCTGATGACGACCGCCAAGCGTCGTGCCCTCGATCTGTGGCGGCGGCGCCGGATGATGGCACGGCATGAAGCGGCCCTTCAGCACGATATCGAGACGGATCGCGGCGACGAGCATGCAACGACCGAGGGCAGGCTCGACGATGAGATCGGTGACGAGCGGTTGTCGCTGATCTTCGCGGCATGCCATCCCCTGCTCTCGCGCGACCAGCGCACTGCACTGACCCTGAAGGTCATTGCGGGAATGACGACGGAGGAGATCGGCCGCGCCTTCCTGACCCAGGAGACAACCGTGGCCCAGCGTATCGTCAGAGCCAAGAAGGTGCTGCGGGAGGCGAATGTGGCCTTCGAGATCCCGCTACGCAACGAGCGCGAGGCCCGCCTCGCTTCGGTGCTGGAGGTGATCTACCTGATCTTCAACGAAGGCTATGCCGCAAGCCGGGGCGAAGATCTGATCCGGCCGCAGCTTTGCGAGGAAGCGATGCGGCTCGGACGCATCCTGGTGGGGCTTGCTCCAGGAGAGCCGGAGGCGCATGGGCTGCTTTCGCTGATGGAACTGCAGGCCTCCCGCTTCAAGGCGCGGGTGGCGCCGGACGGAAGCGCCCTGACGCTGGAGACGCAGAACCGGGGGCTCTGGGACCGTTTGCTGATCCAGCGCGGACTGCAAGGGCTTGCCACGGTTAAGCGGCTGGGCGGCGAGGACAGGGTCTATGCCCTGCAGGCGGCTCTGGCCGCCGTGCACGCGCGGGCGGCGCGGTTTGCCGATACCGACTGGCCGCTGAGTGCTTCGCTCTATGATCGATTGCTGGACCGGGCCCCGTCGCCTGTCGTGGCGCTCAACCGGGCCGTCGCGCATGCGATGGCATTCGGCCCCGAGACGGGGCTGGCACTGCTGGCGGAGATCGAGGGGGAGCCGCAACTGGCCGGCTATCCGCCACTGCATGCGGCAAAGGGGG
>JARXAK010000049.1 GCA_029865885.1 Rhizobium sp. | reverse complement strand
GCTTCGCACTGCGCCATTGCGGTGTTGCGATCACCCCAATGACAAACGAGGCCGGAGCATCATAACCGATGCTCCGGCCTTGAATGTATAAGGGCCCGCCTTTCGGCGAGCCCTTCCAATAACCGATGAAACTCGGCGCTTACTTCAGCGACGCGCAGAAGCGCTGGATGCGGCTGCAGGCCTCTTCTAGCTTGGCATTGGACGTTGCGTAGGAGACGCGGAAGTTCGGGCCGAGGCCGAAGGAGGAGCCGTGAACGGTCGCGACCCCTTCGGTCGCCAGCAGTTCCATGACGAAATCCTCGTCATTGGCAATCACCTTGCCCGACGGTGCGGTCTTGCCGATCAGAGCAGCGCAGGACGGATAGACGTAGAAGGCCCCTTCCGGCTTCGGGCACACGATGCCGGAGGCCTGGTTGAGCATGGAAACCACGAGGTCGCGACGCTCTTCGAAGGCCTTCTTCGATTCCGTGATGAAGTCCTGCGGACCGTTCAGCGCCTCGACGGCCGCCCACTGGGCAACCGAGCAGGCACCCGAGGTCTGCTGGCCCTGGATCATGTCCATGGCCTTGATCAGCGGTAGCGGGCCGGCTGCATAGCCGATACGCCAGCCGGTCATCGCATAGGCCTTTGAGACCCCGTTCATGGTCAGCGTGCGCTCATAAAGCGCCGGCTCGACCTGGGCCGGCGTGTAATAGACGAAGTCGCCGAAGACGAGATGCTCATACATGTCGTCGGTCAGAACCCACACATGCGGATGCTTCATCAGCACGTCGGTCAGCGCCTTCAGCTCATCGCGGCTGTAGGCGGCACCCGACGGGTTCGACGGCGAGTTGAACATGAACCACTTGGTCTTCGGCGTGATCGCCTTGTCCAGCTGCTCCGCAGTCATCTTGAAATTGTTCTCGATGGTCGTTTCGACGGAGACCGGCGTGCCGCCGCACAGCGCGATCATTTCCGGGTAGGAGACCCAGAACGGCGCCGGGATGATCACTTCATCTCCCGGATTGATCGTTGCCATGAAGGCGTTGAAAAGAATCTGTTTTCCGCCTGTGCCGACGATCACCTGCTCCGGCTTGTAGTCGAGCCCGTTCTCGCGCTTGAACTTGTCGGCGATCGCCTTGCGCAGTTCCGGAATGCCGGCAACCGGCGTATACTTCGTCTCGCCACGGGCAATCGCGGCGATGGCCGCGTCCTTGATATTCTGCGGCGTGTCGAAGTCGGGCTCGCCGACGGAAAGCGAAATGACGTCTTTTCCCTGCGCTTTGAGTTCCCGGGCCATCTGCGTGACGGCGATGGTCGCTGAAGGCTTGATGCGGGAAAGGGCGTCGGCAAGGAAAGCCATTGTGCGTGTCCTGAGCTGATTGAACATCGACCCCATGCCCGGGGCCTCAGGTCCAAGCTCTATGGCGAAAGTACCCCTGCCTTTCAAGCCAAAAGCTTCGAAAAACCAAAGAGATTTGCGTTACCGTGGCATTGGTCGGATCGGATCGCCCAGCGCTGCCTGAGGAAATCACAATTGAAGGCAGGAACGGCCACATTTCCGTCGCTCTCAGGTCGCGATCACAGGCTTTCATGCGGCGACGTCAACGAGACCGAGGCTTTCACCATGGACGACGATCTGGAAGCGTTCCCGCCCTCATCCCGCCGCAGCCGGACACTGTCGTGGCTCGCCGCCACGAGCGGCATCGCCCTTGTCCTGATTGCCCTTGGCAGCACGCAGGCGCGCTCGGCATCGGAGAGCGAACAGGTCTCGACGAACACACCCGCAATCGTCGCAGATCAGGACGCGCTGACCACCTCGAGCATCATGCCAGCACTCATCCCCGTTGAGGGGACGGCGTCTGCCCGATTGCCAGCGCATCAGAGCACCCTGCCCCCGAGCGAACGCCATGTCCTTATCCTGCTGCTGTTCGCCTGTTTCACCGTGATGGCGGCGGGCGGTCTCTCCCTGTGGAAGCGTGGCTGGCACGAGATCACACGCCAGCAGCAACCCATCGACCATCAATAAAATAGTATAATTGTTATCTATGTAATTTCGTATATATTATCTCTCAACCATTGGGAGGTAACAACATGAAACGCATTGCAGTCCTGGGCGCCGGGCTTGGCGGCACCATCATGGCCTATGAATTGAGAGACCGGCTGGGCCGGGAGGCCGAGATCCATCTCCTGAGCAAGGGCGCGACCTATTCCTTCGTGCCATCCAATCCTTGGGTCGCCGTTGGCTGGCGCGGGCGCGAGGAAATCGAGGTGGATCTGCGTCCCGCCTGCGCAAAACGCAACATCACCCTTCACACCCAGGGTGCGACACGGGTTCACCCGGCGGACAACCGGGTCGACATGGCGGATGGAAGCTCGCTTGATTACGACTATCTCGTCATCGCCACAGGCCCGGACCTTGCCTTTGACGAGATCGAAGGCTTCGGCCCCCACCATCACACCCAGTCCGTCTGCCACATCGATCACGCGCTGGCCGCCAAACAGGCCTTCGACAAGCTCGTCGCCAAGCCCGGCCCCGTCGTGATCGGCGCGGTCCAGGGTGCCTCCTGCTTCGGGCCTGCCTATGAATTCGCCTTCATTCTCGACAAGGCGTTGCGCGACGCCAAGGTCCGCGACCGCGTGCCCATGACCTTCGTCACGTCGGAGCCCTATATCGGCCATCTCGGCCTCGATGGCGTCGGCGACACCAAGGGGCTTTTGGAAGGCGCCATGCGTTCCAAACACATCAAGTGGGTGACCAACGCCCGCGTCAACCGCTTCGACAGTGATAAAGTCGTGGCCGAGGAGATCAACGAGGACGGCTCGGTCAAGGCGACCCATGAGATCCCCTCGGTCTACACGATGATGCTCCCCGCCTTCCGCGGCGTGGAAGCGATCAAGGGCATCGAGGGCCTCACCAATCCGCGCGGCTTCATACTTGTCGACAAGCACCAGCAGAACCCGACCTTCAAAAACATCTTCTCCGTCGGTGTCTGCGTCGCCATTCCGCCCATGGGCAAGACGCCCGTTCCGGTCGGCGTGCCGAAAACCGGCTTCATGATCGAATCCATGGTGACAGCAACCGCCCACAACATCGCCAATCTTGTGGCCGGCGAAGAGGCAAACGCGCAAGGGACGTGGAACGCGGTCTGCCTCGCCGATTTCGGCGATGGCGGCATCGCCTTCGTCGCCCAGCCGCAATTGCCACCCCGCAACGTCAACTGGTCGTCCCAGGGCAAGTGGGTTCACGCAGCCAAGATCGGCTTCGAGAAATACTTCCTCTACAAGGTGAAGCTCGGAAAATCGGAGCCCTTCTATGAGAAGCTCGCGCTCCAGGCGCTTGGCATCGACAAGCTGAAGGCCGTGAGCTTCGACGCCTAGCGACTGCGGCGCCTCTTCAAAACTTCGTCAGGAGGCGCCCTCTCCACCTGCCACGCCTTGTCCCCGGCGCATCAACGCCCATCTTCACGAAGAACCATGTGTCGGGACGAGGAGATGACGATGCCGAAGCTTTTGGACAAGACCGCACTGCTGGCCGGCTCTCTCTTGGCCATGTCCTTCGCGCTCCCGCTCTCGGCACAGGAAACGAAAGAGCATCGCGCCGGCAATGTCACGCTGGACGTCACCAGCATTGCCGGCGGCCTCGAGCATCCCTGGTCCGTCGAAGTGCTGCCGGATGGCGCCTATATCGTCACCGAGCGGCCGGGCCGCATGCGCATCATTCGCGACGGTGAGGTCGGCAGGCCGTTGGGCGGCCTGCCGCGCATTGCAGCCGTCGGTCAGGGCGGCCTGCTCGACATCGCGCTTGCCCCCGATTTTGCCGAAACCCGCCGCCTCTTTTTCACCGCCGCAGTCCCCGGCCCGGGCGGACAGGGCACCGGCGTCTTTTCCGCCCGCCTCAGCGACAACGAACGGCGCCTGGAAGATGTCCGGCGCATCTTCCTGATGAACAAGCTGACCGGCGCCGGCCAGCATTTCGGCTCGCGCATCGCGATTGCCGCCGATGGCAGCCTGTTCTTCGGCATTGGTGACCGGGGCGACGAGGACCGTGCCCAGGATCCCGCCGATCATGCCGGCAAGATCATGCGCATCAACGCTGACGGCATGCCATCCTCTGCCAATCCGAAGGGACAGCCCTTGCCGGAAGTCTGGTCGAGCGGCCATCGCAACCCGCAAGGCATCACCATCGACCCGGCCGACAGCAGGCTCTACACGGTCGAGCATGGCGCAAGAGGCGGCGACGAGATCAACGCGCCGGAAGCCGGCAACAATTACGGCTGGCCCGTCATCTCCTACGGCAAGCATTATTCCGGCGCCGAGATCGGCATCGGTCAGTCGGCAGACGGCTACGAACAGCCCCTGCACTACTGGGATCCCTCGATCGCACCCGGCGCTCTTGCCATCTATCGCGGCGCGATGTTCCCCGAATGGGACGGCGATTTCCTGGTCGCAGCGTTGAAGTATCAGCTCGTTGCCCGCATCGAACGCCGCGATGACGGCACCATCGGCGCGGAGGAGCGCATGCTCGAAGGCGAATACGGCCGCATCCGCGACGTGAAGGTCGCGCCGGACGGCTCAATCTTGCTGGTCACCGACGAGGAAGAAGGCCAGCTTCTGCGTATCACCCGTGGCGGCCAGAGCTGATTTCACTGGCTCGAACGCCTCGAGGCTGCGAATTTCATCCTTTTATGGGGCAATTTCCAAGGCAAAATCGGCGCTGCCTTGGAATTGGGCAGCAGGCACACGGAAAATTTTCACCCGAAAAACTCCGTGTTCCCGATCGCTTTTGGCTCAATCTCCATCGCAAGCGATGCAAATTTTCGTCAAAATGCCGTCAAGAGGTTTTGCGGGGAAACGAATCATGTCGTTTGCACTGAAAACAAAGGACTCTCGCGGCCGAAAGGATTAAAACTTTCGCTTGCCAATTTCCGACAAACCAAGCACTCTTCGTGAGTTCGGGCAATTTTGCGAGCATGGGAAGACCTATAAATGAGTGCGCGCCGGGGACGCTATAACAACCCCGGGCAGCCAACCTTGAGGGGATGGAAACATCGTCTGAAGTTAGTCTGCGGTAACAGGGCCCCTTTCCTCCAATTTCGACAAATGCCTGTCGCTCACCCGCTTGCGGGTACATTGCAATGCTGCCCCGCCGAATACGGGCAGAGAGAAAAGGACC
>JARXAK010000026.1 GCA_029865885.1 Rhizobium sp. | reverse complement strand
CAGGGTGTCCTGTCCCTTTTCGTTGAAGAGATACATGGCGCGGGCTCCCAGCGGATTGCGCAGGCCGGGATCCATGCCCTTCTCGACATATTGCGCGACTTCAGGCTTACGCTCTGCCATTTCCTTCGGCGGATGCCAGGTCGGCCAAGCCTGCTTCCAGGCGATATAGGCTTCACCTTGCCAGGCAAAACCCTGCTTGCCGACGCCGATGCCGTAACGAACGGCCTTGCCGCGCGGCAGGACGTAATAAAGGAAGCGCTCGCGCGTGTTCACCACGATTGTGCCCGGCTTTTCCGTGGTCGCATAATCGACAATTTGTCGATGAAACTTCTTGTCGACCTTCTGAATCGGGATCGCGGGCAGGGCATAACCTGCATCGGTCACCGATCCATAGGAATCGCTGAAGATCTGGACCTTGGTGGTCTCGGCGACTTCGGTCTTGTCTCCGGTCGTCGTCGTGCAGCCTGCAAGGCCGACGGACATAACCAGGCCAAGCGCGGTCAGAATATTGCGGAAGCGCATAAGGGAGCTCATGGGTAATGGCTGGAAGATGGTTCGGTGACCATCCTTGATTATGGTTTATTTTGAATTAATCTCGGCAGTGCAAGTGCCGTACTTCAGCCGAGTGTCTTCGGCGGTGCAAAATGACTCCGCATTGCTTTTTTGCAACAGGCATGGCCGCGCGGAGCGGAGTTATCCATGACCTTAGTCTCCATTGCAGTAAACAACCCCTTAATCGATGGTCGCCAGTCCGACCGCGCCATGCTGATACGTCGCGGCGTTCAGATCCTTCTGGCGGAGATGCGCTTTGCCATCCTCCCAGAATTGACGCTTTCAAACGGACGCCGTGCTGACCTGATTGCGCTCTCGGAAAAGGGCGAGATCTGGATCGTCGAGATCAAGTCCTCGATCGAGGATTTTCGCGTCGACCGGAAGTGGCCGGACTATCGTCGCTACTGCGATCGCCTGTTCTTCGCCACGCATGCAGGCGTGCCGCTTGAGATCTTCCCTGAAGACTGCGGGCTATTCTTGTCGGATGGTTATTCGGGACACGTCGTGCGGGATGCGCCTGAGCACCGCCTTCCTCCAGCCACACGCAAATCGGTCACCCTTGATTTCTCACGCGCTGCCGCGCAAAGGCTGCTGGCCGCAGAATGGGCGGCACAGCTGAAGACGTAGTGATTTGGTGTTACTTCGGTGCGCGCTTCGCAAGGATGCGCTGCAGCGTCCGGCGATGCATGTTGAGACGACGAGCTGTCTCTGAGACATTTCTCTCGCAGCTTTCATAAACGCGCTGGATATGCTCCCAGCGGATCCGGTCGGCCGACATCGGGTTTTCCGGAATCTCGGCCTTCTCGCCCGGACGCTGGGTCAGCGCCAGATAGACATCGTCGGCGTCGGCTGGCTTCGCAAGATAATCGAGCGCACCGAGTTTGACAGCGGTCACGGCAGTGGCGATGTTGCCGTAGCCGGTGAGCACGATGATGCGCGTATCGGATCGCCGCTCCCGGATCGCTTCGATCACGTCGAGGCCGGTACCGTCACCCAGCCTCAGATCGACGACCGCATAGGCCGGCGCTGCCTCCTTCGCCTTTGCGATTCCTTCCGCAACCGAGCCTGCCAGGTCGACGACGAAGCCGCGGCTTTCCATGGCGCGCGCCAGTCGACGCAGAAAAGGCGCGTCGTCATCGACGATCAGGAGGGATGGGTCAGGACCGAGATCATGCGCGGCCGCCTGGGCACCCGCTGCGGATTTTGCGACCTGTGATGCTGAGTCTGCCATCGTGTTCTTCCTGCGACTGTTCCAAAAGTTCGCTTGCGACCTTATGCGTGCCAAGCCCGCACAGGTAAAGTCATAACGACGTGTCCAATTCCATGTATTCGCGTGGCCAGGTGACCACAACGCGCGCCCCGGAGCCTTCAGGACTGCGGTTTTCGAAGCGCAGGCTGGCACCAGACCGTTCGAGCAGCGTCTTTGCAATGAACAGTCCGAGGCCGAGGCCGCCGGCGCGCGTGTCGTTCTGCCTGCTGGTAACATAGGGCTCGCCAATTCTTTGCAAGACCCCCGCCGAGAAACCCGCTCCGTCGTCCTCAATTGTGACGGTCACATCGGCAGGTGTGTGCTCCACACTCACCGTTACCTTGGACCGCGCATAATCGACCGCGTTTTCCAGCAGATTGCCGAGACCGTAGAGAATGGCGGGATTTCGCGTACCAATCGGCTCAAGCGCACGATCGGAGACCTCGATCAGCTCGACCTTCACGCCGAACTCGCGATGTGGCGATATGACCTCCTCGATCATCGACGACAGGGGAAGCTCGCGCAGATGCACGTCACCCTCGGTCGCCAGCGACGTCAGTCGGCGAAGAATGTCGCGGCAACGTTCGCTCTGACTGCGCAGCAATTGCACGTCCTCGCGGTAGCGCTCGTCGTGGCCGAGATCGCGCTCCATCTCCTTGGCCACCACGCTGATCGTCGCCAGTGGCGTGCCGAGTTCATGGGCGGCCGCCGCAGCGAGCCCGTCGAGCTGATGCAGGTGTTTTTCCCGCTGGAGAATGAGTTCGGTCGCGGTCAGCGCGTCGGCAAGCAGGCTCGCCTCCTGGGAGACGCGATAGGCATAAAAGGCCGCGAACGCCATCATCGAGACGATTGAGCTCCACATGCCGAGCTGAAGCAGAGGATGGACTTCGAGCGTGCGTCCCTCGAACCATGGGAGAGGATAGGGCGTAAAGGCAAGCAGGGTGATGAAGGCGAGCGCCGTGATGAACAGCGCCATCGAATGCCGGCTCGGCTGTGACGCGAAGGAAATGATGACGGGGATACAGATCAGCGGTGCGAAGGGATTGTTCAGTCCACCGGTGATGAACAGCAATGCACCCATCTGGAAAAGATCAAGCGACAGCACCGCAAAGGCCGCCGCCGGTTCCAGGCGGTAGGTCGCCGGAAAGGCGACCGACAACAGCGAATTCGCTGCTGCCAGCGCTGCGATCAGGCCAAGGCAGGTCATGACAGGCAGGGGAAATTCGAACCACAAGACCACGACCAGGATTGTCAGCAATTGGCCGGCAACAGCCACCCAGCGCAGCCGCACCAGCGTCTCCAGGCGCAACCGCCGACTGCTCGGACCGAATTTGGCTGCCAGATCCATGGTCATCGCTCTCGCCTCTTCGTGCCGCAGCCTCAGGTTCCGCGGGGTTTCGCTCGTGTCGTCGGGTCTGCCCCGGCAGGGTCCTCGGGCCAGGGATGCTTCGGATAACGCCCGCGCATGTCGGCGCGCACATCCTTCCACGATCCGGCCCAGAACCCTGGAAGATCCCGTGTGGTCTGAATGGGTCGATGAGCCGGCGAGGTCAACTCCAGGAGCAGTGGCAATTTGCCGCCGCCGATCGTCGGATGGGTTTTCAGCCCGAAGAGTTCCTGCACCCGGATCTGCAGAACCGGCTCATCGCCATCATAGCGGATCGGATGCGATTGTCCGGTGGGTGCGGTGAAATGCGTCGGGACAAGCCGGTCGAGGTCCCGCTGCGATCCCCCCGGCACCAGCGCCATCAGCCCGTCATGCAGGCTGCCGGCACTCACCTCCTGGAAGCTGGTCACCCCCGACTGGAATGGCACGAACCACGCGTCGAGCCGCGCGATGAGGCCGTCATCGCTGGTATCCGGCCACGGCGCGCCGAGGCTGCGAAAAAGGAAGCCGAGCCTTTGGCGCAGCTGTGCCGCTGCCTTGGAGAAGGGGAGGGCACCAAGACCGAGAAGTCGCACACCGTCTGCCAGCGCGCGGGCGGCATCCTCTCCCTTCGGTTTCGGCAAGGGCTGCTCGTCGAAGACGATCGCTCCGAGCCGTGTCACCCGGCGTGCCCGCACCTGGCGGCTCACCGCATCGAAGCCGCTTTCTGCAGCCGTTCGGATGGCCTGTGGAAGAAGGCTGTCGATATCACCGCGTGTAACCTCGGCGGCAGCCAGCACCCGGGCCTGTGCCGCCTTGCCGGTCAGGTCTGCGACGACAAGCAATTCGGCACCTGCGAGCCGCTCGGTTGTGGCGATCTCAGCACCCCGTCCATTGGCCATGACATAACGCCCGCGTCCGCCCCGCTGCCGCGCGATGCGATCCGGAAAGGCATGCAGCAGAAGCGCCCCAGCCGAGACCGGCATCGTGTCGCCATCCGGCTTGCCGTCAGCAAGTCCCGACGAAAGCCGCTGTGCGAGGCTGCGCGCATTGCGCGCCCGTTCTCCCCTGTCACGCCTGAACTGCCGCAGCCTTTCATCGAGATCGAGGTCGCCGCCGCCCAGTCCCTGTTCCGTCAGAAGCACAGCAAGTTCGGCTGCTGCCTTGGCATCACCATGTTCGGAAGCCCCGAGCACCATGGCGGCAAGTCGCGGCGGCAGACCAAAATCGCGCATCCGCCGTCCCTTCGGCGTCAGCTGCAGGGCGCCATCCGTCGCGCCGAGCCCGATCAGGAGTTGCCGGGCCTCCTTGAGCGCTGCCTCGGGCGGCATGTCGAGAAGCAGCAGCTGACCGGGGTCCGCAACACCCCAATGGGCCATGTCGAGCGCCAGGCTGGCAAGATCGCTGGACAGGATCTCCGGCGGCGTAAAGGCGGGAAGGGCCGCCGTCTGCCCCGCATGCCAGAGCCGGATCGCGACACCCGGTTCCGTGCGCCCGGCGCGGCCGGCCCGCTGATCGGCGGAGGCCCGTGACACGCGCACCGTTTCCAGCCTCGTAATCCCCGTCGACGGCTCATAGACCGGAAGCCGCTGCAAGCCGCTGTCGATGACTACGCGTACGCCGTCAATGGTGATCGACGTCTCGGCAATCGAGGTTGCGAGCACCACCTTGCGCTTGCCCCCCGGCGCCGGACGGATGGCTGCATCCTGCTCCGCCTGGCCGAGCATGCCATATAGAGGCGTGATCGAGACATCGGACTCGACCCGGCCCTCGAGCCGCTCCGCCACGCGGCGGATCTCGGCCTGCCCGGGCAGGAAGGCAAGGATTGATCCCTCTTCCTCCGCAAGCGTCTTGAGCACGGTTGCGCTCACCGCGTCTTCGATCCGTTCGTCTCCCGGCCGGTCCCGGTACCGGATCTCGACCGGAAAGCTCCGCCCCTCACTGACGATGACGGGGGGATCTGAGAGCAGTGACGCGATCCGCTCGACATCGAGCGTCGCCGACATCACCAGAACCCTCAGATCCGGCCGAAGCGCTGATTGCGCATCGAGCGCCAGCGCCAGCCCGAGATCGGCGTCCAGCGACCGCTCGTGAAACTCGTCGAACAGGACCGCAGAGATGCCGACAAGCTCCGGATCGTCGAGGACCATCCGGACGAAGACGCCTTCGGTCACCACCTCGATCCGTGTCCGGCTGCTCACCCGGTTGTCGAGCCGCATACGGTAGCCCACCGTTTCGCCGACGGCTTGCCCCAGCAGACCGGCCATCCGGGAAGCGGCTGCGCGGGCTGCAAGCCGCCTTGGTTCAAGCAGGATGATCCGGCCATCGCCGCGCCAGGCTTGGCCGAGCAGATGCAGTGGAACGATCGTCGTCTTGCCGGCGCCCGGTGGAGCCGAGAGCACGGCCCGATTGCTCTGATCGAGTGCGGCTGCGAGTGCGTCGAGCCGGTCGCTGATCGGAAGAAGTGGAAGCGTCGAAGGTGTCACGAAGAAATGCTGCCTTGCTGTGCGGTCTCAAAAGCCAGGATTGCGCCGGCCAGATCCTCAAGCGCGGCACCCACAGATTTGAACAGCGTGATCTCGTCGGCACCGCGCCGCCCAACGGCGCCTCGCACCAGTTCGGCAAGCTCGGCCTGGACATGCTCCTTGCCGATCACGCCTGAAGCAATCGGCTGCAGGATGTCGCCGGCTTCGGCAAAGGCCCCCGCGCGGGTGTCGACGAAGACGCGCGCCCGACGCACCGCCTCGTCGTCGCTCTCGCGCATGTCCTTGGTGAAGGCGCCGATCAGATCGACATGGCTCCCGGGTTTCAGCCATTCGCCCCGGATCAGCGGTGAGCGCGACAAGGTCGCACAGGATATGATGTCGGCCTGGCGGGCCGCGAATTCCAGATCGCTGGCGACACTGACCTGGTAGCCAAGGGCGCGGGCATCCGTTGCCGCCCGTTCCGCCTTATCCTGATCCCGGCCCCAGATCACCACGTCGCGGATCGGCCGCACCTTGCTATGGGCCTCGATGAGATTGACGGAAAGGCGACCGGTCCCGACCACCAGCAGGCGCGAGGCGTCATCGCGGGCGAGATGGCGCGCAGCAAGTGCCGAGGCTGCAGCCGTGCGCCGTGCTGTCAACTCGCCACCGTCAAGCACTGCCAGCAACTCGCCGGTCTTTCCCGAGGACAGAAGATAACTGCCATGAATGGCCGGCAGGGAGCGGAGGTGATTGTCGGGAAAGACCGAGACGAGTTTCACACCTATATACTGTCCGGGTTGCCAGGCGGGCATCAGCAGCAGCGTTGCCGCCGCCTCACCGGGCACCTCTATTGTGTGGTGGTGGCGGACGGGCATGACACAGTCGCCCTTAAACATGGTGTCGAGCGCGCCGATAAGCGCCTCCCAATCGAGGCAGCGGCTGGTCTGGGTCTGGTCAAGGATGAGCATGCTGAAGGGCACTCCGGTATGGGGATGCCGGACACTATCAAGGCAAGTGCGGCTTGCAAACGCATTGAGGGCGTCTGAGGGCGGCCTCACCCCCTCCAGACCGTGGTCAAATCCAAGCCCAAATGGTGGCACCTGCTACCAACATCCCATGGAAACCGAAAAATTGATAATAATTTCAGCAGGATGTCGATTTTTTGCACTTTTATGAAGGGCGGCTGTTGACGGTCAAGATGAGTGGCCGTATAAGCCGCTTCACCGAACGAGAGGCGGCGCTGCACGGCCCGCCGGACTGGTTCAGAAAAGATCTTGAAATTGGCTGAGATGCTGGTTTTGTTGCCCGACTTTAGGGTTGGGTAGTGAGGGATTTTTGACGGGTATTTCTCGTCTGTTTTTTGACAATTGAATATGGAAGAAAGAGAAACGTGGGCGGCGGTCTTGCGTAGGTGGCACAGCGATGTGCTGTCTTAGAAGACAAGATGACGGTCACGTTTTGATATGAGAACACCAGGTTGGTGGCGCAGTGATGCGGTGCCAATCGAGTGAGTTCTCGTCGATTCAGAACATAAAGTGATTAGTCGAGATTGAATTCTCAACTTGAGAGTTTGATCCTGGCTCAGAACGAACGCTGGCGGCAGGCTTAACACATGCAAGTCGAACGCATCGCAAGATGAGTGGCAGACGGGT
>JARXAK010000217.1 GCA_029865885.1 Rhizobium sp. | reverse complement strand
GGCCTGGGGTTGGTTACTTGGATACGGACGACTGGATCAGGGCCGTCAGACGCTCGACTTCCGCGCCGAACTTCTTGTCGAGTGCAGCGGGGGTTGCCTGGTCCTCTGCGACCGGTGCGGTCCCGAGGCTCGCCATCCGCTCGACGACGACCTGATCCTTCAGTGCGACCTTGAGTGCGTCAGAAAGCTTGTTTCTGACATCCTCCGGGGTGCCCTTCGGTGCCCAGAGCGCGTGCCAGGCGCTGAGCTCGAAACCCTTGATGCCACTTTCATCGACTGTCGGCAGATCCGGAAACACGCCGATCCGGGCCGAGGTCGTCACCGCATAGGGCTTGACCTCATTCGCCTTGATCTGTGTGGTGGTATTGGTCGTCTGGTCGCAGGCGAGATCGATGCGCCCGCCGATCAGGTCCGTCATAGCCGGCCCCATGCCCTTGTAGGGCACGAGCGTCATCTTGGATTGCGTGGCATCCTGCAGCAGCATGCCGCAGAGATGGGACACCGCGCCCGTGCCGGCCGTACCGAAGGTCACCGCTTCGCCGTTCTCCTTGAGATAGGCAAGCAGGTCTGCAAAGGTCGCCGGTGGCAGGTCCTTGCGACCGACGATCGTCATCGGCACTTCGGTAATCAGGCCGATGCTGGAGAAATCCTCGATCGGCTTGTAGGTGAGATCGGGATAGAGCGCCGAGAAAGTTGCGGTACCGATATGGTACAGCAGCAGGCGGTAACCGTCCGGATCGGCGGTTGCCACTGTGGCTGCGCCGAGCGAACCGCCCGCACCACCCATGTTTTCAATCAGGACCTGTTGGCCGAGTTCTTTCGACATCGCCTGCGCGACGAGGCGCGCAACCGTGTCGCTCGGGCCGCCTGCAGCGGCCGGTACCATGATGGTGATCGGCTTATCGGGGAAACTGCTTTGTGCCTGGGCAGCATGGGCGACTGTCGCCATCAGTGCTGTCACCAGAGCCATATGGATCGGCTTCATAATGTTCTCCTCCAGAACCAAATCCGGATGCCTCCACATCGGATTTCTTCCATGCTATCTTGCATGCAAGAATAAATTTATAGGCAATCGGATGTTTGTCAACGCCAATTCGCGTAGACAGGCACGAAGGGAGACACACAGCGCATGATCAAGGCGAACGATATCCTCCGGCCGCAAACGACCGACCAGGATCAGCCGGAGGCCGAAGGAAAGGCTGGACGGGTCATGGCAGCCTATCAGGCCCTGCGTGACGCCATCCGGTCCAACGTCTTTCCACCTGGATACCAGGCGGCGGAGAACGAGATTGCCCGCCAGCTTGGCATGAGCCGCACACCGGTTCACGAGGCCATGGCCCGCCTCCAGGAGGACGGGCTGGTCCGTATCCTTCCGAAGAAGGGCATTATCATCCGCGCGCTCTCGCCCGCCGATATAGAAGAGATCTACGAGGTCATCATCGCGCTTGAGGGCGCCGCGGCTGCGCGCATCGCCGGATTTCTGGAATCGGAGAGGCGGGTGGTCGCCGAGGCACTGCGTCAGTCGACGGACGATATGGACAAGGCCCTGAAGGCTAACGATCTCAAGGCATGGGCCTTGGCGGACGAAGTCTTCCACGAGACGCTGGTCGGCCGCAGCGGAAACAAGCGCCTGACGCGCATGGCGGGCACGGTCGCTGATCAGCTTCACCGGGCAAGAATGTTCACGCTCAACCTTCGCCCCATACCATCGGCTTCCTCCACCGAGCATCGTGCCATCGTCCGGGCGATTGAAGCGGGTGATGCGGAGACGGCGAGCAACGCCGCCCGGCTGCACCGCCAACATGCAAGGGATCAGCTCCTGCCGCTCATCGAGAGGCTCAACCTGCGCAATCTCTAGGGCTCGGCAAATGCGAGTCTCGGTTCCAAGTCAGGATCTCAGCACAACAGGAAGATAGAACTCCCACGACACCACACCTGCAACACACGCCGTCGGCTGTCACCTATCGGTCGACAACCACCGCGTGGGAGAGGCCTGTCCGAGCTCGTTCAGCACACAAGGCCTGCCTTCTTCGACCAGGTCCGCAACCGCAGTCCAGAGATGATAGAGCGAGCTTGCGGGAATGGTTCGGGCAGTCGACACGCCATTCGGATCAAGGCAGTCATGCCAGCAGCCCTGAGGCACGCCCACCATATAGGCTTTGAGGATGGCAGCGGCCAAATCCTCCGCCTTGACGAGATAGTCTCGAGATCCAAGACGCTCATAGAGCGCCAGGAATGCCTTCAGCATCTCAACCTGGGGCCAGAGGCGCCGCGACGGGGCGATTGGCCTCACGGATGAAACGGCATCGACCAGGAAAGGCGAACCTTGACTGCGCCCGATCGCAAGCGCGGTGGACAAGAGGTCGAGGCAGATCTTGGTGTGGTCGCTGCCGGCCAGCATGTCGTGACGGGTCGTCAGCCAGACCCATTCGCACATATGGCCAGGCTCCAGCCGATCGGAACCATAGCGGTCGGCGATTTCCCATTGCGGCCCGAAATACTCGTGCAAGGGCCCCTTGGGCCCGACCAGAAAATGCGAGCGCAGAAGTGCGAAGGCCCGGCCTTCCGCCCGCATATGCTCGGAAGTCCGGTTGTTTTCACACAGAGCCAGAGTGGCTTCGAGATAGTGCATGTGGGGATTCTGCCGGCGTGGCAGAGTGCCTTCGCTGTCTTCGGCCCAGCCGCCGAAGGGGTCCCGCAGCGTCCTGTCGATCGCGCTGACGGTCAACTCGATTTGGTGTCTGTAGATATCCTTGCCGGTGGCCGTGAGCAGCCAGGAGAGCGAAAGCAGGACACAGGCATTGTCGTAGAGATCGCGAACGGGATCGGTCAGGATTTCGCTGTGGCGATTGAAGGCTCTTGCATAGCCACCGCGCCTGCCGCCCACCCAGGCGACACGGTGCAGGTTTGCGAAAGCTGTCTCTGCCAGGGCAAGCGACCCGGATGGGGCGACGCCGAGATGAGCCGCATGGGCGTGCACATAGATCTGCCGTGCCACGGTGCGGGTCCGCACCTCGCCCGACCTTTGGGGCGATCCGTCGAGTTCCAGATACTCGACGAACTGCCCGCAGGTCGCGTCGAAACCCGATTGGCTCCAGGTTGGCAGAATTTGCTCGAGGAAGAGGGACTTCAACCGCTGAAGGCTCATGGCCGCCGCCCCATCGACGCCAACGGTTTTTCCACCACCCTCACGATATGACGCCCGTCGGACGCATCGTCTCCAGAAGCCTGCTGATCTTGATCGTGGTAAAGTTGGAGTATGTGTCCGAGACAGCATAAGGCAGAGCGATCAGATCGCCGTGCCGCATCGCGCCGCAGGAATAGACGACATTCGGTACATAGCCCTCCCGCTCTGTCGGCTCGGGCTGCAACAGCGGTTCGACCGTGCGTGACAGGATGATACTGGGGTCGTGTTTGTCGAGCAGGGTCACGCCGATGGCATAGCGCCGCATCGGCCCGACCCCATGGGTAAACAGAAGCCAGCCTTCATCAATCTCGACGGGCGAGCCGCAGTTGCCAATCTGGACGAATTGCCATGCAAATTCCGGCTTTATCAAGAGCTGGCCCTCCTCCCAGTGAAGCAGGTCGTCCGAATAGAGCAGGAAGAGGTTTTCGCTGTCCTGGCGAGCGATCATCGCATAGCGCCCGTCGATGCGCCGGGGGAATAGCGCCATGCCCTTATTGCGGGCGGCAGGTCCTCTGAGAGGGGTCAGGGTAAAGTTCAGGAAATCGCTGGTTTCAAGAAGCTCCGAGCGGATCGACCCCCCGCTATAGGCAGTATAGGTCGCGAAGTAGGTCGTCTTGCCTGCGTCCTCGAAGGCGACGAACCGGGCATCTTCAATGCCATTGGATTGGGCCTCGGTGACGGGAAAAATCACCCGCTCGCTCAGATCGCTTTCGGCCTTGAAACTCAGTCCGATGCAGCCTGCAGGCGCCAGACCGTCACTCGCATGGATATCCGGGAGGCCAGCCAGTCGTGTGGGGGCATCAATGGTCAACGCGCCCCTGGAGTCGAGCACGCCGGAGCGGAAGGTCAGCGACGAGATGTGTCCCTCACCCACCGCCCTCAAACTGAGGATTATCCGTCGGCTGCCGTCCGCGACACCGGACTGGTCCGGATGCGGCACGATGCTCGGATTGAACAGGGCTGCGGACTCGAACGAATACTCGTTCATGAAGTAGGCCCCGACCAACTGGCGCTGCTGCTGGCTAAAGGGCTGATGGTGCTGGAACGCATCCTCCATCGCATCCGCCCGAAACTCGAACTGCCGTAGCAGATTGCGGTGTCGGCCATCGAAATTGGCAAGAATGTCGCGCAACTGGTTGGCGGTCGCCGCCGGGTCGAGGGACAGGACGCGATCGACGATTTCGTTCGCCCTCGTCTTGTCGCGCGGTTTAAGATGTCGCGGTTCGGTCGATGGTTTGAACGGACGAACAATGACCCGTGTAGGATCAGGTTTCAGATAGAGGGCCTGCCGATTGAGAAGGCTGGAATGGGGCAAGGATGATCCCTTCTGGGGTTCTGGGCATGGAGGGGCGGCTCAGGACAATTGCCTGACGCCGATCCTTGGAAGCACGGGGTGCAGCATCTGGTTGGCGCGACCGATCTCGACGCAGGAGATCAGGTAACAAAGGACGGATTCCGCGCCTCGGTTCTCGTTGGGTCGGTCGGCGTGCAGGCCGTCGCGGCAACTGCCGGTTTCCCGGTCCACGAGAGAAACACCATGGTCGTTGCTGCCCGTGAACCAGCTGAAGGCTTTGTTGGCGGCCTGGATCCAGGTTCTGTCGCTGGTTGCCCCATAAGCTGCGAGGCAGGCTGCAATGGTTGCCGTCGCCTCGACCGGTTGCTGGTCAAACAGCCTGGGTGCCTGACCGATCTCAAAAAAGCCGTCGGTTCCGATGGCGCGGAAATGTCCGGCTGGAGCGGTTTGCTGGGTCATCAGCCAGGAGAGCGTCGCAACGCCGGCCTCGACGAATTCAGACACACCGGTCGCCTGGCCCGTTGTGATAAGGGCTTGGCTCAACCGCGCGTTTTCGTAAGAGAGCCCCTCCTCGAACCAGCGGCGCGGCCCACGGGATACGCGACGTTCCAGGTCCATCAGCTTCTCGGCAAGCTGCGTACGCAAGAGGCGGCCATGGGTGTCTTGCGGGTTTGTCCGGCAATAGGCGTCGAGACCGAGAAGGGTGAAGGCCCAGGCGCGCGGGGAACTGAAGGTCAGCGTCACCGACATGGCGCGGGCGAAGAGCGCGCTTGCCCAGCGGCGGCGTGGCACATCGGTGTCGAAAAGCATGCAGGCACCCAGCGCCCAGAGGGTTCGTCCGTGACTGTCTTCTGAGCCTTCATCTTCGAGCCAGCGACGATCGAAGCTCATGAAATTGCGGAAGCGGCCCGTATCCGGGTTCCATGCATGTTCAACGAAAGCTGCGAAGGATGCCGTCATGCGGTCCGCTATGCCCACCTCACCGGCCGATGACAGCAAGGAGGAGAGCAAGAGCGCACGGGCATTGTCATCGACGCAGTAGCCATGCGACCTGTCGGGAACGGAGAAGACGGCGTGCTGCACGATGCCCGTGTCGTCGCACATCGCCTGGAAATGCCCCAGCTTGAGGCCCGTCTGCTGCGGCGGACGCTTCATTCGCAGGGAGACAAGGTCGCTGACGAGTCGCGGCCGCGCGGCTTCGCGTGCCCTGGTCATGCTGTCGAGATAGAGTGCCGCGACATGAGACCAGATCATCGAGCGCCCGGCATCATAGGCCCGCCTGCGCATGGACATCCGTGCATCGTCATCGCCGAGCAGAGCCGCGATCGCCTTGCCAGTGGCCGGCGCATCGCCGAAGGGAACGAGCATGCCTCGACCATCTGCAAGAAGGTCGCGCGCATGCCAATAGGGCGTTGAAACCACAGCGCTGCCCATGCCGAAGCTGTAGGCGAGCGTGCCCGACGTCATCTGCGCCTCATCGAGATACGGCGTCACATAGACATCGCACATGGCAATGAAATCCAGAAGTGTCGGCAGATCCACGAAACGGTTGAGAAACTGCACAGCATTGCCGACACCCAGCCGCTCGGTGCGCTGCCGCAGGCTGTCGCGATAGGCCTCGCCTTGGCTGCGCAACAAAGTCGGGTGCGTCGCGCCCAGCACTATGTATACGGTTTCCGTGTTCTGCTCGAGGATCGCGGGCATGGCATCGATGACCACCTCGATCCCCTTGTTGGGGGAGAGAAGGCCGAATGTCAGGATCAGCGGCCGGCCCGCATAGCCCCGCTTTACCTTGGCAACATCTGGATCGTGAAAGGGGCGGTCGGGTATGCCATGGGCAATGACGTCGATCTTCTGGGGAGACACCCCATAGACCTCCGTCAGCATGGTGCGCCCCTTCTCCGCCATGGCCACGACGCGACTGGAATGCGCAGTCACCTTCTGCAGCACGCGCAGTTGCGACGGCGTTGGTTCGGCGAGGATGGTGTGGCAGGTCGTGACCACCGGAATCCGCAGATTTGCCAGGAGCATGAGGATGAACTCGCCGTCGGGACCACCGAAGATGCCGAATTCATGCTGGAGCGACACCGCGTCGAACTGGCCCTCGTTGAGGATCCGCGCTGCTGTGATGTAGTCCTCGACTTCACCCTCGCGGATTTCGAAGATCACATCAGCCGGATAGGCATAGGATTGCTTGTCATCCGTCACGGCGACGATGCTCGTTTGCACCTCGCCGGTCGTTCCGGACATTGCCCGGGAGAGATCGCCTGTGAAGGTGGCGATGCCGCACTGGCGGGGCGGGGAGTTGCCGATCAAGGCGATACGCGTTGGCTTTGTCATTGAGCTTTCCCTTCAGAACAAGGTGGCGAAGTCTTTGCACAGATGACGCAGCTGAACGGCGCCTCCGGAGGTGGCCGAAGGTTCTCCCATCGGCGCGGCTTTATGTGTTCAGAACAGCCTCAAGATCACGCTCCAGCGCGACACGGCCCTGGTGCAGTTCGGCGTTCCAGAGCCGATATTGCGGGCTGTTCTGGTAAGCCGGCATGGGAGCCGCGACGGTGTAGGTGACGGCTGCCGCCGGCGAGAGACCCTTGGTGGTCACGAGACGGACCATTTGTCCGATGGTGAAACGATGAGAAGGCATGGTGTTTCTCCGATACTGGTTGCGATGGGCTTGCGGCGCCCCCGCTTGGGGCGATGGTATGAGCGCTTGTCAGGTTCGCTGCGCCGACAGACCCCTGTCCTTTTCGAGAGCTGCATCCAGCTCCAAGGGGTCTATGTCGATCAGGCTCTTCTTCTTGCCCGCAGCGACTTCAATCGTGGTTGCCACGCGCCGATAAGCGAGCCAGGAAATCCCTGTTATCTGCTCTTCTTCGTCCTGCACCTGGTAGTCGCCCGCCGGATAAGGACCACCGTCAAGTCCCGAGAGGGTGAAAGGAGCGTCAAAATGGACGGTTCTGCTCTTCGTTCGCGTAAACATGGAGAACTCCCTTTCTGGGGTAAATGTTCCGGTCTTCAAGGATCGGGTGGCAGTCGGCACGAAGATCAAGCATCCGTCAGACCGCCTTCGGCGGTGTCATGGACGTTGCAGCGGTGAAGGCGTGGATGCTGCAGTCGGGTCGTTTTCCAGCACCGGTCCGGATCTCGAAGACATTGGGACGGAGGGACGCCGAAGCAGCCCTCTTCTTTCGGATATCCGCCAGGACAACCACCTTGTCCGAAGTGTCCATCAGACGTGTCTCCCTGGAGGTTCAATCTCTGCGAGGCTTCCGCCCTCATTTTCCCAGCGCAACAAGGCCGAGGTTTCGCTGGCGATCGCATTCTCCCAGTCGGCCAACTGCGGAGCGCCCATGATCATGCCCTTGCGCAGACGTTTGATGATGACGAGCTCTCTCTCGTAGTCAGGGCCGGCCTGGGCCAGGAGGTCGGCGCTCGTGTATGCCGAGCGACGCAGCAGAATACGGAGCAGCGCGTGGTCGGATGCTTTTCGCTCGGCTTCTGGCCGGTTCGGGATCAGCATGGCGCCAGGACGCGTGGCTGAACCACCAATATGAATTGCCTGTGATCTGGCATGCGCTTTTCCTCTTGGGTATTCATCGCGCGTCTAGAGCGTATCGCGATCGTTCAGATCCGCTCGTCACGCTTTAAGTCTTTGTTTTGACGCATGTCGTTGTCGCAAAACCGCTGCTCACGTTTGCGCGGCATACTCCAGATGGGCGAAGGTCAGGCCGACTGGAGTGACGACCCGAAAGCATCGAGATCCAATTCAATCGTGTGCCGGCGCCTCGACTGGTAGGCGTCTCGCGCCGCAGCCAGGATACGCTCCCGCAATCGGTCGAATGCCAGGAGGTAATCCCGTTCCTTGCGGCTGCTTGTCCCAGCCCGATCGAACACGGCAACGGGCAACAGAAAAAGAACCTGATTGAGGCCGTCATGCCCGATGAAGCGGATCAGACCGCGGGTCTCGTCATAGGCGCGGGTCGGGTTGGGGAAGGCAAGGGTCACGGCCTCATAACCTCGACGCGGGTCTGTCGCCGCGCCGCGCCGCAGCCCAGCTCGCCCAGAGGCTTTTCGGACCCAAATCCGGCATACCGGCGCGCAGTCCTCATGATGCTAGGGTCGAAGCTGTCGATCGGCTGGTGGATGTCGGAAGACATGTCGTCCTCCTTTGTTGGGGCCAGGGTGAGTGCCGCCCAGAAAGTGGCAGTGCCCGTTCGATGGCTGCCACTGACTTTCATATGGGTTTGCTTATCTGAAATTGCAAGATCCAGAGAAAAACATCCATAGGACGTTAGAAGACGGCGTGGTCTCCCCTGTCTGGCAGGGCGCCGCCGGTCAGAACAGTGCGATAGAAGTCGAACAAAGTCTCGGCCCCTGTTGAAGGCGTGGCATCCGCATCGTATCGCCCTGTTTGCGGATTGAGCACCAGCATGGATTCGGTTGCGTAGTAGCGGCCGATCCTTGCCAGCTCCGCCTTCTCGCTGAGAGACGGCATGAACCGACCAAGGGTTCCGAGCCCACCAATAACGACGTCCAGCAGGGCGACTGGAACGGATCGAAACTTTGGCTGGCGCCCGAGAAGTTGGAAAAGTGCTTCCCCCTGCTGGCGCGGTGTAATCGCCTCGCCCGGTCCACCGATGGGCAAGATGCGGTTCGTTAAGCGGGGGTCTTCCAGGCAAAGGGCAAGATAGTCTCCCACATCGCCATCGCTGATGGGCTTGCAGGATGTCAGTGTGCCATCCCCGAAAATCAGGAACGGGCGACCGTTGCGGACGCGCTCGATCTGGCCGGACAGGGATTTGAAGAAGGCGGTCGGTCGCACGATCGAATAGCGCAGACCGGATGCGATAAGTGCGGATTCAAACGCCAGCTTTGCGTGTTGAAAGGCGAGGAGCGGCTTCTGCACACAGATTGCAGACAACAGGACGAAGTGGCCAACGCCTGCACGCTGCGCCGCTTCCAGCACTTTCAGCTGCGCGCGATGGTCGACGGCCCAGGCATCTTTCGGCGTTCCGGTGCGCGAGGCCATGCACGAAACCACGGCGTCGAATCTGCCGTTGGAAAACCCATCGCGATCCAACGATGCCGGATCGGAGATATCCACGATCCGGACGGATGCACCATCCAACACCGGAGGGGGTGTCGTCGGCATCCCAGCTCCACCGACACCAGCGGGCGGCCGGACAAAACAAACCACCTCATACCCGCGCCGTACGAGCGCTGCACATGTCGCGCGACCGATCGTGCCGGTGGCGCCCAGCAGGCAGACGCGTTTTGGCGCATGTATTGCGGACCGGTTCGATATCGCCGACGTGTCAGTATCCGCCACGGTATCTCCATTGCGTGAATCCAGCGGTGGCCGTAGGTCAGAGCCAGGCCCTGTTTCCGTCACGCTTGGGACGAGAGGTCACATCGTAATCGTCAGTCTTCCAGAACGAATTGCGGCCCGAAGCCACCCCTCTTTTCTTGAAGCGGCCTATGCCGATTTTCAAGCGCCGCAAGAAATCTTGTTGTCGCCGACTGACACGTATGTGCGAGAGCAGACCAGAGGACCAAAGCGCTAGCCTTGAGGCGATTGACAAAACTGGACCTTCAGGTCGGCGAAAACTGTACCCGAAACTAGACGGTCTCATTCTTGAACGGTGGCGGGCGAGATCATTTTCACCGCCATGCCGGTGCGGGTAGCGATGTCCTGAATGATACTGGGTTTGAAACCTTGTGAAAGGTGGCTCAATTCTCTTTCTTCTTCACGTCCTTCCCAACCGACGCTGGTACGGGCACTTGATGCTGCTGCTGCGTGAACAGCGACCATGCGGAAATGAAAAGTGCAGCAATCAGAGGGCCAATGACAAAGCCGCTGAGGCCGAAGAGTGAGATGCCGCCGACCGTCGAAATCAGGACGACATAATCGGGCAGTCTCGCGCCCTGCCCCACCAGCGGAGGGCGAAGAAGGTTGTCGATCAGACCGATGACGAAGGCGCCGATGACCACCATCAGGATACCCTTGATCCACGCGCCGACGAGAAACAGCCAGATGGCGGCCGGTATCCAGACGATCGCGGCACCGATGGCCGGCAGCATCGACAGAAAAGTCATGACGACACCCCAGAGGAGTGCCGCCTCTATCCCCAGGGCCCAGAAGGTCACGCCGCCGATCACGCCCTGGATGATCGCGATAATGACATTGCCCCTAACAGTGGCGCGGACAACGGCCGCAAATTTGTCGACGAACTGGCGCGTATAATCGTCGCTGAGCGGAATGGAGTGACGCAAGGTCTTTCCAAGAGATGCGCCGTCCCGGAACAGGAAAAACAGGAGATAGAGCATCAGCCCCATGCTGATGAAAAATTGCAGCGTGTTCTGTCCGAAGCTCAACACCCCGCCGGCAATCGACTGCCCAGCCTCCATAAAGCCGGAAGAGAGCCTTGCCCACAATTCGGCAAAGCCGTCGAGTTTCAGCGCGGTCAGCCAGTTGTCGAGGAATGCGGGAAGCAGGGCCTGCAAACGCAGAAGATGCGTGTGCAGGTCGATCTCATTGCTGCTGATACGCTGATAAAGGCTCGTCCCTTCCTGAATGAGGGACGCCAGGATGCCGAGCGCCGGCAGGATGACGAGGCAGATGCACAGGAGCAAAGTCAAAAGTGCTGCGATCGTTGCGCGACCTCCCAGAAGCCGTTCCAGTCGCCGGTGCACGGGAAAGAACAGGATCGCCAGGATGATGGCCCACAACACCGCTGTGTAATAGGGAATGAGAAGCCACACGAAGGCGACCGTCACGATCAGAAGGAGCACGTAGAAGCTTGCTCTCTGGATGGTCATTTTGGTGCCTTCCTTCTATCGCCTTCGCGTCGCGATGACTTCGATCGTTTGATGTCTGCGCCCACCGAACCCGACTGCTGGATGACCATCAGTCGATTTCCTCCGTGACAACTTCGAAATGTGTCAGCGTAGCGGGGCCGAAGGCCGTCGAAAGCGCGACATCTGTGGCATCGCGTCCCCTCGCCATCAGGATGCGCCCGATACGCCGGACATTGTGGCGTGCATCGACGGTCCACCAGCGACCGCCAAGATAGACTTCGCACCACGCACTGAAATCCATGGGATGGGGATCTTTCGGCACGCCGATATCACCGAGATAACCGGTACAATAGCGGGCGGGTATGTTCAGGCATCGGCAGAGCGTGATGGTGAGATGCGCAAAATCGCGGCAGACGCCTGTCCTGTCGATGAAGCCGCCATGAGCCGTGCGCATCCGGTCGGCCCGGTCATAATCAAAGACGAGATGGCCATGAACGAAGTCGAGGATGGCCTTCACCCGCGGCCAGCCCAGAGGTGTCGCAGAAAACTGCTTCCAGGCAAAATCGGCCAGACGGTCGGTGTCGCAGTAGCGGCTGCCCAGGAGGAAAACCAGGACATCGTCGGGCAAGTCCTGAATTGGAAGCTGAACGGCCTGTTCGGGCAGGAATTCCGCCAAGCCGCTGTCGCTCACGTCGAATTGGGTCGAGATCATCGTTCTGCCCGGAGGTGCCAGTATCCGGCTGCAGGCATTGCCATAGGCATCGAGATAATCGCGCTGGGGGATCATGCGGTTGAAGGAGAGGGTTTGCTCGCTGCAAAGGTCCCGTTCCCTCGATGGATGAACCTTGAGGACGAGCAGCATCGGCGTCTCGTTCTGACACTCGTATTCGATGTAAAACCCTGCGCGAATCTTCATGCCACCGTCTTTCTGCAATGTCGCCAAACCAATCTATTGATCGCAACGGCTGAGGCGCGTCGGCGTTCCGATCCATCCCCGCTTTGAGGATGGAGTAGGTTGCCAGCGTCACCCCACCGTCCAGCAGGCAAAGCCTCAGGCTGCGGTGCTCATGGTCGAATGGAACGTCGCATGGGCCACGGTGACACTCATGCCCTTGTCGCTGGATGCAATCTGGACCCGCGCATCGAGCTGTTTCGCCAGAGCCTCGATGATCAAAGATCCCAGACCAGATCCGGGCTGAGCCGGCTTCTCGGTCACGCTGTGACCGACACCGTTGTCAGAGACGACCAGGCGCCAGTCCGTGTCGCGTGTCTCGTAACTGACAAGGACCCGTTCAGACCCCGTAGACACCGGGACGGCATATTTAATGGCGTTGATGACGAGTTCGGTCACGATCAGACCGATACTGATGGCATTGCGGGACGGGATCGTGCTTTCGGTCGCGTGCAGGTCGATGACAATCGGCCGACTGTCCACAATGATGGACTTCGCAAGGCCATCACACAGCTTCTTCAGGTAGGCTGAGACCTCGATTTCGTCGACGCCATCCGTCAGGTGCAGGTAGTTCTGCACCGTGGCGACTGACATCACGCGCTGGTGGGCGTCTTCGAGATGGCGACGGCTTTCCTCGGAGGTTACGGCGCGTGCCTTCAGCATCAGAATGCTGGCGATGATCTGCAGGCTGTTGGCCACCCGGTGCTGCATCTCCTGAAAGAGAACGCGTTGCTGGGCGAGCAATTCCTCGGTGCGGTCCAGCAGTGCCTGTTTCTCCGCCTCGGCCCGCCTTGCCTCGGTGATGTCGCGAAACGCGAGCAGCGTGTTCGGGGCCGATGATCCCCCGTAGTCAACGGTTCGCGCCGACATAAGGAGTGTGCGGCGCCCGATCTTTGCAACGTCCCTGTCGAATTCGAACGCCGATATCTCGGGGTGATCCGGGATGGCTGCGGCTAGACGCTGGCGAAGCACCGGGAGATCCCATTGCCGCTCGTCCAGATCAAACAGGCTGATGCCGTGCGAACGTGCCGGATCGATTTCGAATGTCTCAAAGAAGGCGCCGTTGGCAGCAACCAGCCGCAGATGGTTGTCGAGAACGACAAAGGGCTCAGGAATGCTTTCGACAATGGCGAGCGCCAGCCTTTTCGCATCACCGGGGTCCCCGAACTGCTGCATCGGCTTTCCCTCGATTGCAAGACGGGCGATCCCATCGATCCCAAGCCCGCATGCCAAAAAAACACTACGCCTCGTTGTTCCATTTGGCCACAGCAATCGGGATGATCCGCCGGCTCAGCGGGAGCGTGCCCACCAAGACGATAGCCACACCTGTTCTTCTCGACCACCCAGCCCTTGCAAGCCCGGCATCGCAAGGCTGGTCTGCAATATTCTTCTGATCACTTGACGCCGATCAAGTCCCGGAGCGGATCAGATGATAGTGTGTGTCTCGTGGTCTTCTAAGAGGGCTGCCTCATGGAGGGCTTGCTATGCTCGAATACAGGGTCTCGGCACGACGGATCGATCCCGGGGAGAGCGTAGCGCGCACCGAGTCTGCGCAGGTCAGGCTTGCCACAGGACTGACCGGTCCGGTCGATGCTTTCAATCCGGCTGAACTGCTGCTGGCGTCCATCGCGGCCTGCATGATCAAGGGGATCGAACGCGTGATTCCGCTCCTCGCTTTCTCTCTCGATGGCGTCGAGGTGTTCCTGCATGCCGTCCGGCAGGATGATCCGCCGCGTATCGTCTCCATCGACTACGAGCTTGTGGTCGATACCGATGAGGCCGATCAGCGCCTCGATCTCTTGCACAAGAACGTCCGCAAATACGGCACGATCTCCAACACCGTCGCTCTTGGTACCCGCCTCAACGGCGTCATCCGGAGAGCGTCATGAGGAGCCTTCACAGCGAAACGCATCTCGTGTCCCGCATCGGATGGCTGCGTGCCGCCGTCCTCGGCGCAAATGACGGCATCGTGTCGACTGCAAGCCTAATTGTCGGCGTCGCAGCCTCTGCGGCGGGAAGTTCCGAGATCCTGATTGCCGGCATCGCCGGACTGGTGGCCGGAGCCATGTCGATGGCGGCGGGGGAATATGTGTCCGTGAGTTCGCAGGCGGACACCGAACAGGCCGATCTCGCCCGCGAACGGCTTGAACTCGAGAGCCAGCCCGATCTGGAGCGCGAAGAACTGGCGCAGCTTTACGCCGCGCGCGGCGTCGATATCGAGCTGGCCCGGCGCGTGGCCGAGCAATTGATGCAGAAGGATCCGCTTGAGGCGCATGCCCGCGAAGAACTCGGCATCTCCGAGATCACCACCGCGCGACCGATTGTTGCCGCCCTGACATCGGCGCTAACCTTTGCCGTCGGTGCCCTGATGCCGCTTGCCATGGTGTGGCTGGCGCCGGTCAACCAGCTCGTGCTGTTCGTCTCTGCGGCGTCACTGCTGTTTCTCGCGCTGCTTGGTGCCATCGGCGCCAAGGCCGGCGGGGCGAACATGCTGAAGGCTACGATCCGGGTCACCTTCTGGGGTGCCTTTGCCATGGCGCTGACGGCCGGCATCGGCGCCCTGGTGGGAACCGCCGTCTAGAGCACGTCCAGCAAAAATGCGTCAACGGTTTTGCGTCCGGACTGCGTGAAAACAAGGAGATAGAGCAGTACAGCGATCCGGTTTTCGCCAGACATGCTCTAAGTACGCGACGCTCAGAGGATATGCTTCGGTGTGGGTCCCACACCGGCAACAGGATCGGCACGCGCCGGTCGCATTGGAGTGAAACTATGACCTATACACTCGACAAGACGATCAAGGGCATGCCTTTCGACGAGGTGGTCGCAGCTACGAAGTCGGCTCTCGCGACGAAGGGGTTCGGTGTGCTCACAGAAATCGACGTGCGAGCGACGATGAAGAAAAAGCTCGACATCGATGTGGCGGACTATCTCATTCTTGGTGCCTGCAATCCGATGATGGCTCTTGAAGCCATGAAGATCGAACCCAGGGTCGGCGCCATGCTGCCCTGCAACGTGATCGTGCGATCGCTTGAAGGTGGGGCCATCATGGTCAGCGCCATCGACCCCGTCGCTTCGATGCAGGCGATCGACAATCCGCACCTCAAGACAGTCGCCGGGCAGGTACGCTCCCTGCTGCAAGACGCCGTCGCAGGCATCTGACGGGCTCATTTTCCCGCGCTCCCTCTGGCGGCACGGGACCCTTGTGGCCGGCCTTTATCTCCGTGTTCCAAGCCAAGAACCACCACTCGACTGGTTTGAGGCACTGGGCTTTGCGCGCAATTTCATGCTGCCGTCGATTGGTATGGCCGACATGGATTCGGCCTATGCAGAGTGCGGCTCCCGCGCAAGCCAGGCGACCATGTGCCGTCTCACTTCGCATCAGCAATCCGTCCATTCCTGGATGAGCATTTCCCGGAAGCGGATTGCTGCCGGCGAGAGGCGACCGCCGCGGCGCTCAACAAGACCGATCGTGCGGCTGACCGGAGGCCCCGTCAGCGGCACGGTGGCAATGACGGGATGCTCCAGCTGTGGCGTCGCGAGTTTCGGCATCACGGAGATCCCAAGACCCGCCTCAACCAGACCGAGAGAGGTCGAAAGGTGATTGACCTCATAGAACCAGTTGAGCTGCACCTGAGCGGTCGTCAACGCCCGATCGAGGACGGCACGGTTGCCACTGGTCTTACTGACGCCGATCAGCGGATGACCCGCCAGATCCGCCCAGGTCAGCGATTTAGCATTGGCGAGCGGATGGTCTCGCCGGCAGGCAAGCACGAAAGGATCCTCGATCAAGGGGGTAAAGTTCAGGTCGGCGCGTGCAGCACCGGTGATGTTGATGCCGAACTCGACTTCGCCATTCGCGACAGCGTCGAGACCCTCGTTTGCCGACAAATCGAGAATCCGAAATCGAATTCCGGGGAATTTTTCGTTGAAAGACTGCACAACCCTGGGGAGAAAGTAGAAGGCGGCGGTTGGGACAGAGGCGATCGTCACCTGCGCACGATGTCGGCCACCGAGATCGCTGATCGAGAGGATAGAATCCTCGAATTCATCTACAAGTCGCCGAACGAGTGGCAAAAGCTCGCGTCCGATCTGGGTCGGAGCCACATGTCGCGTCGTTCTCTCAATGAGCTGCGCGCCGACGGCCTCTTCCAATCCCTTGATGCGCCTTGAAAGCGCAGGTTGTGATAAATTGAGCTGCCGGGCGGCTTCATTGAACGAGCCCAGATCGAGGACAGCGAGAAACGCCTTCAGGTCGAGAAATTCGAAATTATTCCGCATTTCGGAATAATCACGTAATTCTTTGCATTTCACAACTGATTTCTGACGTGAGAACTCTCCCCTCGCAGCCGGCAGAGACCGGCCTGGAGGATGATACCGAATGGACGACCTGATCAGGATACCCTGCGTCATGATGCGCGGCGGAACGTCGAAGGGACCGTTTTTCCTGTCCCGCGACCTTCCGGTGGATCCGGTGGAGCGTGATCGTCTTCTCCTGGAAATCATGGGCTCTGGTCACCCGTTGCAGATCGACGGAATCGGCGGCGGCAATCCGCTGAGCAGCAAGGTGGCAATCGTCGGGCCGTCGTCTCACCCGGAAGCGGACGTCGATTATCTCTTCGCTCAGGTGAAAGTTCTGGAGAAGTCCGTCGATACGGCCCCCAATTGCGGCAACATGCTTTCGGCTGTCGGCCCCTTCGCCATAGAGGCCGGGCTGATTGCGGCTGAAGTCGGCGAGACGCTCATTCGGGTCCACAACGTCAATACCGGCAAGATCATCGAGGCGCGCGTGCGCACCCCGGAGGGCCAGATGGTCTATCAGGGCGAAGCGCAGATCGACGGCGTTCCAGGCACTGCGGCGCCTGTCTACCTCGCCTTCCGCAATGCGATCGGTGCCAAGACAGGCAAGCTGCTGCCGACCGGCAATGCAGTCGACCGCGTGCTGGACGTCGATGCGACCCTGGTCGACGGTGCAACGCCGCTGGTGGTACTGCGCGCCTCGGATTTCGGCTTCACCGGGTCCGAACCGGCAGCGTCCCTGGATAGCGACAGCGCTTTCATGACACGGCTCGAAACCGTGAGACGCGAGGCGGGTCGCATGATGGGGCTCGGCGACGTCAGCCAGTCCGTGCTGCCAAAGCCGCTGTTGATCGGCGCACCGCAGGGTAACGGCGATCTCGCGGTCCGTTACTTCACGCCTGCGAGCTGCCATACGGCGCTTGCCACCACAGGTGCGGTCAGCCTCGGGCTTGCCGCCACCATTCCGACAAGCCTGGTCGGGGAGCACTTTCCAAACATGACCTTGCCAGTGTCCCTGGCTTGGGAACACCCCACAGGCCTTCTGCGCGTGCGCATCGAGAAGGCCCAGGGAGACAACAGCCCCACGGTTTCGGTGATGAGAACCACCCGACGGCTGTTTGAAGGCGCGGCACTCGTCCGCAAACGCGATCCGATGGTTGCAGACTATCGCGTCGCCTCGAAGTGAATGCCATACTTGACTCGGGAGGAGATCAGAAATGCCCATGACAATGACCCGCCGCCTTGTGCTTTCCCTGTGCAGCACGGCGCTTGCCTTTTCCGTCGCAGGCTCCGGCCTTGCCCAGGACGCCTATCCATCCAAGCCGATCACACTGGTCGTATCCTACGCCGCCGGTGGCGGTACCGACGCAATCGCCCGTGTCTTTGCGGCACGCCTCGAAAAGGCGCTTGATGGCCGGGTGATCGTCGAAAACCGCCCCGGCGCAGCTGCCAATATCGGCACCGAGGTGGCAGCCTCCGCAGATCCCGATGGCTACACGTTGCTCATCGGCAACCAGGGTCCGATGGTCGTCAATCCGCATATCTTCAAGCTCAAGGCCGATCCGGCTGAAGCGCTCGACCCGATCGCGATGATCGCTGATGCGTCGCTGGTCGTGGTCGTTGGACCGCGTCTGCAGGTCAACTCGCTCGGCGAACTGATCGAGGCTGCGAAGTCCAAGGAACTCGTCTACGGCTCGGCCGGAAATGCTTCGGCAAGCCATCTCGGCGCCTTGCTTCTCGGTCAGACGGCCGGCATCAAGGTCAAGCATGTTCCCTACAAGGGTGCTGGCCCGGCGGTGAACGATCTCGTCGGCGGCCATATCGATTTCATGGTCACCACCATTCCATCCGCCATCGGCCTGATCGAAAGCGGCACGCTGAAGGCGCTTGCCGTCACTGGCGACAAGCGCTTCGAAACGCTCCCTGATGTTCCGACGGCCATCGAAGCCGGTCTGGCCGGCTACACAGCATCCGCCTGGTATGGTCTCGTCGGCCCCAAAGGCATGCCGGCAGAGGTCAAGGCGAAGCTCGAAACGGCAACCGCCGAGACGCTGGGCGATGCCGAGGTGCTGGGCAAGCTGAAGAATGATGGCGCGGTTGCGTCCAGCATGGGTGCCCAGGCCTTCGCCGACTTCATGGCCAAGGAGCGCGCCCGTTGGGGTGAGGTGGTCAAGGCCGCCGACATCAAGGTCGAATAAGATGCAGGACGTGACGACGAATAACGAACCGCCAGCCGCAAACGGCTGGCAGGGGAGGGAGAGGATTGCCGGCCTCGTCCTGGTGGCCCTTGGCGGACTGGGCCTCTGGGGCGGTGCAGACCTCCCCTTCATGACGAGCGACGGCGTGGGATCAGGGCTGATGCCTCGCATCCTCTCCCTCATGATCCTTGGCCTCGGTCTTCTCCAGATTGTCCTCAGCCTCAAGGATCCAGGTCCTTCGACCGGTCACTGGGCGATCCGCGAGACGATCCCGGTGGTTCTCGGTGTCATCCTGTTCGCCGTCACGATCCGCGGTTACCCCTTGGGGCCGATCGCCATCCCGAGCCTCGGGATGGCGGTGGCCTGCCCGCTGGCCATCATCGCCTCCGGCCTCGCCGCGCGTGATTCCCGCCTTCCCGAACTGCTCGTCTTCGCGGTTCTGCTGACCGCCTTCTGCATCGGATTGTTCCGCTATGCGCTTGGCCTGTCGGTCCCCGTGGCGCCCTGGCTGCTAGGATACTGAGATGTTCGAAGTCTTCACCAATCTGGGCCTCGGCCTGTCCGTGGCGCTCACGCTCAACAATGTGGCGCTCTGCTTCATCGGTTGCCTGATCGGCACCCTGGTCGGCGTTCTGCCCGGGGTCGGCCCGGTCGCGACGATCGCGATCCTCTTGCCGGTGACGCTGTCACTCGATCCGACCGGATCGCTGATCATGCTCGCCGGCATCTATTACGGCGCCCAATATGGCGGATCGACCACTGCGATCCTCGTCAACATTCCCGGCGAGGCAACAGCCGTTGTCACCGCAATCGACGGCCACAAGATGGCGCAGAAGGGCCAGGCCGGTCTTGCCCTAGGTCTTGCCGCGATCGGCTCGTTCATCGCCGGCACGGTCGCCACCATCGTCATTGCAGCGCTGGGCGTGCCGATGACCCGCATGGGTCTGCTCTTCGGCCCGGCCGAATATTTCTCGCTGATGATCATGGGCCTGGTCTTCGCCGTTGTGCTGGCCCGCGGCTCGCTGCTCAAGGCAATCGCGATGATCCTTGTCGGCATTCTTCTGTCCTGCGTCGGCGCCGACATGGAAACCGGCCGTGAGCGTATGACCTTTGATCTCGAAATGCTGCATGACGGCATCGAGTTCGTCGTGCTGGCCATGGGCATCTTCGGCTTCGGCGAAATCTTCAAGAACCTCGCCGACCCCGAAACGCGCGATGTCGTGCGCAACCAGATCGGTCGCCTCTGGCCGACATTGCGCGAACTGCGCGAGAACCTCGCGCCGATCCTGCGCGGCACGTTCCTCGGCTCGATCCTTGGCGTTTTGCCGGGTAACGGTGCGATCCTCGGACCCTTTGCCAGCTATGCGGTGGAAAAGCGCCTTTCCAAGCGACCGCAGGACTTTGGCCATGGGGCCCCGGCAGCAGTCGCAGGCCCGGAAAGCGCCAACAATGCCGGTGCGCAGACCTCCTTCATCCCGCTCCTCACTCTCGGCCTGCCGCCAAATGCGGTCATGGCCCTGATGGTCGGCGCGATGATGATCCAGGGTATCGTTCCGGGACCGCAGGTCATCGAGCGCAATCCGGAACTCTTCTGGGGTCTGGTCGCTTCGATGTGGATCGGCAACCTGATGCTGGTCATCATCAACCTGCCGCTGATCGGGCTCTGGGTGAAGCTGCTGCGCGTTCCCTATCGCCTGCTCTTCCCCGCCATCGTCTGCTTCTGCTGCATCGGCCTCTATTCGATCGCCAATGATGCCGCCCAGGTCATAATGGCCGCCTTCTTCGGCTTCGTCGGCTATGCGCTTTACAAGCTGGACTTCGAAGCCGCCCCCCTCGCCCTCGGCTTCGTTCTCGGCCGTTTGCTGGAAGAGAAACTGCGTCAGTCGCTGATCATCTCGGACGGCAACCCGCTGACCTTCGTCCAGTCGCCGCTTTCCGCCACCCTCCTCGCAGTCGGCATGATGGCCCTCATCGTCGCCATCTCGCCCTCGATGCGGCGAGGACGAGAGGACGTATTCAAGGATGCGTGATGAAAGGGGATCGCAGCGGGTCAAATGATCCGCTGCGATCCTTGTCGCCATGTGCCCGCCGCAGCGCATGAACCGCCGAAACCATCGCCTCTGACACGTGCATCACTTCAAGCCCGAGAGCACGCTCGATATTGACCGGCATCGCGCGACACGGCTATCGGCCTTGATCCTACCGTTCGCTGGGGAACGACAGTCGAACCAACACTGCGCCAACACGATCGGCCAACCGAAAAGATGTGCAGACAGATCATGTCCGAAAACATGATCTGTCTAAATGCTATTCACTGAAACAGTGCGCCGGTTAAGCTCTGGTCGGAAACCGACAGCCAATCAAGATGAGGTTTTCGGCACATAGTCGAGACCAGAATCGATGCGGTTGGGGCGCCCCGCCAGGAAGAGTTCGCCGATGCGTGGCGCACTGCGCGAGATCACCTTGCCACCCTTGACGACGCAGAGCCGGGTCGGCTTCAGCCTGAGCGCCTCGATCACGTCAGCGGCCTGCAGGATCACCAGGTCGGCCTTGCAGCCGACCTCCAGGCCATAGCCGTCGAGCCCCATGGTTTTCGCCGAATTGATGGTCAATGCGTCGAAGACCTGCTTCTTGTCCTCGATGCCACTCATCTGCGCCACATGGATCGCCATATGGCCGACTTCGAGCATGTCGGCAGAGCCCATCGAATACCAGGGGTCCATGGTGCAATCCTGGCCGAAGGAGACATTGAGCCCGGCCGCCATGAGTTCACGCACGCGGGTAAGTCCGCGCCGCTTGGGATAGGTGTCGTGCCGGCCCTGCAGCATGATATTGATCAGCGGATTGGGGATGACGTTAATCTGCGCCTCGGCCATCAGCGGGATGAGCTTGGAGACATAATAATTGTCCATGGAATGCATTGAGGTCAGATGCGAGCCAGCGACCCGGCCCTGCAGACCGTAGCGGATGGTTTCGGCGGCGAGCGTCTCGATGTGGCGTGACATCGGGTCATCGGTCTCGTCGCAATGGATGTCCACCGGCAGGCCGCGCTCTGCCGCGATCCGGCACAGCGCTTCAAGCGATAGCCGTCCCTCATCCATGGTGCGTTCGAAATGCGGAATGCCGCCAACAATGTCGATCCCCATGTCGAGCGCGCGCTCCAGCGATTTCGCACCCTCGGCCGCACGATAGTAGCCATCCTGGGGGAAGGCCACGAGCTGCAGAGTGATATAGGGCGCCACCCGCTCGCGCACCTCAATCAGGGCTTCTGCCGTGACCAGCCGCGGATCAGAGGTATCGACATGGCTGCGGATGAAGAGCAGACCCTGCGATACGGCGAGATCACAGTAGCGCAGGGCGCGGTCAACCAGGGCCTCCTTCGTCAGCAGTGGTCGCAATTCGCCCCAGAGCGCAATGCCTTCGAGCAGGGTGCCGGACATGTTCATCCGTGGCATACCGAGCGACAGCGTCGCATCCATGTGGAAATGCGGATCGCAGAAAGGCGGACTGACAAGGCGACCGGTCGCGTCGATCTCCTCGCCGGCGACGGCATGGATACGCTTCTCGATAGCGGTAATGCGCCCGCCGGCAAGCCCGATGTCAAAACCCTGGCGGCCGTCAGGCAGATTGGCGTTTCGCACGATCAGATCGAACATGGGAGACCTCTTGGCTTCAGCGCTCGCCGCGCCGGTAGGGTTGCATCAGGGCCTGGGGAACGCGGGCGCGCCG
This sequence comes from Rhizobium sp., assembly GCA_029865885.1. Classification (GTDB taxonomy): domain Bacteria; phylum Pseudomonadota; class Alphaproteobacteria; order Rhizobiales; family Rhizobiaceae; genus Allorhizobium. The sequence continues at coordinate 42,252 of JARXAK010000217.1, read as the reverse complement.
CGCCATGACGGCGAGTGCCACAATCGACAGGACATAGGGGATCATCAGGAAGAGTTGGTAGGGCACGGTTCCGCCGAGCGAAGTCTGCAAGCGCAGCTGAAAGCCGTCGAAGAAGGCGAAGAGCAAGGCTCCGAGCAGGGCGCGCTCCGGCCGCCACGAGGCGAAAACCACCAATGCGATGCAAATCCAGCCTCGGCCCTGCACCATGGTCGGGAAGAAGCTATTGAAGGCCGAGAGCGTCAGGAAGGCTCCTGCCATACCCATCAACGCGCTGCCGACCATGACCGCGCCGTAGCGGATCACCATCGGATTGATACCCTGGGCTTCGGCCGCATGCGGGTTCTCACCGGTCATGCGGATCGCAAGGCCTAGCGGTGTGCGAAAGACGATATAGGCAAGAATGAGCGCCAGCAGAATGGCGAGATAGGTCGGCGGGGTCTGGGCGAAGAAGGCGGGACCGACGAAAGGCAGGTCGCTCAAGCCCGGGATCGAGATCGGCTGGAAGGGCTGGATGGTCGGGGGTGTACCGGCAACGGGTACCAGCAGACGGAAGACATAGTAGCCAAAGCTCGAGGCAAAGAGGGTGACCCCGAGGCCGCAAACATGCTGGGAGAGGCCAAGCGTGACCGTCAGCACCGAATGGAGGAGCCCGAACACGGCCCCGGACAGTGCCGCAACGAGGAAGCCTGTCCACAGGTCCGCGCCGTTGTAGACGGCGAGCCAGCCGATCATCGCGCCGAAGGTCATGATGCCCTCGATGCCAAGATTGAGCACCCCTGCCCGCTCGCAGAGCAGCGCGCCGAGCGTACCGAGAATGAGCGGTGTTGCGATCCTGAGGACCGCGCCCCAGAGACCGGCAGAGGCGATGATATCGACGACCTCGTTCATCGGCGGATCCTGTACTGGGTAAAGAAGACAGCGATCAGCATCGTCAGCAGCGACAGCGCGACGATGACGTCGGCGATATAGCTCGGGATGCCCATGCTGCGGCTCATCCCGTCGGCGCCAACGAACATCGTGGCGGTGAAGAGTGAGGCAAGTACGACGCCGAGCGGACTGAGATTGGCGAGCATGGCGACCACGATGCCGGAATAGCCATAACCTGGCGACAGATCGGTGGTGACATAGCCCGTCACGCCCATGACCTCGACAGCACCGGCCAGCCCCGCAAGTCCGCCGGAGAGGCAGGCGACGGAAACGAGGGTGCGGCCGAGCGGGACGCCGGCAAAGATCGCGGCCTGGGGATTGAGACCCGCGGCCCGGGACTGCATGCCAAAGACGGTGCGCGACTGGACGAAGGCAAGGATGGCGGCGAGCACCAGCGCGATGACGAGACCGAGATTGAGCCGCGAGCGGGCCAGCAGCTTGGGCAGCATGCCAGCCTCGGCGACCGGCTGTGACTGCGGCCAGCCGAAAGCCATGGGATCCTTTAGCACCGTGTCGATGAGCATGGAGACGAAAAGCACGGCGACGAAATTGAGGAGCAGGGTCGTGACCACCTCGTCGACCGAAAAGCGCAAGCGCAGCCAGAGCGGAGCGAGAAGGAGCAGCATGCCCGCCACCGCACCAAGGATCAGAAGCACGGGGATCTGCAGGGCTGGCGGCCAGTCACCGATCAGTTGCGAGCTGACCGCAGCGACCGTGATCGCGCCGAGATAGAGTTGCCCCTCAGCGCCGATATTCCAGAGGCGCGCCCGAAAGGCTACAGCGGCTGCGAGCCCGGTCAGAATCAGCGGTGTTGCCCGCGTCAGCGTCTCGGTGGCTGAAAGCCGGGAGCCGAATGCGCCCTTGACGATGCCCCAATAGGCCTCCAGGACCGGCGCACCCGCCAGTGCAATCAGCATGCCGGCAATCGCCAGCGCCGCAACAATGGCGACCAGTGGTGTCGCCACAACGAGCGCAACCGAACGATGTTCACGCCGCTCAAACCGCATGGACGACCTCTTTTTCCCATTCACCTGACATCATCAGGCCAAGCCGGCGCGCCGAAGCTTCCTCTGCCGGGATCGGCGGCGAAAGCCGTCCTCCAACGATCGCCTGGATGCGATCGGCAAGCGCCATGACCTCGTCGAGATCCTCGGATATCAACAGAACAGCCGTACCCTGCCGCCGGGCCTCCAGGATGCGTTCATGCACGGCTGCCACGGCCCCCTCGTCGAGCCCGCGGGCCGGTTGGGCCGCAAGCAGGATGCGCGGACGGTTGATCAGGTTGCGGCCGAGGATCAGCTTCTGCATGTTGCCGCCAGACAAAAGCCGGATGCGGCTTGCCGGGCTGCCGCCACGCACGTCGAACTGGTCGATCACGCGCTGGGCAAGCGCCTTGCCGGCAGCGCGCTGCACCAGACCGTTTCTGGAAAAATCCGCCAGGCGTTCGAGCACGACATTTTCCCAGATCGCCATTTCACCGATCACGCCGTCCTTGTTGCGGTCCTCGGGAATACGGCCGATGCCCTGCGCCACAACATCAGCGACCGAGAGAGCGCCGACCGCCTCGCCGAACAGCAGCAGGTCACCGGAGGTCCTTGCCAGCGTGCCGGAGAGCAGCTGGGCGAGGTTCGCCTGACCATTGCCGGACACACCGATGATGCCGAGCACTTCGCCGGCCCGCAGCCGGAAGTCGATTGCCTTCAACCGGTCCACCCCGCCGACACGGACGGTGACGGCAGCGGCCTCAAGCACGATATCGCCGGGCGTGGAGGGCTCCCGCACCGGCCGCGTAACGGTGCGCCCGACCATGAGTTCGGCAAGCTCGGCCTTGTTCGTCTCAGCGGCCAGACGTTCAGCGACATGCCGCCCACCGCGCAGGACCACGATACGGTCAGCCGTCGACATCACCTCGTCCAGCTTGTGCGATATGAAAATCAGCGAGAGGCCCTGAGCGGCCATGTCCTTCAGCGTTGCAAAGAGCCGCTCTGCCTCGATCTGGGTCAGGACGGCTGTCGGCTCGTCGAGCACCAAAATCCGGGCATCGTTATAGAGCGCCTTCAGGATCTCCACCCGTTGCTGTTCGCCGACCGAGAGATCGCCGAGGCGGGCATCCGGATCGACCTTCAGGCCGAAGCGTTCGGCGATCGAGAGCAACCGGGCGCGGGCCTGCGTCCGACGAGACCGGAGCGACCAGAGGCTTTCGGTTCCGGTCGTGACATTCTCCAGGACAGTCAGGTTCGGCGCGAGCGAGAAATGCTGGTGGACCATGCCGATGCCGGCACGGATCGCGGCACGCGGCTTGCCTGGCGCCAAGTCGCGGCCATCGACGCGCACATGGCCGGTATCCGGAACATAGTGGCCGAACAGGATGCTCATCAGTGTCGTCTTGCCGGCACCGTTTTCGCCGAGAAGGGCGACAATTTCGCCTTTGCCGAGGCTGAGCGATATGTCGTCATTGGCGAGCGTCTGGCCAAAACGCTTGCTGACACCTGATATTTCGAGAACGGGTGTGTTCATGCGTGCAATCCTGCGACGGGAAAGCGATGCTGCCAACGGCAATCCTGCTCCAGCACCGCGGCGAGCCGCAAGAGGAAGGCATCCGCCCCCATCGGGGCGATCATCTGCACCGGCAAGGGCAGCCCGTCTTCGTCAGCCCCAAATGGCAGCGTGATCGCCGGGAAGCCGGAGGCATTGCCCAGCGCCGCCAGCGGTGCAAAGGCTGCCATGCGCTCGAAATGCAGGTCGGTGTCGGCATGATCGCTCGGAAAGCTGCCAATCGGCAGTGGTGCCGAGGCAAGCATCGGCGCAATCAGGCAGTCCAGGCCATCGAACAGCCGCCACAGATCACGGCTGACCAGCACCATGGCATTGAGGCTCTGCCAGAGGCTACGGGCCGACAACGAAAGCCCCCGCTCGATCACCGCCTGGGTGAGGCGCTCGGTCAGCGCGGCATCGAGATCGAAGCGCGTGATCGTCTCGGCGAGATTGATGCAGACGATATCGACGAAGGCCTGGCGGCTGATTGCAGCGATGGCTTCGATCTGACTGAAAGCGACCGGCACCAGAACATGGCCGTCGCCTTCGAGGCGGCGCGCGGCCTCCTCGATCACCGCAGACCGCTCAAGCCGGGTCGGATGGTCGGCTCCGGTCTCGGTGAGGACACCGATGCGCATCCGCCCTGTGGGCGCTTCCGCAAGCGCGACCGGTGGAAAGGGACCGCAGGCATCACCCGCAAGCGCAGCCAGAATGGCCCTCGTATCGCGCACCGAACGGCAGACGGCGAGTTCAGTCGCGATGCCGCCCAAGTGATTGCCAAAATGCGGGCCGGCCGGCATCAGGCCACGGCTGGGTTTGAGACCGACCAAGCCACAACAGGCCGCCGGCACCCGGATGGAGCCACCGGCATCGGTGGCATGGGCGATCGACACGATCCCCGCCGCAACGGCTGCCGCCGCTCCGCCGGACGAGCCACCGGCGGACAGAGCGGGGGCGAGCGGATTGCGGGCAATCGGGCCGATCTTTGGTTCGCTTGCAAGCGACAGACCGAATTCGGGGCTGGTGGTCAGGCCAAAGAGACAGAGGCCCGTGGCGCGGAACCGTTCGGCAAGATCGGAATCGACCTGACCGCCGCGACGCCCGATGAGCCGAGAGCCGGCCGCGACCGGGAAGCCGGCGAATGGACCGCCGAGATCCTTGGCCAAAGTCGGTACACCGCCGAAGGCCATCGCGCGCTTTTCAGGGTCATCAATCGATAGGGCGTCGAAAGCATGAGCCGCTTCCAGCCCCCGCTCTTCATCGAGATAGGCGATGGCGCCGAGGTCCTGGTATCGGTCCGCAGAGGCCAGGGCCGCCTGCATGGCCTCGACGGCGCAGAGGCGACCCGAGCCGATCGCCTCTGCCAGATCCGTTGCGTCTGAACGCATGGACGGGCTTACTTCGGCTCGTCCATCACCTTCGGAACCTCAAACGTGCCGGCCTTGATCTCGGCCCGCTTGGCCTCCATCGCTGCTTCGGCATCGGCAGGCGCCACACCCTTGACGTAGAGGATGTCGCTGCCGCCTTCCTTCATCAGGCCATAGGCGGTGTAGTCGCGACCGGTCGGCTTGCCGGCGGCAACGTCCGCGATCGCAGCGTTGAGGATCGGGCGGAAGTTCCACAGCGCGTTGGCGAAGACCGTTTCCGGGTAACGCGGGGTATAGTCGATCAGCGAACCGATCGACTTGATGCCGCGCTCCTTGGCCGCATCGGCCGTACCGATGCGCTCGCCGAAGAGAATGTCGGCACCGGCATCGATCTGGGCAAGACCAGCCTCGCGCGCCTTTGGCGGGTCGAAGAAGGTGCCGATGAAGGTGACGAGATGCTTGGCGTCGGGATTGACCGCCTTCACGCCGGCGGCGAAGGCATTGATCAGCATGTTGACTTCCGGGATCGGCATGGCGCCGACCGAGCCGACGACGTTCGACTTGGTCATCTTGCCGGCCAGCATGCCGGCCAGATAGGCACCGTCGAAGTTCCAGGTGCCGAAAACGCCGAAATTGTCGCCCGACTGCTGGCCGCTCGAGCCCATGACAAAGGCTGTGTCGGGATAATCCACCGCGACTTCGCGTGCCTGTTTCTCGACGGGGAAGGTCTCGCCGATAATCAGTTTAGCGCCCTGCTCGGCATATTCGCGCATGGCGCGCGGATAGTCGGTGCCGGACACGCCTTCGGAGAAGACATATTCGATCGCCCCTTCAGCCGCCGCATCCTGCAGGGCCTTGTGGAGTACAGAATTCCAAGCATTTTCAACGGGCGAACCGTGAATACCGGCCACCTTGATCGGTGCCGCAGCGCGCGCTGCGGGAATGAAAGTCGATGCACACAGGGCAAGACCCGACGCAAGAATGCTGCGCCGGGAGATCAGGATCTCTCTGGACATTGGCGGTTCCCCATTTTTTTACCAATTGGTTTAAAGGGGTAAGGCAAGCCTAAAAAAGTGTCAAGGATGAGTCTTGTACATAAAATAGACAAGACTGTCAGATCCCGCTTGGGTCCGGCGAGCAGCACTCGCTGACATCGCTGTAGCGACATGAATGACCGCCAGTTCGCAACGGTCAACCAAAGATCCGATGAGAAGATCGAAGGGCGAATATCCCTCGGATTGTGATCAAAGAAGCCTCAAGAAGGGAACCGCCCTTCAGCGAGATGAAGTCATGCTCGATTGTCTCCATCCGCGTCTTGCTGGGTCCCAGGAGGCCCCCAATCTCGAAGGCCTATGGAATTTCGTCCAGCCCTTCCAATTGAAGTTCGTTGTCGTCACGCGCGGCGTGGATGATATCGTTCAACAGGAAATGCTTCGACGAATGGCGCGCGATCCAAGTGAAAAGGGGCGGGATCGAGCCGGCTGGGGTTCACCATGAGCGCGGTTTTCTCTTGCTTCATCAGGGCGATCGCGACGCGGGAGACTTACGGAAGAATTCTTCGATCCGCTGCAGGACGACGAAGAACGGGGGCACAAAGACGACGGTGAGGCAGGTGGAGCCGAGCATGCCGGTGAGCACGGCGATGCCGATCGACTTCTGGGCGCTGGCGCCGGCGCCCGTCTGCAGGACCAGCGGCACAACGCCGAGAATGAAGGCAATCGACGTCATCAGGATCGGACGGAAGCGCGACCCGGCAGCTTCGAGCGCCGCCTCTGTAATGCTGCGCCCGTCCTTGAAGCGCAGGTGCCGTGCCGTCTCGACGATCAGGATGGCGTTCTTGGCAGACAAGGCGATCAGCAGGACGAGGCCGATCTGCGTATAGAGATTGACCGATGCATTGACGGCGAGCAGCGTCAGCGCGGTGCCGATCAGCGCAAGCGGCACGGTGGCGATGATGCTGATCGGCGCAAACCAGCTTTCATACTGCCCGGCAAGCACGATGTAGACCAGGAGAAGGCTGAGCGCATAGACGATATAGATCTGCCCACCCAGCAAACGTTCCTGGTAGGAGACTGCCGTCCACTCCTTGGAAAAGCCGCCCGGCAGCAGGTCTTTGGTAATCTCGTCCAGGCGATCCAGGGCCTGTCCGGTCGAAAAGCCGGCCGCCTGCGATCCGATGATCTGGGCGGAAGGATAGAGATTGTAGAGGCTGACCAGTGCCGGCCCGGTCACGGCCTCGATTTCGGCGATCGCGCCGAGCGGCACCATCTGGCCGGTGGCGCTGCGCAGGCGCAGCTGTTCGAGATCCGAGATGCTGATGCGCCGCTCGGCATCCGCCTGCACATAGACCTGGAAGACGCGCCCGAACAGGTTGATCTGCCCGGCATAGGACGAGCCGATATACTGGCCGACCGTATCATAGGCCTGGCCGACGTCGACATTGCGGGTCTGCGCCTTCACCCGGTCGATAAGCACTGCATATTGCGGCGCATCGGCCCGAAACGGGCTGAAGGCCTCGCGAAAAGTTGGGTCGCTGGCGGCGGTCCTTGCAACGGTCGCCCCCACCTCGGCGAGACGCTCGTAGTCGAAACCGCCGTCGCGGGACTGGATCTGCAGCGCAAAACCGGCGGCATTGCCGATCCCCTGGATCGGCGGCGGAGGCAGGACCAGGGCCTGCCCGTCGGGCAGAGTGCTGAGCCTCTGCCGCAGCGCGGTGTAGAGCGACAGGAGATCCTCGCCTTCGGCCCGGACGCTCCAGTCCTTCAGGATGACATAGGCGACACCGGCATTGGCGAGGCTGGCATTGCCATTCAGGGCGGACAGACCGCTGATCGCAATGACCGTGTCGACGGCCTCCATATCCTCGACGCGCCGCCGCACATCCTCAAGCGCCGTTGCCGTTCGCTCAAGCGATGCCCCTTCCGGAAGCTGCACCGATACCAGGAAATAGCCCTGGTCCTCAATCGGCAGGAAGGCGGTGGGAACACGGGCCAGCAGCGCCACCGCAAGGCCTGCCAACAGCAGTGCCAGAACCGAGAGGATGAGGCTGAAGTCGAGCATGCGGCGGATCAGGCGGACATAAAGGCGCTCCAGCCCGCCATAGACAACGTCGAAGCCGCGATAGATGATGTTCTTGCGCTGGTCTTTGACATGCGGCTTCAGCCAGAGCGCACATTGCGTCGGCTTCAGTGTCACGGCGTTGACGGCGCTGATCAAGGCGGTGGCCGCAATCACCAGCGAGAACTGCCGGTACATTTCGCCGCTCAAGCCCGGCAGGAAGGAGGCCGGCAGGAAGACGGCGAGCAGCACAAGCGTGATGCCGATGATCGGGCCGAACAGCTCGTCCATGGCGCGTGCGGCGGCCTCGCGCGGGGCGATCCCCGCCTCGATGTGTTTGGCGGCAGCCTCGACCACGACGATCGCGTCATCGACGACGATGCCGATGGCGAGGATGATGGCAAACAGCGTCGAGAGATTGATCGAGAAGCCGAACAGAGCCAGCGCCGCAAAGGCGCCGATGATGGTCACCGGCACGGTTGTCGCGGGCACCAGCGTCGCCCGCCAGTTCTGCAGGAAAAGCAGAATGACGAGCAGCACGAGAAATGCCGCTTCGATCAGGGTTTTATAGACATCGCCGATGGCCGCGGAGACGAAGAGCGTGGTGTCGAAGGGCACGGAATAGCTGAGCCCCTGCGGAAACTGCGCCGACAGTTCCGACATCCGGGCCTTGACCGCCGCAATCGTCTCCAGCGCATTGGCATCCGGCAGAAGAAACAGAGCAAGGCCTGCCGCAGGCTTCCCGTCGATGGCAAATTGCTGGCTGTATTGCTGCGCGCCGAGCTCGATGCGCGCCACATCGCCCAGCCGGACCATCTCGCCCCGCTCGCTGACCTTCAGGATGATGCTGGAGAAATCCTGCACGTCTTCCAGCTTCGAGGCGAGTTTCAGCGTATACTGGAATTCCTGCCCCGCAGGCACCGGAGGAAGCGCCAGCTGACCGGCAGAGGAAGTGCGGCTCTGCTGGCGGATGGCGGACATGACATCGGAGGGCACGAGGCTGCGGGCCGCCATCTTCTGCGGGTCCATCCAGATGCGCACCGCATAGCTGCCCGAGCCGAAGACGTTGACCGCGCCAATGCCCGGCACGCGGGCGATCTCGTCGACCAGGCTGATCGTGCCGTAATTGGCCATGAACAGGCTGTCATGGTCGGGATTGTCGGATGTCAGCGCCACGATCGCGAGGATGGAGGTGGAGCGCTTGGCGGTCTGCACACCCTGCGTCTGGACGGCATCCGGCAGAAGCGGCACGGCACCGGCCACGCGGTTCTGCACCAGGATCTGCGCCTCGTCGGGATCGGTGCCGATGGCAAAGGTGACGGTGAGTGTGTAGGCGCCGTCGCTGGTCGCCGTCGATTGCATATAGAGCATGCCCTCGACGCCGTTGACGCGGCTTTCGATCGGCAGCGCGACATCCTGGACGATGGTTTCGGCATTGGCGCCGGGATAACGCGCCGACACCTGGATCGAAGGCGGCACGACGTTTGGATATTGTGCGACCGGCAGGCGCAGAAGGGCCACCAGCCCCAGAATGATCGTCAGGATGGCGATGACATTGGCCAGAACCGGGCGATCGATAAAATATCGGGCCATTGCGGCGCTCCCTGTGGGGCTGTTCTAGGATTGTCAGATCTGGTCGACGATCTCGACGGTCTCGCCGGGACGTAAGCCCCCGAGGCCGAGTGTTACGACCCGATCCGCTTCACTGATTCCGGAAAGGATTTCGCGCCGGCCATCGGGTGTTTTGTCGCCGAGGGTCACCTTGCGCTGCTGGACTACGCCGCCCTCATCCACCACGAGCACGCTGTAGGTGCCCTGCAGGCTGGCAATCGCCCGTTCGGGGATCGTGACGACACGGCGGGTGTCGAGCGGGATGCGCGCTCTTGCAAACATGCCGGAGGACAGGAAACGGTCCGGATTGGGGAAAAGCGCCCGAAGCGTGAGCGTTCCCGTCGCCCGATCGATCTCCGGGGCGATGTAGTCGAGCGTCCCGGCATAGGTGTAACCGCCGCCCTCTGACAGGGCAGCCTCGACCCGGATCGGATTGCCCTCACCGGGACTGATCCTGCGTCCTGCAAGGGCCTTGCGGATCAGGATCACCTCCTGCTCCGTGGCGGAGAAGTTGAGATGAAGCGGATCTGGCTGGATCAACACGGCGAGCTTCGGCGCAGAGGCGGCATTGACGAAGGCGCCGGGATCGGCGGTGCGCGCGCCGAGAATGCCGTCGAACGGTGCCTTCACCTCCGTATAGGAAAGGTTGAGGGCGGCGGATCTGAGCCGTGCTTCCGCCGCCGTCAATTGCGCCTCGGCGACGCGCTTCTGGGTGTCGGCGCTTTCGCGCGTGCTTTCGGAAACGACCTGCCGGGCCGACAGGGTCTCCTGCCGCGCGGCATTGGCTTGCGCCTGCTCCAGGTTGGCCTGCTGCTGCTTCAGATCCGCCTCTGCCGTCAAAAGGCTGATCCGGTAGGGCTCGGGCTCGATGACGAAGATCGTTTCGCCCTTGCGGACGAAATCGCCGTCGCGGAACCGGACCTCCTGCAGGGTGCCGGAGACGCGGGCGACCAGATCGACGGCGTTGACGGCGCTGAACGATCCCGTCGATTGCAGATATCGGGTGATATCGGCGACCTCAGGCCTTTCGATCACCACTTTGCGCTTCGCCTCCTGGGCAAGCGCTATGCAAGGCGAAAGGACCAGGCAGGACGCAAGTCCCACGGCGGCAATCAGGCGGTTCATGGTGGAGCCTCCGGGCGGATCGGGCGTCAGCGTCTCATTTCAGCGCGGCGAGTTCCGTCGGCGTCAGCAGACCGTTCTTGTCCTTGTCGATGCGCCCGAAGGCCAGACTGTAGCGCCCTGCCCCCTTGATCTTGCCGGCCATCGGATTTCCAGCAGCGGCCAGGCCGTCGATGAAGGTCTTGAACTCGCTGGAATCGAGCTCCGTGTCACCATTCTTGTCGGCCGCCAGGAAGACTTCCTGCTGGGCATAAGCAGCGAGCGGCGCGACGAGGCTGAGAGACAGGGCAGTAGCGATCAGATGACGGGTTTTCATGCGACTTCTCCTCGGTTGAGACAGACTGAATGGCTTCAAAGATTGTTCTGGTCGGTTGCGACCAGCAGGGCGTCGTCGAGCCTCGGCACGGCGACGACGAGATGCTGGAGGCTGGACGAGATCGGGCCCGGTGTGCTGGACAGGGTGCGGCCAATGCCGGCGATGGTCTGGCCATCGCCAAAGGCCTTGCCATGGTTCTTGCCGAACCCGCCCTTCACCTGCGAAATGTCATGGGCTTCGATGCCGAGCGCGCGGAACTGGGCAAGGTCGGTGGTCTCGCCGGCGCGGATCTTGCCGCCGAACAGGCGGCGCGACAGCTGCAGCGCACGGTCATCGGCAGACACGTAGACCTTGATGCGCCCCGCCAGCGGGCCAAGCTGGCTGACCTGGGTGCGGAAGACGTCAAAATCGATGTCCGGTGCAGCCAGAATCACGGTCCCGATGCGATCCAGCGACGCCCTGTCCTTCGACAGCGCCATCTGGCGGAGCGTCTCCATTGTCAGCCACGTCCCCATGGAATGGGCGAAGATGTCGATGCGTTCGAGGCTCTTTTCCCGGGCCAACCCGTCGATCAGCTGCTGCAGGGCGTCACGACTGTAATTGGCGGAATCCTTGTCATAGCCATAACCGGTCGGAATGCCCTGGGAGGGCCAGCTGAACAGGATCGGCCGGCCGTCGAAGCCGGTATCCTCGATGATCTGCGCAAAGCGAACGGCGGCCTGGTCGAACCGGGTGTTGAAGCCGTGGGTGAAGATCATCGCGCGCGTCGTTGCCTTCTGTGCGGCATCGATCGGCGGTGCCGCTTCGGCCCTGAACTCCGCATAGCTCAGCGGTGTCGACTTGAGCAGCGTGATTTCCGTTTTCGGATCTGGATTTCGGGCGGAAACCGGCAGGGTGCCGGCCTCGCGGTTCTTCGGCATCGACATGGTCAACCGCACGAAATGCACGGCGCTGTCGCGCTCGTGGCCGAACAGGAAGCCCTTCTTCTCGGCGTCAGGCTTGCGGGTGGTTACCGCTAGCACGGACAATTGCCGGCTCTCGGCATCCAGCGTCGCGACTGGCTGCAAAAGGCCGATGTCGGCGGAGGCGCAGCCTGTCAGCACAAGGGTCGCGGCCATGACGGGGCCAGCAAGCCAGCGCTTTGCTCTGCACAGGTGAGCCGTCACGATCGGCATTCCATTGCTCCAGGTTCCATGGCACGCGGCAATGCGCCACGTGATCGTGGAGCGCACACTCGTTCAGGTCGCATCGTCCCGCCATCCCATGATCATGGCGTAGACGCTGCGATCTGCAGCGCCGTCTCCGCGCCGGGTGCCGTCTCCACCATGGCAACCTCCACCGCATCCGCTGCCAGCGCGAGGTCGGTCGACTGAAGCACCTCGAGAAGCAGGCTCGGGATCAACGGCAGGACGCTGTGGACCGAGGCACGCAACAGATTGAAGGTCAGGCCGAGCTCATGGGCCTGTGCACCCGACACGACTTCGGCGAGCGTGATCTTGCCGACGATCGCCATATGGATGCCAGGCTCGCTGCGCAGCGTCGATCCGACCAGGCGCAGCATGCGATCCTGCTGCGCCGCGCTCGGGCTTTCCGTCAGTCTGATCGTGATCCTGGCCGTGGCGAGGCTGCGGCTGCGGCTGGCAACGATTTCAATCTGACCATAGGGAATGGTGTGCAGCCGGCCATCGGCGCCGCGCAGCCGCAGACTACGGATCTGAATACGCTCGATCCTGCCCGGCTTGCCGTCGATCTCAACGTCTTCGCCGAGGCGGAAGGCATCGTCCAGCATCCAGAAGACGCCGGAAATGATGTCCTTCACCAATGCCTGCGAACCCAGGCTGACGGCGAGGCCGAGGATGCCGGCACCGGCCATCAGCGGCGTCGTGTCGATGCCAAGCGCCGAGAGTGCGACAAGCGAGAAGATGCCGCCGATCAGGGCGAGAAGCGAAAACCGGATGATCGGCAGGACGGTGGAGACACGCGCCTGCCGCAGCTCCTGATCCTCCAGCGAGCCGAGCGCCTCATGCGGCATGATGCGGGCCTCGATCATCGCATGAATGAGGGCAGCAAGACCCGCAGCGCAGACGAGAAGCACGAGAGCGAAGTTGAGGCGCCGGGAATAGTTCGGCCATTGGGCCGGATCGATCAGCGAAAGACTGCCGACCAGCCAGTAACTGGCGACGACCCTGAGAATGACCGCGATTACCAGGGCACCGACGAGAACCCGGATCACGAACAGCAACCGCATCACGGCCGGCCGGCGGGACAGGCTGATGCTGAGCGCGATCGACCGGTCGAAGGCGAGCGCAATCAGGATGCCGACGACCAGCCCCTTCATGCCCTGAAACAGGGCCATGTTCTGCATCACCCAGCCTCCGATCCACAGGAAAACCCCGAGGATCGCGACCCAGCCGAGGCAGAGATGCAGGAGGGGCTTCAGGCCACCAAGGCGCAAACGCTGAAGAAGACGCAGCACGAGGGCCAGAAGTGCGGTTGCCGCAAATGCTGCAAGCAGGGTCAGCGACGGCACCGGCATTCCAGCCTGTCCGGCGGTTTCCAGCGCTGCCGCCTGGAACTGCGCGAAGGCAAGAAGCAGGGCACCCCAGCGAAAGGCGCGGCGTGCCCCCTGCTCGTTCAGTGCGACGAGCCGAAGGTGGGGAATGCCGGGACGCAGGACCAGATCAAGGAAGGTGACGGAGGCCAGCCACACAACGACTGAAAACACGATGTCCCGCACCAGGCCAGCCTCTTCGGCCATATCGTCGAGCAGGTGAACCAGAAAGATGCGAGCCACCAGAGCGGTTGTAAGAAACGGCAGCAGACCCCAAGCCGTCAACCGCAGCATGGCGATAACCGGAATGCGCGCACTGGCCGCCGCAAGCCGCCGCGATCGGCTGAGGAATGACGTGACGCCGAAGAGGCCAATCAGGAACAGGCTTGCCGCGATCGATGCCAGGAGCGCGTCGTTGACCTGCGGAAGTCTCTCTCCGGCAGCGGCAAGATCAGTGACCAGCCGGGGGGCCGACAAAAGACTTTCGACAAGCCGCGTCTCGAACTGATCGATCACCTGCCCTGCCCGTTCGATCAGATCAGGGGCGGTGTCCGCCGGCGCAACCGGGGCCGGCGCAGAGGCTGTCGCCTGCGCTATGGGACCAATCATCTTGCAGCCTCGTGCCTCGCGCTACCGCATGTGTCGATCCCTGTCTGTAGCGGCGGACACTCGCCGCCTCTACCCCATGATCATGGCCTGTGCGGATGGAATGGTCGCGTCATACTCGTCATCCAGTTGCCGCAGTTTGGCACCGGAAAATCGATTTCAGGGATTGATGGAGATCACGATCATGGCCCTTCGCGCCGTCCTTGCCCGTTCAGCTCTTGCGCTCACCTTTGCGTCCGGCCTGGCAGTTTCAGAGCCGATTGTCATCGCGGCGCCCGCCGCAGCCGTCGTCTATTGCAAGGTGGTCGGCGTACCCAAGGGCTGCGTCGTCCGCCCGCCAGCCGTCGCCGTCATCTACTGCACGGCACCCGGGATGCCTGCCGGTTGCGTCGTGCGCCCGGCTGCGCGAGCGGCGGTCTATTGCACGCGTCCCGGCTTTCCCGCTGGCTGCGTGGCACGCCCTGTTGCCGGCGTTCCAGGCGTCGGAGCCCCGGGCGTCGGGGTCGCGCCGAGAGTGGGAGCGCCCGGTGTCGGGGTGGCACCCGGCAATCGCGGTGGCCCAGTCAACCGTGTTGGTATTCGCTGACGGGATCACCCCCACTATCAGCCTCCGGGATAAGCCGGGGCAAGTCACGAGCCATCAGATCTTGCCTGACTGGCCGTGACTGTCACCCGTCTGTGCGGGAAACTCTGCCGGCAAGGTCAACTCGATCCGCGTGCCGGTCGGCCCCGTCTGCGTCACGATATGGATGTCGCACATCGCCGCCCGCCGGCGAATGTTGAACAGTCCGCGACCGGCGCCCGAGCGGAAGGCGCCGGTCGGACCCGCATCATCCGCATCGTATCCATGGCCATCATCCTGAATGGTGATCCGCCCCGTCGGCCGGTCAGACGCGTCATTGACCGCTTCGATCGTCACCGCCACGCGCTTGCCGCCCGAATGCTTCACGGCATTGGTGACCACTTCATCCATCAGGCGGATGAGCTGGATGACGTGCCAGGATCGCAGGTTGTCAAAAATCGGAAGGCCCGAGTGACCGCGAATAGTCCAGTCCAGGTGCATCTGGTGCGCCCGCAATTGCGTATCGATCCGCTCGCGCCAGGAGGCGAGCGCCAGCATCAGATCACCGTCGATCTCCTCCATCGCATCGATGACGAGCCGAAGATCCTTCAGCGCGGCGCGTGCCGCCTCGCCTATGGCCTGGCCCGAGGGCTTTGGCTGCTCCGACAGGGCGACGATGCTGACGAGCTGGCCACCCAGCCCGTCATGCAGGTCGCGCATCATGCGGGTACGTTCTGCCAGCAGGGCTTCCGAGCGGGCCCGCTCTTCCTCCTGGGCAAAATTGGCACGCAGCTTGTCCTCTGCTTCCGCGACCTTCTGCACCAGCATGGCCGCAAAGCCGTCAGCCTTCTTCAGGGCCTGCACAAAACGCCAGCTCAGCCAGATTCCGAGTGCGATCAACACCAGCGAATAGGACGGACGACCGATGAACACACGCTCGCCACCAATCATGTTGTTGAGCGTCAGCACATCGAGGGCCCAGCAACACAGCACTGCGGTAAAAATCGTTGCGAGATAGACGGAATGCCGTCTCGCCTGCCAAACAGCCGCAAGCAGGACGATCCAAACGGCGGCAATCAGGATGCCCATGGAGGGCGGACCGAGGAAGAGATAGACGACACGCAGATGCTCGGGCGACAGAAGGAAGGCGGCTGCGATGATGACGAGGCTAGGCATGAAGGCAAGCGCGTGCCAGGACCGGATCCGCCGGCCTGTGAGAAGCAGGATGTAATGCAGCATCAGGGCTGCTTCGAGCGGACCGGTTGCGCCCAGAAGTCCCGCGACGATGGCGGAACGGGGCAGGCCGGCGAAATGCTGCACGACCCCCAGCATGGTGGCGAGCGCCAGATACCCGTAGATCGCCTCATGGCGGCGGTTGAGCCAGATAATGCCGAGCAATGTGCCGAAGGTGACCTGCCATGCCGCCAGGATCAACGGCAGGGTATCGAACAGGATCCGTCGCAGATCATAGGCGGCGCGCATGTTCGCGTCAGGCCCGATATAGATGCTGTCCAGATAACCCTGCAGCGGCCCCCATACCTGCAATCTGACCGTGATTTCGTTCGTACCCGGCTTCAGCAGGCTGTCGGCAATGGGCGCCAGGACCGGTGTGTTCCGGTCCGGGCGTCGCTTGGATGGATCGCGCACGGTATCTTCAATGGTGCTGCCATTGATCGCAATCTCGATGGTGGTCGAGAAGCGCGGCACGAAGACTGCCCAGGGTGTCTCCCGCTCGCTTGGTGACCACTCGAATGCCCCGCGATAGGTCGTGACCGTCGTTGTGAGACCGGCGGTTGGGCGATGATCGGGCAAGGTCACGGCCTGCCAGTCGCTAGGTGCATCCTCGCGCCACATCTGTTCAATGCGGTTGCTTTCCGGTGGGCGCGGAAGGGGGATCTGGCGGATCTGGATGCAGATGATGATCACCGCCAACTGCAGGAGCACGAAGCCCATCGCCAGGGCCATGCGGCGGCGGTAGGAGAGGTCTGCGAGGGACGAGACGAGCGTCACAGACGGATCAATCCCTGTTGCAGGGCCTCGTAGACCGCCTCGCCCCGGGTGTTGACCTCAAGCTTGCGGTAGATATTCTTGATGTAGCCGGGAACCGTCTGGCGTGAAATTCCCAGATGATCAGCGATGTCGGCATAGCTGAACCCCTTGGCGATCCCCCAGAGAATATCGATCTCGCGGGCGGTCAGTTTGGCGGTATTGAGATCCGAGCGCGGAGACCCCTTCTCCCCTGACTGCGTGCGGCGGACGATGAAGCGCGCGATGGATGCCGAAATCGGTGAATGCCCCTTGAGCAGGTCGCGCACCGTATCGGCGATGTCCGCCGGGAACGCATCCTTCAGGATATAACCGTTGGCGCCGAGCAGAATGGCGGAGATCACGCTGGTCTCATCGCCCAGGATGGAGATCACCATGATCTCCGTTCTCTCGGATTTCTGGCGTATCCGGCGGATCAGGTCCATTCCGCTGCCGTCCGGCAATTGGATATCGGTGAGCAGAACATCGGGTACGAATTGCGATAAACAGGTGCAGGCTTCGCTGAAGCTTGCCGCCTGTCTGACGTCGAAATCCGTCTTATCGGACAGCGCGCCGACGATGCGCTGGCGCGTCGGGGCGTCATCTTCAACGATCAGGACGGAGATTGGCTCCGTTCCCTGTACATCTGCAGCTGCCAACATACGCTCCCGCCCGCTTTGACCACTGGGCATTATTCCGCAAATCTGGTGGTGCGGATAGCCAAGAACATGGGGTGGCCTGCGGATAAGGAGGGGGAAAGCTGCCGGCTATGCGGACGTGATGGAAACCTTGTTCCGTGCTTATGAAGCTATCTCGTTCACCGAGAGCCACACCAGACAGATCCACCGCGACCGTCTCTCGCATTCGACAGGGGACGAGTGGCATCGCAGCGCCTACAAAACCCTCTCCAACCACGTAGAGGCGCTTGACGAACAGGGCGAGAGGCTCGGGATCGTTTTCGAAACGGCATCGCTGTTCGATACGCCGCGTGGAACTGAAGAGCTGATCGCCTGGCTGAATGCACAAGGGCGAGAAAAACGGCTCCATCCAGTCTTGGTCGTCCCGATCTTCGGTGTCGTTTTGCTCGAAATCCATCCATTCCAGAATGGCAATGGCCGCCTATCGCGTATTCTGACCACCTTGATGATCCTGCGGACCGGCTACGCTTGCATCCCTACAGCTCACTCGAAAGCATCGTCGAGCAAAGCAAGGAGAGCTCTTACATCTCGCTTCGGCCCACCCGGAGAACGATCCGCAGGACCAAGCCAGACTGGAGCCCCTGGATTGGCTTCTTTTTGAAAGCCCGACATCGGCAGAAGACGCGGCTTGAGAAGAAAATACAGCGCGACCGCATTATCCTCGCCGACATGCCTGAACTATCCGTCACCTTGCTTGAGTTGGTGCGCGGGTATCAATGCCTCGCGTGGGGTGGCGACCGGCTTCGGCTGACGTGTCAATCCAACAGCAGAAGATTGCCGCTGGCTTTCAACAGCGACAACGCTGGTACTTGTTCAATTCGATAGCATTCGCGCCAGTTCAATTTCAGAGCGAATTGCGCTGCTGAAATATCTGCCCAGCCACGCGCGCGGCATGTGGCGCATGACGAAATTCCGCAGACGGAACGCGAACCAGCTTTGCGGAATGAAAATCGCCGCCATTTTGCGGCTTCTCGCCTGAAGTCGGCCGATGACCGGCCTCAGATGCGCCTCGTGACGTGCAAGGGCCCCGGTCAGGTCGCCGCACTCTTTGAGGGCTTGCGCTAGTATTTCCGCAGAGGCGAGTGCCATACCCGCCCCCTGCCCCGAAACAAGTGTCAGACAATGCGCGGCATCGCCAAGGAGAAGCACCCGGCCCTTCGACCATTGCGGCAGGTCGACCATGGTCAGGCTGTCCACAACAATGGGATCCTCTGCACTCCCGGCCTGCTCAAGCAGTGCGCGAACCTGCGGATGGCTGGTCGCACTGACGCTGTTGAGCAAAGCCATTTTGTCCGGCACCCGTTCCAATCCGCTGCGCTCATCGCGCCAGACATGCATGGCGGCAAGACGACCGCCATCCAGCGCATAATATTCGGCGAGATGTCCCGGTTCCGCATAGGATACGAAATCGGTCTCGAAATCCTTTGGAGCGCCAACGTCATAGACCGAGAAATAATAGCCCAATGGCTGAAGACAGTCGCCATCCGGCCCGAACAGGGCCTGCCGCGTGTGCGAACGGAAACCATCGGCACCGATCAGCAGATCTGCCGTCACCGTTTCGCCGCCGGTCAGGGTCACATCAACATGCGTGCCCTTGTCCTTAAAACCGGCCACCGTTTCACTGAAACGGATTGTAGCCGAGCCGGGCAGGCTCTTAGCCAGCGCCCGCACGAGATCGCTCCGGCGTATGGCGAGATAAGGAAGGTCCTGAATGAAATCGCGATACCGCAAGCGCAGCAGTTCACGCCCCTTGCTGTCTTTATAGACGTTCTCATCGATCCGGTATGACGCAGCCTCCAGCGTTTCGATAAGGCCCATGCGGCTGACAGTCTCGAAACCAAGGCCGGAAAGGCCGAGCATATAGCCGTTCTGACGCAGCTCAGCCGCACGCTCGATCACGAGCGAGCGCCAACCGGCCTTGTCCAGCCACCAGGCGGCAGCCAGACCGCCGACACCGGCACCGACGATTACGGCAAGCGGTCTGGTCATGGTGAAACTTCCTTTCTCAAGAGACGCTCGAAGAGGAAAAGCAGCGGCGGCACGATTGCTGCCAGCAAGGCCGCCAGAGCAAAGACCGGCGCATAGCCGGTTGTTGCCGCCAGCATCGCGCCGCTCATGCCGCAGATCGCAGCGGCAATTGCACTGGCGCATTGGAAAAGCGTGAAATCGACACCCGGCTGGGCAGGGGAAGCCAGCGCCATCAACCGCGCATAACTGGTAACGAACCCGGCCGCCATGATCGCACTTTCCAGGACGAACAGGCTCACGAGAAGATAGAGATGCTCGGAGGCAAACAAAACGGCGCTGGCGAGCGCCACAAGCGAAAGGACATGAAGGCCGGCAACGGACCGCATAGCCCGGACCGCGCCGAACCGGTGGGCAAGTGCGCCACCGGCTGCGGTGCCGGCAAGCCCCGCCGCCACGCCGCCGCCGCCGTTCAGCAGACCGAGCGTTGCAAGCGGTAGACCGGCATCGACCAGAAACGGCCCGGCCAGCGCCTGCGTCAGCCGTCCGCCCAGTTCGAATGTGATCGCCATGAGGATGCCAATCCGGATCTCAGGCCGCCGCACGGCATTCAGCAATCCGGCTGCGGTGGGCGGTGTGGTCGGCACGGTGACCTCACGAACCATCGCCATCGGCACTGAAAACAGAAAAACGAGCGCGGCCAGAATGAAGGATGCCGCCAACCAGCCCAGCGCCGCATAGGTGGCAACGAACAGACCGCTGCCGAAGATCATGCCAAGATAGCCGCCGCCAACCTGGGCGACATTGGCCAGTCCTCGCCGGTTTTCGGGAAACTGTTCGATTAGAAAGGCGTCACAGGCAATGTCCACCGTGGCCGATGCCAGTGCCATGAGGACCAGAAGCGCCAGAATAATCGAAAACTCCGCCCCCCCGGCAAGGCCAAAGGCCATGAGAGCCAGCACGACGATGGCCTCACCTGCAAGGATCAGAACCCGCGAACGGCGCCGTCCGCCTGTACCGATGCGCCATCGTTCAACCGGTCCGGCCCAGAGAAACTTCATGGCCCAGATCAGCATCGCAAGCGAAACAAGACCGATCCGGTCGAGCGCCACATTTTCAGCCCGCAGCACGGCGGGAACGCCGAGGAACGTCAATCCGCCAACGAGGCTCTGAGCGGTATAGATGCCCCCTGCCGCGAGCAGAAGGCGCGGCAGGGCTATAGTCGAAGATGCGCGCATGGCCTGGTCAGAATTCCTTGCGCAATGTCAGGCCGAAGGTCCGCCCCTTGCCCAGCGTGCCAAGCTCAGAGGCACCATTCACATAACCTGAAGTCTTGTAGGATGTGTCCGCAATGTTCTGGACGTAGAGCTTTGCCGAAAACCCATCCGCCTTCGCGAAATCGAGGCTGGCGTCGAAGGTCGCGTAACCCGATTGTCCAGTGACATTGGCCTCGTCGAACCAGGTTTTCGAATAGACGTTAACGGCGCCGTTGGCCGTCAGAGTGCCGTCGAACAGAGTGTCGCTCAGCACATAGGCAATGTTCAGGTGGGTGGTGATATCCGGCGCATAGGGAATACGGTTACCGTCATAGGACGTGCCGGTATAGGGATCGGTGAAATCGGTGAACTTGGAGCGCCCGAAGGCGGCATTGCCGGTCAGTGTCAGCTTTTCGGTGGCACGCCATGCCGCCTCCAGTTCGATGCCGGTACTGGTAGCCTCCCCCGCATTGCGGATGAACTGCTGCCCGACCATGCCGACATAGATCTGCTTGTCGGAGGAGCGGATGTGATAGACGCTCGCCGACAGATCCAGATCGCCGTTGAGAAGCGTGGACTTGAAGCCCGCCTCGAAGTTCCAGTTCGATTCCGGATCGTAGGGGGCCGCGTCGATGGACGAGGAAATGCTGTGGTTGAAACCGCCGGGCTTGTAGCCACGCGAGATGACGCCAAACAGACGTACATCGGGCGTCAGCTGATAGCCGACGGCGAATTTTGGCTGGAGGCTGGTGAAATCTGAAGCGCGCTCGAAATCGAATCCCATGCCCGTGCCGTAGCTATCGGCACGGAAAGCGTCGATGCTCGAGCGATCGTAGGTGGCGCGCAGCCCCCCTGTCAGGTCGAGCTGCTCGGTGGCATGCCACGTGACCTCGCCAAAGGCGGCAACGCTATCTGTTACGATATTGTTGGTCGATGCTCCGTAATAGGGTGCAATTGCGCTCTTCCAGCCCATGAAATCGTTATGGCTGTACCACAATCCGGCAACGCCGCTGAACAGATCGCCTTCATAGCTCAGGCGCAGCTCCTGTGAGATCGTCTCATCATCCTGCGGCCATTGATAACGGCTGCCCGCACCGGCGGAGAAGTCGCGCTTCACATCGCTTTTCTGATAGCCGGTGATGCCGGACAATGTGAATTCGCCGAAATGGTAGTTCCACTGACCGGAAAGCGTGGTCACATCGCGACGAAGATCGGGAATGTCTCCGTAGACACCGCTCCGGTAGATCCGGTCGTCCACATCGGGCTCGAACGAATAGAGCTCCTCGTGAGACAGCAGCTTCTCCTTCGAATAGCTCACGGCTGCGTCAAAATCGCCGCCGGTCGGCGCATAGCGCAGCGTTGCCCTGCCATAACCGTTATTGGAGGTGTTGATGTCATCCTTGCCGGTCGTTGCATCATCGATATCGCCGGAGAAGTGACGGAAACTGGCAGCATAATCGAAGTAAAGCGCGTCCGGCACCACCACGGCCGTTCCGCCGATCTCCACCGAGGGTTCATCCGGCGAGACATTCGTTTCGACATAGAAGTGGTTCGTATCCTTGCGCCTGGTGATGATATTGATCACACCGCCATAGGCATTCGCCCCGTAAAGCGTACCCTGCGGGCCGCGCAGGAGCTCGACGCGCTCCACATCGGTCAACATCTGCGCAAAGGTCGAGGGCAGTTGCGGCACACCGTCGATATAGACCTGAACGGTCGGATTGAAATAATCCGGCGAGGAAATGCCACGCACCGTCACGTTGGAATAGACGCGATTGCCGCGATTGCCCATGCTGACGCCGGGAAACACCTTCTGGAGATCGTCAACCGTGCGCACGCCGCGCTGTGCAAGTTCCTCGCCGGTGACGACCGTGACGGAGGCATCGACCTTGCCGATCTCCTGCTCGCGCTTGGTGGCAGTAATGGTGATCTTTTCCAGAACCGTCCCGCCTTCGGCGTCCTGCGCACGAGAATCCGCACCGGACAGCGCCAGAACGCACACCGACGCGGTCAAAGCCATTTTTCTAACGCGCAACATATTGAATCCCCAATGCCTGCGAAATAAACTTGATCTCCGTATTCCAGTTAACAAATGCAAAGGCTAACGTTTTCCGGACACGAATTGACGGAATCCGGACTAAAAGCGGCCACGCAAAGGACAAGCGCATGAGCGGCATCGAGACTTCGATGAAGGAAACGGCAGATGCCGTTGCGATGCAGAACCCGAACAGCTGGAAGACATGCGTCGATGCGGAGATCAACCAGCTTGGCTGGCGGGAGGCGACGCGGATCGAGCAGCCCGGCGACGACGTGACCATCTACACGATCGACGTGACACCGCCTGAAGATCTGGTTTTCCGGCCAGAAGGCCCCGCGACCTTTTCCCTTTCCGTCTTTCTCGACGGTGCGGGAACCTTGTCAGTCGATGGGGCCAAACCGCTGAGCGTGCAGCCTGGAACTGCCGTTTTCTTCGCCTGCGACCGGGTTACCCGTGGCGAAAATCATGTCGATGCCGGCCAGCGCCTGAGCATCGTGGATATCCGCCTGGAAAAACCGCTGCTCAAAACACTGGGCGGCATTTCGCTCGCGCGCCTTGGCGGTGCCGTGATGACAGAGCACAGCCTGCCGGATCAGGATATTTTCCTGGTCGGCTTCAAGGCGCCTGCCGAACTGCTGACCGTCGCCGCCGATGTTCTGCAATGCCGCTTCGGCGCAGGTCTGGCGCGCCGCGCCTATCTCTATGGCAAGGCTATCCAGGCCGTCAGTATCGGCCTTGATGCCGTGACCCGCCAGTCCGATGGTTCGCCGCTCAAACCCCTGACGGGAGAGGAACTGAAGCGGCTTCGTGCGGCCATGACGCTGATCGAACAGCATTATAGCGCCGACTGGACCATCGCTCGGCTGGCCCGCGAGGTCGGCCTCAATGAGCGCCGCCTCAAGGAAGGATTTCGCCTGGCAATCGGCACGTCGGTCCATGCCCATCTACGGGCGACACGGCTTGATGTCGCCGCAACGCTTCTTTCCGCAGGCTCAAGCGTCACCGAAGCGGCCTATGCCGTTGGCTTCGATAATCTGAGCCATTTCAGCAAGGCGTTCCGTGAAGCAAAGGGTGTGCTGCCCAGCCGCTACCGGAGCAGTGATGCTAATTCTCGGTCTTGAACAGGTTCGATTGCTCTAAACCGTCGTGCCGCAGGGAGTAGTCGTTGTTGTCCTTCCAAGTTGACAACAATGCGCCTCTGGACGCGATTGCTGTTCGAGGCGCTGAGCGGTCATAGCGTGTGGGCATGAGAGGCTTGGATCGTGTCCTGCCGAGTTATGTAGTTAGGTGATAACCAAGCCGCTCGCGAGCGCACCCTCCAATGTGCTGCAGGGAGCGGGCGGCGTAGCGGTGGTCACCAGTGTTTTCCGGTAGGGTCGGGTTGCTTAAAGCCAACCTGAGGACACCACCCGGCGGGACACGATCCAGAGACTTCTGCGGCCGTTAGCAGGAGTGCACGTCAATCCGTACGCCAAAATCGGTGGAACGGCACATCCAACTCTACCAGTTTCTGCAATTCGGGTATTGTCCGGAAGGCATAGGCGAGAAGCGCATCCATGGTGCGCCATGGCTTGGGACCATCCGCAA
Source organism: Rhizobium sp. (assembly GCA_029865885.1). Taxonomy (GTDB): domain Bacteria; phylum Pseudomonadota; class Alphaproteobacteria; order Rhizobiales; family Rhizobiaceae; genus Allorhizobium. The sequence continues at coordinate 18,029 of JARXAK010000217.1, read as the reverse complement.
CACGGCGATAGCGCTCGCCAGAAAGATGCAAGAAATGGTCGACGAGCAGTGAAATGTCGTCACGCCGTTGGCACAGTGGCCAAGTGGCGATTGGCATCGCAAAGTAAGTGGAACCGTTTGAACTGAACGTAAACTAAGTGCAAGACTTCCGCATCGGAGATACCCTTGGCGGAGACAAGGCGATAGCCCCTCATCATGCCGCTCAACTTCTGATCAAAGGCGGCGTTCCAACCCGCCGTGCGGATTGTTTTTCGATACTGCGCGACCCGTCATCAACAAAGCAATAGTTGGCAATCTTGATGTGAGATTTGCCGATATTGAGGTGTTGGAAATCAAGGCTTAGTCTGCCGCTGCGGCGGTCTTGGTCGGAGCTCCAGGTGGAGCTCTCAGAACGATGGCTACGCCGACAAGGGCCCCTGCCGTGCCGATCAACGTGCGCATGTCAAAGTGGTCGCCGGTGATCGTCAGGCCGAGAAACATCGTCATGATCGGCATGGCCAGCGTCAGCGGCACGATGAGGTTGGCCTCGTAACGCTGCAGGATCGAAAAATAGGCCGTGTGCGCCCAGATCGTCACCACCAGCACGGAAAAGGCAAGGGCCGCCCAAAACGCCCAGCCACCGGCCAGCGAAGCGGTCCATTGCTGCTGTTCCAGAAGCGCCGAGGCGATGGCCAGCGGCAGTGCAGACACGCAACTGACCCAAGCCTGCAGGCGCAGCGGCTTGATCGGCCCGAACCGCTTCAGGAGGATGGAGCCGCAGGCAAGCGCTGCCGCAGACCCGGCAACCGCGATCAGACCGATGGAAAAGCGGGCTTCGGCCGGGTTCCAGATGACGACGAGAACACCCAACAGCGCCACCAGCATGCCGACCACCCGCATCAGCGACATGCGCTCTCCCAGGAACAGGACCGACAGAAGCGTGGTGAGAGGAATACCGAGCTGCAACACGATGGCAGCGCTCGACGGGGTCGATGCGGTGAGACCAAGAAACAGCAGGCCAAAATGGGCAGCCCCCATCAGGAAGCCGATCGCGACGATCGGGCCGAATGGTCGCGGCAGGGGCCACAGCAGCGGCGACAGAACCAGCGCCACCAGCACGAAACGGATGCCGGCATAATAGAAGGGCGGCACATGCATGCCCGACAGCACAAGCTTGCCGACGACGACGTTCAGCGCCCAGATGAAGCAGACGAACATCAGCAGGCAAAGGTCTTTGCGACGCATGGCGGGAAATCGATTCTGTCAAAAATGGAAGAAACCAGCAGGCGGCTTCAGACCTCGTTCTGCGGGAAATGGCAAGCGGCAAACTGGCCGTCGGCCATCTGGCGCAGCGCCGGCTCCAGCCGTTCGCAGACTTCCGTTGCCTTCCAGCAACGGGTGCGGAAGCGACAGCCGCTGGGCGGGTTCATCGGGCTTGGCACATCGCCCTTCAGCACGATGCGGCTGCGGGCTTTCTCGGCTCTCGGGTCCGGCAGCGGCACGGCAGACATCAGCGCCTGCGTGTAGGGATGCTGCGGATTGGCGTAGAGATCCTCGGCACGGGCAATTTCCACGATGCCGCCGAGATACATCACCGCCACCCGGTGGGAGATGTGGCGCACCACGGCCAGATCATGCGCGATGAACAGGTAGGAGATGCCAAGGCGGTTCTGCAGATCCTGCAGAAGGTTGAGGACGCCCGCCTGCACCGACACGTCGAGCGCCGATACCGGCTCGTCGAGCACGATCACCTTCGGCTCCAGGGCCAGCGCCCGGGCAATGCCCACCCGCTGCCGCTGTCCGCCCGAAAGCTCGTGTGGGAACCGATCGGCCATTTCCGGCGAAAGCTGGACGAGAGAGAGAAGTTCATCGACGCGCGTCTGCACCGCCGCAGGCGAAAGTTTCGCAAGCCGCAGCGATTCCTCAATGATGCGGCGCACCCGCATGCGCGGATGGAGCGACGCGAGCGGGTCCTGAAAAACGATTTGCAGATCCTTGCGCATCAAACGCAGTTCTGACGCCGAGGCCGAGGCGATATCGCGCCCGGACACCCGGACCTCACCAGCGGTTGGGGTCAGCAGGCGCATGATGCAGCGGCCGAGGGTGGATTTTCCACAGCCGGATTCCCCCACCAGCCCCAAGGTTTCCCCGGCTCCCAGCTTGAAGGAGACGCCGGTGACGGCACGCACATGGCCGGTCGGCTTGTTGAAGATCAAGCCACGCCCGACCGGGAAATCCTTCACCAGTCCATGCACTTCCAGAACAGGCGCAGCAGCGGTTTGAAGATCGGTCATGCGCTGATCCTTTGAAGCTCTTCGGAACGGTGGCAGGCAGTTTCGACGCCGTTCAGGGACAGAAGCGCAGGAACCGAGGTGGAGCAGCGCTCGACGGACACACTGCAGCGCGGGCGAAAGGCGCAGCCCGCCGGTCGGTTGCGCAGCGATGGTGGCGTGCCCTCGATGGCGACCAGCGGCCCCGCCTCCCCGTCGATCTTCGGCAGAGCCGCCAGGAGGCCGCGCGTATAAGGATGCCGCGGATTGTAGAAGACCTCGTCGACACTGCCCTGTTCAACGATGCGACCGCTATACATGACGGCAATGCGGTCTGCGGCACCGGCCACGACGCCCAGATCGTGGGTGATGAGGATGAGGCCGATATTGCGTTCCTCGCGCAACCGGTTGAGCAGATCCATGATCTGCGCCTGCACCGTCACGTCAAGCGCCGTGGTCGGCTCATCGGCGATCAGAAGATCGGGCCGATTGGCAATTGCCATGGCAATCATGGCGCGCTGGCGCATGCCGCCGGAGAATTCGTGCGGGTACTGGGCGGCGCGCCGGTCCGGCTGGGGAATGGAAACCTCCGCCAGCAGCTCCACCGCCCGTTCCCAGGCCGCCTTCTTCGACAGGTCCTTCTCATGCAGGCGCAGCGCCTCGACGATCTGTGCGCCGACCGTCAGCACCGGATTGAAGGCGGTGAGCGGATCCTGGAAGATCATGCCGATGCGCGCGCCGCGCAACTGGCGCATGGTGGAGGATGTCGCGCCCACAAGCTCCTGCCCGCGAAACCTGGCACTGCCGGTAATGTCAGCCGAGGCCGGCAGAAGCTGCATCAGCGCCATCATCGTCACGCTCTTGCCGGAGCCGGATTCACCGACGATGCCGAGCACCTCGCCCGCCCCGACGGAAAGGTCGATGCCACAAATGGCATCGGCTGCCCCATCCCGGGAATTGAAAGTGACCTTGAGGTCGCGCACGTCCAGCAAAGGGGCGGTCTGTGTTGCGATGCCCGGGGCCGCCGTTTCGGTTCTCGTCATGGTCTCGTGCCTCATTTCGAACGCGGGTCCAGCATGTCGCGCAGACCGTCTCCCAGGAAGCTGAAGCCGAGAACCAGCGTCAGGATGGCCATGCCGGGGCCGAAGGCGACCCACCAGCTGTAGAAACGCGCCGCCCCTTCCGAGATCATCGATCCCCATTCGGGCGTCGGCGGCGAGGCACCAAGGCCGATGAAGCTGAGCGAGGCGGCAAGCAGAACCACCTGGCCGAAATCCATGGTGGCGTTGATGAGGATCGGTGTCCAACAGAGCGGCAGGATGTGGATCCCGAGCACGCGGATATGGCCCGCACCGCCGGCAATCGCTGCCTCCACATGCTCGCGCTCCTTCACCTCCAGCACCTGGGCGCGCATCAGACGCGCATAGATCGGCCACCAGACGATGACCATGGCGATGGCGGCATTCACGAGGCCGGGACCAAGCGTCGCGGAAATCGTCATGGCCAGCAGGATGGGTGGGAATGCAAGCGTCACATCCACCAGCCGCATGATGATGCCGTCCACCACGCCGCCGACATAACCGGCAATGGCACCAAGCGTTGCGCCGATGAAGACCCCGGCGGCCACGACGCCGATGGCGATCGGCACCGAATAGACGGCGCCATAGAGCGTGCGTGAAAGAACGTCGCGACCCAGCGCATCGGTGCCCAGCCAGTGGGAGAGGCTCGGCGCCTGCAGGCGTTTGCCGGCGATCTGGATCGGATCGGGCAGGCCCCAGAAACTCACGGTCAGCGCCGTGATGATCCAGAACAGCACGACGGAACCGCCGACCAGCACTGGCAGAGGCACCTGACGCAACCGGCGCCCGAAGGAGAGCCCAGACCTTGCGACATTGGCAGGCAGCGACACGGCGGGAGAGGAAACGCTTGCGGTCATCGGTCTGGCCCTATTGCAGTTTGACGCGGGGATTGGCGAACGCATAGGCGATGTCTGTCAGGAGGTTTGCCACAAGGAAGGCGAGCGAGCCGACGAGCGTCACACCGATGATGCCCGGCAGATCAAGCGAGCGGGCCGCACTGACCGCATAGGAACCGATACCCGGCCAGGAGAAGACCGCCTCCGTGAGCACCGCACCGGTGATGAGATAGGCGAAGGAGAAGCCGATGATCGTCAGTGTCGGGATGAGCGCATTGCGCAGGGCATGGTTCAGCATCACTCGGCCTTCACCTGCGCCCTTGGCGCGGGCGGTGCGCACATAGTCCTGGCCCAGGACCTCCAGCAGGCTGGAGCGGACCAGCCGGGTGATCACGCCGATGACCGACCAGGCGAGAACAATGGAGGGAAGCAGCAGGTGATGGAGGCTTTCCACGAACAGCGGGATATTGCCGCTGAGCAGGGAATCCACGGTGTAGAAGCCGGTAACCGAAGGCGGCGCAATGCTCCGCGCATCCAGCCGGCCCGGCCCCGGCACCCAGCCGAGCTGCACCGAAAACAGGAAGAGCAGCAGCAGTCCCGACCAGAATACCGGCAGTGACGAGCCCATGAGGGCAAACAGGCGGGAGACATAATCGACCGATCGGTCGCGGTAGCGGGCCGACAGGACGCCGAGCGTGATGCCGACGGCCGATGCGATCAGCATGGCCGTCATGACGAGTTCGAGCGTGGCGGGCAGGCGCTCGCCAAGATCATCGCTCACGGCACGGCGGGTATTGAAGGACACGCCGAGATCGCCCTGCACCAGATTGCCGATATAGAGGCCGTAGCGTTCGATGAGGCTCTTATCGAGCCCCCACTTCTCCTTGGCCGCCGCAACGATCTCCGGGTTGTTCATCTGCCGCTCGGGCACGATGGCGGAAAGCGGATCGCCCTTGGTCATCTGCGACAGGAAGAAGGCGACCGTTGCCACCCCCAGAAGCAGAAGGGGGGTGGCGAGGAGACGGCGAAGGACGAAGCGCAGCATGTCACTTCTTCCGGCTGATTTCGGAGAGCGGCAGGTTGCAGCAGGCGCTGTAGCGAACGCCCTCGAGATCGCTGCGATAGGCAAGAACCATGTTCGGGCTGACCAGCGGAATGATGATGTTGTCGTTCATCATCTCCAGCCCCAGCGCATGGAAGCTCTTTTCCTGCTCGGCCCCACCGGAGGCGAGCGCCTGCTTCAGAAGCTCGGTTTCCTTCGGATTGATGACCGACGGTTCGCTTTCAGCTCCGGCGCGCTTGGCCCAGGCCGTGCCCGGCATCATGCCGAAATAATCGACATACTGGCCAGAACCATAATAGTCGGGCGCGTAGTAGACGGCGGTCATGGGAATGCCGACACCGTTGATCTGATCGCGCCAGACGGGATAGGTCGCAGGCGTCAGCGTGACATTGATGCCGACTTCGGCGAGGTCCTGCTGCACCTTCTGCATCATCAGATTGATGTCGACGCCATAGACATTGTCGTTGGGATAGACGGCCTCGATCTCGAAGCCTTCCGCGACGCCAGCCTTCTCCAGCAGCACCTTGGCTTCGGCCAGGTCGCGGCTGCGCTCCGGCAGGCCTTCGGTGCCGGGAAAGCCGTTGGGGATCGGAGACGATTGCGGCTTGCCGGCGCCGCCCACGGTGAAATCGATCATGCCTTCGTAATCAATGGCAAGCGCGATGGCGCGGCGCACATCCGGGGTGAGCGGCACCTTGTTGGATTTCGCGCCGACACCCAGCGCAATGTACAGGAAGTTGTAGGACTGCACGATTTCCGTCTTCACGTCGCTGCCGGTCAGGGACTTGGCGGTGTCCACGTCCACCTGCATGGCCACGTCCGCGCCGCCCGACTGCAGAAGCTGCGCCTGTGCCACGGCATCCTGGGTCTGCCGGAATACGGCTTCGGCAAATTCGGGCTTCTTGCCCCAATAGGCATCGTTGCGTGCCAGGCGCAGTTCATCGTCGGGACGATAGGATATGAGCGTGAACGGCCCGCCGCCGGCGGAATGCTCCAGGAACCAGGTCTCGGCCTTGTCGGTCTTGTCGGCATCAGCAGCCGCCGTGGCACCTGCACCGGCTGCGACATCGCTGTTGATGATGCCGGTGAAGCCGGCCGAGAGCTTGTTGATGAATTCCGAATTGGACGCGGCAAGCGTGATCACCACGGTCGCCTCATCCGGCGTCTCCACGCTGGTAACGCCATCCATGAAGAAGGAAGGGCTGCCCTTGATGTTCTTCAGCCGCTCGAAGGTCCACTTGACGTCCTTCGCCTCCACCTTGGACCCATCGGCGAAGGTCGCCTTCGGATCCAGCTTGAAGGTGAAGACCGTCTGGTCGGCATTGATCTCCCAGGAGGCGGCAAGCTTCGGAACGATGGTCTTGTTGTCAGGGGCAAGGCCGACCATCGTGTCATAAAGCGCGGTCAGCACGATTTGGCAGGTGTCGCAGAAGGCTCTGGCCGGATCGAGCGCGTTGATGTCCATGGAGCGGGCGATCACCAGCGTTTCGCCGCCCTCGGCATGGGCGATGGGCGCCGCAGACGCCAGAAGCGCCACCGCAAGCGTTGCGGACTTCAGAAGCGACCCGGAACGGGCCAGGAATGCGTATGCCATGATGTTCCCCTTTTTTTTGGCAGAGCGGTTTAGGCAGGCAGGATCAGGCGGCCGCCCTCGCCTTGAGGCGGGCGGCAACGTATTCGTTGGACTGCGGGGCAAGCGTTGCGTATTCGCGTCGCAATTCCACGAAGGCCTCCTCCGTCACTGTCAGCGTCTTTTCGATATCGGCCGGAGTGAGCGCGCTGGTGACGAACATGTTGTGATAGGGATGCAGGTAGACGCCGCGGCGCACGGCAGCCGCCGTCCAGCAATAGCCGACGCGCATGTCCGGATCGTCCTCGAACAGCATCTGCGGCATCTGAGACGGGCCGGTCTGACGCAGCGCAAAGCCGTGGCGCAACGCCTGCTCGGCAATGCCGGCACGTAGCAGGTCGGCAATCGCGACCATGCGCTCGAGGTAATCGCTTTCGCGCACCAGCCGGAGCGTCTCGATGGCCGCCGCCATCGGCACCGCCGAGAACCAGAAGGATCCGGTGACGAAGATGGAGCGGGCAGCATCGCGCATCCGGTCAGAGCCGAGCAGGGCGGAGATCGGATAACCGTTGGCAAGCACCTTGCCCCAGGCGCTGAGATCCGGCTCAACACCCAGCAGGCTCCAGCTGCAATCGCGTGCCAGCCGGAAGCCGGCGCGCACATCATCGACGATCAGCACGGCATCGAGATCATCGCAGATCTTGCGCACGCCCTTGGCATAGTCCACCGAAGGCAGGAACTGGTCCTCGAAGACCTCATGACGGAAGGGGGTCGCGAAGATGCCGGCCACATCGCCGTCGCAGGCCTTCACTGCATCCATCAGGCTGTCGAGGTCGTTGTAGTCGAAATAGACGATATGCGCCCGATCCTCAGGCAGGATGCCGCCTTGGCCCGGCGTATTCCACACCGAAGCACCATGATAGGCACCCTTGGCGGCAAGGATCTTGCGGCGACCGCGATAAGCGCGCGCCATCACCATGGCCATGGAGGTTGCATCGCTGCCGTTCTTGCAGAACATGGCCCAGTCCGCATGGGAAACCATGCCGACGAAATCTTCCGCCAGCCGCACCATGACTTCCGACGGACCCGTCAGGGTATCGCCAAGCGCCTGCTGCGCACGCGCCGCCGCATCGATGGAGGCGTGATTGTAGCCCATCAGGTTCGGGCCATAGGCACACATGTAGTCGACATATTCGTTGCCATCGACATCCCAAAGGCGGGCGCCTTCGGCTCGCGCAAAGAACTGCGGGTAATCCGCCGGCAGAAGCACCGTCGATTCATGCCCATACATGCCGCCGGGAATGACGCGGCGCGCACGCTCAACCAGTTCGCTGTTTTTCGAATTTGTCCTGACCTGCATATCACCCTCACCGGAACACCCGACCAGCGTCAGGCCTCTCAACTGCAAGAACGATAGCCATAAATAATTCGGTTATCAAGCGCGTTCTGTATGTAATTTTTGCACCTCATTGAAGCGCATAAAATTTAGCCACTTCAGTTTAGAGGCGCCTATTATCCGCTCATATGGCGCGAAAATCCAGCAAGATGCGTGATCAAGACGGGGAATGGCTCAGGACACTGACGAGATAATAACTGTAATTTATTCGGTTATATCTATTCGCATTCTCGCATCCGATGATCGGGAAACATCGGACGACGGAAACGGGCAAGCGCATCCGGCACCGGCAATTCGATGCAGCGAGGGCGGGATAGTCCGGTGCGGCGGGCGGATACAGAAGGCGATCAGTTCGACCGGGAATGCCAGCTAGCGCTGGCGCTGCAGGTGCTCCGGCAGATAGCAGCGCAGATACATCAACGAGGCACGCACCGCTTCCTGCACATATTCATCGGTGATCATCCGGTGATTGCTGTAGGACAGCGCCCAGATGCCATCGATCAGGGCAAGCGCAATCGCCAGCCGCTTTTCAAGATCCGGCATGGGCGCCATGAGGTAATGATGGCGCAGATAGGCGGCGCGCTGGCGGGCCAGTTCCGCATTGCCGGCGACATCGGCATTGCGCACCTCGGCACTGACGCCGGCGCCCATGAACAGGCGCAGCGCCGCCGGATTGGCATTGAGAAACTGCGCGCTGCGGCTAAGACGAAACTCGAACAGTTCCTGCCAGCGCTCCGGCGGCTCGTTGTTCTCCACCATCAGCATCTCGCTGATCTGGCGGTGGTAACGCTGGGCAAGTGCCACGAAGACCGCGTTGCGGTTCGGAAAGAAGTGGTAGACCGATGCGATCGGCACCTCGGCCCGCTCGGCAATATGGGCAAGGCTGATGTCTGCATCCGGATTTTCCGCAATCAGCGCCGCCGTTGCATCCAACAGGAATTCGAAGCGCTCGATACCGCGCTTGCGCATGGGGGCACGATGAAGGGTGGGCGCTGCAACAGTCTTTTCGGTCATGGCACCGAAATACCGCCTTTCACGCAGTCACGCAAAGGCATTTGCCACCCCGGCGCGCCCATCCCCCATCATAACACTCGGATTCTCCCGGTCAGGCCGCCGCGTAGTCGATGGCAAAACTCATGCGGTCATCGTAATGCAGGTCCCAATAGGCCTGCCAGATCTGCCGGGTGACCGGCCCCACCTGCCCGCCGCCCACCGGCACGCCATCCAGTTCGGTAATCGGCATGATGCCGCCGGCCGTCGTCGACATAAAGATCTCGTCGCACTGGTAGGCGAGATCGACCGGCACGTGGTCGATATTGACCGTCCAGCCTTTGGCCTCGGCAATCTCCACCACCGTGCGGCGGGTCACACCCTCCAGCACGCCGCGCGCGGGCGTGTGCAGCACGCCGTCCTTGACGAGGAAGATGTTGAAGCCCGATCCCTCCGTCAGATTGCCGTCGCCATCCGGCAGGAAGGGATACATGGCGCCGCGATCACGCGCCTCGAAAATGCCGCGCACGAAATCGCCCCATTGCAGGTTCTTGACCGTCGGATCGATGGCGCCGGGAGGAATGCGCCGTACGGTGCGGGTCATGACGGCACTGCCGCCCCGCGCCTGCACATCCGGCGCCATGACCCAGACATAGGGCATGATCAGCAGATAGATGTGGTTTTCAATGTCTTCCGGCCGGTGGGCTCTGACGAATTTGAAGCCGCGCGTCACGGTGATCTGCACATAGGCGTCACGGATGCCGCTTTTTGCGGCCATCTCCACCAACGTCCGGCGCAGGGTCTCACGGTCCATGGGGCTGGTCAGCCGCAGCTTCGCGCAACTGCGCTCCAGCCGGTCGAGGTGATCGTCGAGACGGAAGAACCGCCCGTCCCAGATGGCCGGCACGTCATAGGTGAGATCCGAATGCATAAAGCCCTGGTCCAGCAGCGGAATACGGGCCTTAGCCAGCGGCACCAGTTCCCCCTCCACCCAGGCAATGCCATCCGCATAGGGATTTTCGCTTTCGGCCAGCGTATCCACGCGCTTCCGGTAGGCCTCGATCACGGCTTCCATCGACATGTCATGTCCCCTTTTTTGTGTGCGCCGGCCACCGCCGTGGCGGCGATAGGCGGCTTTTCCCGGTTATTTCGGAAAAGGCTAGAAGCACTTTTTTCCTACGTCAACGAATTAATCGATATTTATCGCCTAAATCCATTCAACGAGAAGGCGCCGCTGCTGGTCTCAGCAGATCCTGGCTATAGAGGATGCATTTGGGTGGAGCCGGCCACAGCCAGTGTTTGCCTTGACGGCAAAAATCCCGCATCTAGGCGGATGGCAGCCCGCGCGGCAGCACGGCTTTGCAGGAGACTGGCATCGTGAGCGAAATGGACGGCAAGCCGGACAGGAAGACAAAGCGCGCTAGCGCCACGCCCCGCCAGCCATCACGCGGGCGCGGCATGCTGCGTTATGAGAGCCTGATCGACAGCACCGAGATCCTTCTTCGGGAGCGCAATGCCGACGAGGTGGGCCTTTATCAGATTGCCGAGCATGCCGGCGTACCCTCGGCCTCGGTCTATCATTTCTTCCCCACCAAGGAGGCGGCCTTCGCAGCGCTTGCGCAACGCTATCTGCGGGGATTTGCAGAGCAGGCGCGCAAACCGATCGATCCCGCCGCCCTCTACAGCTGGCAGGGCCTGATGGCCTGGGACCAGTTGAAGGCCATCGACTATTACCACGCCAATCCGCCGGCGATGACGCTGTTCATGGGCCGCTATGGCGGGCTTGAAACCCGCAAGGCCGAGGCCGAACACAATGGCCTTCTAGCGGCACGCGTCTATCGGAGGCTGAACAGCCTCTTCCACATGCCGGCGCTGCGCGACACCGAGGAGAAATTCCATATTTATCTGGAAATCGTCGACGCGATCCTGGCACTTTCCTTTGTCAAACACGGCAGGGTCACCGATGATTATCGCCAGCAGGCGTGGCGAGCCTCCACCGCCTATTGCCGTCTGTTCCTGCCAGACGTGGTGGAACTGCGCGACGAATTCCGGGAAGCGGTGGCACGCGGCGAGCCCGTCGCTGCCCCCCTGCTTGCTGTCGAAGGCTGAGATCGCGCTCCCGGACCGGATTTTGGAGCGCTGGGGTCGGCCGCGTTTTAGGAATGCGGCCTGACCTCCGACGCCTTGAGATCTCGCCGCTTTTCCAGAAGCGGTTCGGGAAATTGCAGGCCTCGGAACATATCGATCCTTATCCAGAGCGTTTTTTTGCGCGACGCGGTTTTTTCGCCTCTTCGACCGCGGCAAACGCATGACCCAGACCTTCGGAATCAGGATCTTCAGCCTACCCTACCCCGCCTGAAGTTTCTGCCCCCCAACCTCCTCGTGCTGCCTGCCCTCTCGATCTCCACCCGATGATGCTGCGGGCCACGCCCGCCCGGGGAGGGAGGCAAGCCCGGGGCTTGCGAGCGCCCAGGCGAGGGGATGGGCTGATGTCCCGGAGGTTGTCGTGCAGGACGAGGCCCTCGAGATGAACGAGTTCGCCGTCGACCCAAAGCGAGGCATTCGCCTTGAGGAAATGCGAGCGATCGAGAAAGCCCTCGCCGACAGGAGAGCGGGCGATGCGCTCGTCGAGACGGGCAAGCGCGACCGCTGCCTCGGAGATCGGCCGGAGCAGCCTCTGGATGGGCAATTTTGAAAGACCATAAGACATTGAAATTATGGTAAATCATTCGTTAAGAGATATCGGTAAGCGCATTGCGGCTCCATACTTCCCACAAATGAGCGCGGTGTCCCTGATATCGGATAAGTACCCCTTATCGGAAGCGAGCCGTCTCGGCATCCATCGTTGCCATCATTGACCACAAGGCCTGTATTCTCGGCACCAGCACAGCGAAAGACGCGTCATCTCAATTGCAGTTAATCTGAGAAACTTCACGGGACAAATTTTCAAGTTAACTTTCAAAGCGGCTCGAAGCGGCTCGAAGCGGCTGCATTCTCACGGTTAACTGCCAACTGACAACGAGCCTTGCAGGATCATCTGGGTCATCACGCGTTTTGTGGCAGTGGTGGAACCAGACGGTCGGCGCGCCGGGCTTCTTCATCGCCGCGATCGACGGAAGCAACGTCAACCAGCTGCTCAAGAAAGGTGGGGCTTGAAGCGGGTCAGCGCATGGCCCACAAGCAAGGCTCCTTCGCCAATAGGCGAAGAAGCCAGCTATCGTTGCGGATCAGAAGACCCGGTTCTCGCTTTGGAGGCGAGCGACCACTCTCACTTTATCGGAAGAGCTGGAGCAGGGTGCCGCTCGAGCTGTTGGCGATCGACAGCGCCTGTGTCGCCAGCTGCTGTTGGGTCTGTAATGCCTTCAGTCTGGTCGAGGTTTCGCTCATTTCGGCGTCGACGAGACGGCCGATCCCCTGGTCGATGCTGTCGCTGAGTTTGTCTGAAAACGCAGTCTGCAGATCGATCCTCGATGACAGCGAGCCGAGCTGCGAGGCCAGACGGATCGTCTGGGCAAGAACCACCTCGACGACCTCGATCATATCAGAGACCTCGGTGGCCGTCGTCGTCGCGGTCAGCGCGATCTCGATCCCCATACTGTTATGGGCAGCACCTTTCGTGTGCATGACCACATAGGCCTGTTGTAGGCCGAGCCCAATTGCGACCTGATCGCTGGTCAAAAGGCCGGATTCGCCGGTATTGGCGCCGGCTGTATCATCAATCAGAACAGACAGATCATCGACACCCGTCACATTGGACAAACCCTTGCCAAAATCCACCGAGGTCAATGATATATCCCCTTGGCGATTGCGCACAACGCCGCTGACAACCTCCTTCGGCTCGATCCAGTCTTGCCAGTTTTCATCCGTCAGGTGCAGCCAGTTTTCGCCGGAAAAGCTCGAATTCTCAACAACGGAGCGCATCTGACCGCGCAGCTGGGAGAGTTCGAGATCGACCTTGGTTCGATCCACACCGTCTTCTGTCGCTATGACCAGACGAGCCTTGAATTCCTTCATCAGGTCGACCACCGCAGAGACGCCTGCATAAGCCGTATCAGCCTTGGCTGCGCCAAGACCAAGAGCGTCCTGGGCCGAGGAAAGGGCAAGACTGTCTGATCGCATTGCGGTTGCAACAGACCAATAGGCTGCATCATCGGATGCATCGGAGACACGCAAGCCTGACGAAGCCTGTTGCTGCACAACTGACATACTGCTGTTGACGGCACGGAGCGTCTGCAACGCTGTAATTGCAGACATATTTGTAAGAATGCTACTCAAGGTATACTGACTCGACAACTAGAGTTGAAGGGTGAATTCTTGCAGCAACTTCTTAAATTGAATATGGTTAATTTAGCATTGCTGACGCCACTGTTCCGCCTCCGAAACGGACATCCTTGCCGGTTGGGATGTGTCAGCGGGTGTCATCAAGACGCGTAGCCGCTTGACTGCCAAGCGGACAGATCGAAACGCCGATTTCGGCAACGACCTCGCCATCGGCGCTCAAGCCATTGAGAATTCCCCTCCCCTGCCCTCACTTCAGCCATCGGAGCGATGATGACCGCGATAAAACAGCCTGGAGGGGCAAAAAGGGCCGAGCTGCCGGCGCTCACCGGAGCATCTCGTCAAGGTCCATCGTGATCATCGGCCCAAGGGAAAACTCGCCCCGGGCGGCCCTTCTTCTCAGATCCCTCAGATAGCCACCGGCCGAATTGATATGTCCTGCCCTTTCGAGGATCGCTGCGACCGCAACTGTGGCGTTTTCAGGCCCCATGGTCTCACAGGCATGCTGATAGGCGGATGGACTGATACCAAGCATTGAGCGCACCACCACAGCGGCCTGCATCAGGTCACTCCGATGCGGTATTGCGCCGCCCGGGCCGTAATCGACGATTTACGGGCAGACCTTCAATATCATGCTCAAGCGGAACGCCTTCATCGGCGCGCTCTGCTGCCTGCGTTCCTGCCTCGGCTTTTCCCCCTGCTCTTTTCCAGAGCTTGGTTCAACTTCATGGATAGATTCGGTATTGCAAGCTCCTCCTGGCGCGCCAAAAGCGGTCCGAGACTGAAACCGAAGGCATTTTCGACGCTGCCATCACGCACCTCATGCGCATAGCGCTTGCCATTGGGGCTATCCTTGCGTGAAATCAGTCCAGCCTCGATAAACAGGCCGAGATGACGCCGCAAGGTGGCGTCCGCCATGCCGTGGGCGCGAAGACTGAGTTGTGCATTGGACGGAAACACGATCAGGCCGGCTTCTTCGAACAATTCGGCATGCAGCCGCTCCAGGCTCTCGGTAATATACCGACCGAAACTGACCGCTTCGCGAGACTTCAGGGAAATCGAAGAGCTCCTGCCAGCGATCACGCCCGATCCCCTTTGTTGGCAGCATGCAAGAGTTCCAGCCGCAATGGGGCAAGGGCCATGATGGTTGGTGTGGCGCCGCAGGTGTTGTTGCCGCTACAGGTTCTCCTTGAGCAAGACTTCGATGCGGATCTTTTCCTGGGATGCGATCGGCTCCCGCTGCTCGAGCCGCGCACGCATGATGCGGATGGCGCTGCGCACAGTGTGTCCGGGGTCCTGGGCGATGATGACGTCGATCCGGTCGTCCTTCAGCGCCTCTTCGCTGAACGGGGTTCGCTCATGCACGACGATCGTCAGGTTCTTGGGGTCCCGAACGTCTTCGATCGCCATCAGGGGGGCGCGAGCTTCCGAGCTCAGCACATACACGGCCCCGACATCGGGATGACTTTCCAGCAGGCGCCGGATGATCAGCCTTGCGCGCTTTTCGTCACCATATGTTTCCAGGGAGGGCAGAGGCACGAGAGCAGGGAATTGTTCATTGATGATGCTGTCAAAGCCAAGCCGGCGTTCGATGCTATCCTGTGCCATCATCGTGTCGGCAATGACCATGATCTTGCCCGGCCCGCCGCCCAGAAACCGTCCTATGATCTTGCCCGCCGTTGCGCCGGCGGCAAAGTTATTGATGCCGACGAAATCTGCGGCCGGCAGGCGTTCCTGACCGGACAGAAACTGAACCACCTTGATATTGCGCTCAATGAGCCGTGCCATGGCGTCGCGCACCTGTGGCGATTCAGGCGCCATGATCGCAACACCGTCGACATCTTCTGCCGTCAGACGCATGAGGCTTCTCGCGATCGCATGGGGATCGGTTGCCGGTACCTGGATGACGTCGATATCCGTCAGATCGGCACGCACCGCCTGGCTTGCGGCATCCACCTGCATCAGAAGTGCCCGGAGGTACTGGTCACCCTCCTGCGGCAGGACGAAACAGAACCGGTAGACCCGATTTCGCGCCAGATTGACGGCAGCCGGATTGCGGATGAAGCCGATCCGTTCGATCGCTTCACTGACCTTGCGCGCCGCCTTCTCGCTGACATTCGGTCGGTCGTTCAGGACGCGATCGACCGTTGCAAGACTGACGCCTGCGGCTTCTGCTAGATCTCTGGCTGTTGGTCTCATCTGCCTTCCTGAACTGCGGCTCCGCTGCCGCAGAACTGACTTTTCCAACAAATTCAAACAAAGAGCAAGTTTTTGAGGTGCGCACCTCAAAATTAACTTGATTTGAGGTGCGCACCTCAAATATAAAATTCACGCAACCATCGGCAAGCGATGAGGCTGTTGATCAGTCTGTCCTTCCGGGGTTGGAGGTCTGCGCCGGAGGAGGAAAAGCGGCGCGATCGGAGGAGCGCACAACAGGTGCTGTGGCCCGTGGGCCGTTTGGCGACGCCGCGACGGCAGGTCGTGGTTTCGCAATGGGAGGAGAATGTAATGACGTCTGCATTCCTAAAAACATCCGTCGCGACAGCGGCCCTCATGTCTGCTGCCCTCACAGGCGCGACGGCGGCCAAAGCCGAAGATCTGACCTTGTGCTGGGCCGCCTGGGACCCGGCCAATGCGCTTGTCGAACTCAGCAAGGACTTCGAGGCGAAGTCAGGCCACAAAATGAAGTTTGAATTCGTGCCGTGGCCGAACTTCGCAGACCGGATGCTGAACGAGCTCAACTCGGGCGGCAAGCTCTGCGACCTGATGATCGGCGACAGCCAGTGGATTGGCGGTGCTGCTGAAAACGGCCAGTATGTGAAGCTGAATGATTTCTTCGACAAGGAAGGAATCAAGATGGACACCTTCATCCCGGCAACCGTCGTCGGCTATGCCGAATGGCCGAAGAACACGCCGAACTACTGGTCATTGCCGGCCTTTGGCGATGTCGTCGGCTGGACCTATCGCAAGGACTGGTTCTCGCGGCCCGAATTGCAGGACGAATTCAAGAAGAAATATGGCCGTGACCTTGGCGTGCCGAAGACCTTCGCCGAATTGAAGGACATCGCCGAGTTCTTCCAGGGGCGCAGCATCGACGGGAAGACGGTCTATGGTGCCGCGATCTATACCGAGCGTGGATCCGAAGGGATCACCATGGGGGCCATGGACGTGCTGTATTCCTTCGGTTTCGAGTATCAGAACCCGCAGAAGCCCTATGATATGGAGGGCTTCGTCAACTCGCCACAGGCGATTGCAGGGCTTGAATTCTACAAGGCGCTCTACGACTGCTGCACCCCGCCCGGCTCATCCGACACCTACATGTCCGAGAACATCGACGCCTACAAGTCGGGCCAGGTCGCCCTTCAGATGAACTTCGCCTTCATCTGGCCTGGCATTCACGCCGACCCGAATGTTGGTGGCGACAAGTCTGGCTACTTTGCAAACCCGGCAGGCCCTGATGGCAAGCAGTTCGCCCAGCTTGGTGGACAGGGCATTTCGGTGGTGGCAGCCTCGTCGAAACAGGATGCCGCGCTCGAATACATCAAGTGGTTCGCCCAGCCGGAAATCCAGCAGAAATGGTGGTCGCTCGGAGGCTATTCGGCCCTGCGTTCGGTCGTCGAAGATCCGGGCTTTGCCAGCAGCCAGCCCTATGCGCAGACCTTCCTCGATTCCATGGCGATCGTGAAGGATTTCTGGGCCGAACCGTCCTATGCCTCGCTTCTCCAGGCCTCCCAGAAACGCTTCCACGACTACGTCGTCGCGGGGCAGGGCACGGCGAAAGAAGCGCTCGACGGCCTGGTACAGGACTGGACCGAAGTCTTCGAAGACGAAGGCAAGCTCTAGCCAGGTCCTTGGCACTGAACAAGAACCGACCGGACCGCTGATGGCGGTCCGGTTGAGCCGGAGAGGCAATCAGCCTCTCCGCTTTATCACTCATGTTCATGCGGGGGATCTGTCCCATGTCCGAGAGCGCCGTCGACCGCCTTGCGCGCGCTACACCTCAACGCCTGGCAAGGCGCGCGGCGGGTCTGTCCGACCGGGCCATTGCCTGGATTTTCGTGACGCCTACCATCCTTTTGCTGCTCGCCGTCAACATCTTTCCGCTTATCTGGACGGTGCGTCTGAGCTTCACGAATTTCCGCGTCAACCGCCCGAACGAGGCGCCCGAATTTGTCGGCTTGCGCAATTACCAACGCATCCTGACTGATGGCGACATCTGGTTGACCATGCAGGCGACCGCGCATTTCCTGTTCTGGACGATCGCGCTGCAGGTCCTGATTGGCTTCACGCTCGCCTATCTGATCAACAAGAAGTTCCGCGGCAATGATCTCTGGACCACGATCATCGTGCTGCCGATGATGCTGAGCCCCGCCGTTGTCGGCAATTTCTGGACCTTCCTCTACCAGCCGCAGATCGGCCTCTTCAACTACGCCGTCGCCTTCCTGACGGGAGTCGATCCATCGAGTTTCTCGATGATCGGTGACGTCAACCTGGCACCCTGGGCGATCGTCATCGTCGACACCTGGATGTGGACACCCTTCGTCATGCTGATCTGCCTGGCCGGCCTG
>JARXAK010000207.1 GCA_029865885.1 Rhizobium sp. | reverse complement strand
CCGGATATCATCGCGAAACGCTTTCATTTCAGTGGGGCCAGAGGCAACTGAAATGATGGAATCGGCGAAACGGGCGGCAAAGTCGCGGCCACGCGGCGAGGCACCCGCCTGGACATAGACCGGACGGTGCTGCGGCGACGGCACCGTATTGAGGGGACCGCGGACCTGGTAATGCTTGCCGACGTGGTCGATGGTCCGGACCTTGCTCGGGTCGACATAGACGCCAGCTTCGCGGTCGAGCACGACGGCGTCCTTGTCCCAGCTGTCGAAGAGCTTGTTGACTACCTCCATATACTCTTCCGCCATCTCGTAGCGGGTTTCGCGCAGCGGAAGCTTGTCCATGTTGAAGTTCTTGGCGGCCAGATCCTCGGCGCTGGTGACGATGTTCCAGCCGAAGCGGCCGCGCGTCAGGCTGTCGATGGTCGAGCAGAGGCGGGCGAGCAAGAAGGGCGGATAGGCCATGGTGGACATGGTCGCGACGACGCCGAGCTTGGAGGTCGCCATGCCCATGGCGGTCGCGAGCGGGGCCGGGTCGTGTTTCGGCACCATCATGGCGTTCTTCAGCGCGAAGTCGCGCGAGCCGCCGTAGGTTTGTGGCACCATCAGCTTGTCCTCGATCATGATATAATCGAAGCAGGCCCGTTCCAGCGTCTGGGCCATTTCCATGTAGAAGCGCCCGTCCCAGGGGTTGCCGCCCTGACCAAAGGGTTCGCGCCATTCGTCGGGCGTGAAATTCATGAACCAGGCGAGATGCATCTTCTTGGCCATGGACAGGCTCTCCTTTGTCAGCGGGCAGTCTGGAGTGGAATGATCTTGGATCGGGCGAGCTCGAAGCGGACGGAATCGCGCACGATACGCGGCTTGGCTTCGAAATCGGAGATGATGCCGGCACCGTAGCGCTCGGGTGCCTGCGGATCCTTGCGGTGCTTGTCGATGGCAATGACACGGGTTCCGAGTTCGAAGGCCTCGCCCATGTCATGGGTGACCATGACAATGGTCATCTGCCGCTCGCTCCAGAGTTCGCGGATCAGCACATGCATGCTCTTGCGGGTGACCGGATCGAGCGCGCCGAAGGGCTCATCGAGCAGCAGGACCTTAGGCTGCATGATCAGCGCCTGGGCAATGGCCAGCCGCTGCTGCATGCCGCCGGAGAGCTGCTGGGGATATTTGTCGACCGCGTCTTTCAGACCGACACGCTCCAGCAAGATGTGCGCACGCTCGAGCAGCGCCTTGCGACTTGAGCCGTAGAGCTTGCCGAGAAAGGCCGAGCCCCGCCATTCGGGGCCGAGCAAAACATTGCCGAGCACCGTCTTGTGCGGGAAGACCGAGTAACGCTGGAAGACCACGCCGCGATCCTCCGTCGGTTCGCCCGCAATCGGCTGGCCGTCGATGCGGATCTCGCCACGCGTCGGCACCTCCTGGCTGAGCAGCAGGCGCAGCAGCGTCGTCTTGCCCACACCGCTCGGGCCGACGATCGACAGGAATTCGTGATCCTTCAGAGTCAGGCTGACATTTTCGAGGATGATGGCGTCGCCATACTCCTTCCAGACCTTGTCGAAGACGATCTCGACCATCTCAGCCCTCCTTCAAGACGGACCAGGGGAAGAGCCAGGCCGAGAGTTTGCGAAGTGCTAGATCGATAAGAAAGGCGAGGAGCGTGATCCAGATGACGTAAGGCAGGATGATATCCATCGCGAGGTAGCGACGAACAAGAAAGATGCGGTAGCCGAGGCCGCCTTCAGCGGTGATGGCTTCGGCAGCAATCACGAACAGCCAGGTGGCACCAAGCGACAGGCGCACGGCGTTGATCAGGCCCGGCATGATCTGGGGCAGGACGACATGGATCAGCATGTGCCAGGTGGAGCCGCCGAGCGTCTGGGCCTTGATGATCTGCTCACGCGGGATGGCGTCCACCCGCAGCACGACGTCGCGCATCAGGAAGGGGGCGACGCCGAAGACGATCAGCACGATCTTCGAGACCTCGCCGAGGCCGAACAGGATGAAGAGGATCGGCAGAACGGCGAGTGGCGGCACCAGCGAGATCGCCGCGAGAACCGGATCGAAGGTGGCACGCAGCTGCGGGATGAAACCGATCGGCGTACCCAAGACGAGGCCCATCAGGGCGGAGAGGCCAAGGCCGACAAAAAGGCGCCAGAGGCTGAGATAGGTATCCCACCAGAAGAGAAGCGCACCGGTCGCGCGATCCTGTTCGAACATCATCCGCTGCATGGCTGCGATGAACGAGGGAACCCCGGGCATAAGCTTGTCGGTCGGGTTGACCGAGAGACGGGCCTCGGACGCCAGGAGATAGGCGGCCGCAATCAGGATGAAGGGCAGAATGCCGAGAAACAGACGCTGACCTCGGGTCGGGGGGTAGTTGATGATCCGCTTCATTGGCTGCCCCCCTTTTTCCTAAGCGTTTCTCAGAGACCGCCTTCGGCACCGAGCTTGGCGTAGGAAGCGTCGATCCTCAGCTTGATGTTGGCGGCATCGCCGAGCACGGTGCCATCGGCGAGTTCGATCCCGATCGCATCGACCGACGTGGCGCCCTGGCCGAAGAGGCCTCGGTCGAAGGAGAATTTGCGGATGTCATCCATGATGGTGCCGGTCTTGGCATCGGTGAGGAAAGTCACGGCTTCGGTCGGCGTGTAGAAGAAGAAGGTCGTGTCGATCTGGGTTTGCAGGCCCGCCTGGTCGGTGCCAAGTGCGGAGGCCATGTAGTCGTTGACCGGCTTGGCTGCGTCACCGCCTGCCTTCATCGCCGCAAGCGCTTCATACCAGGCGCCGGTCAGCGCCTTGCCGAAGGCGGGATTGTCCCTGAGGACCTGGGTATTGCCGATGAAGACGTCCATGATCTCACCCGGGATCTTGGAGCTGTCGAAGAGCACCTTGCTCTCCTTGGATCCGGCCAGCATGTCGGCCGACATCGGCTTCCAGGCAGCAGCGTTCTGGATGTCCGGGTTGGCGAGATAGGCAGCGGCGATATCGGCATCCGAGATGTTGACCGTCTTCACCTCGCCAACGCCGCTCAAGCCGTTGAGGACCAGGGCGCGGTTCAGCAGATAGTGGGAGACGCTGTATTCGATGAGGTAGACGTCCTTGCCCTTGAGATCAGCGACCGACGCCGCCGACTTGGACATCAGCACATCATTACCATTGGAGTAGTCGGTGATCAGGAAGATCGACGTATCGATGCCACCCGCAGCCGGCATGGTGAGCGCGTCCATGCCGGCAACGCCGACGGCATCGAGCTCACCGGCGATGAACTGGTTGATGGAACCGACATAGTCGTTGACGGCCATCATCTCGATCTCGATGCCGTATTTGTCGGCCCACTTCTTCAGGATGCCGCTTTCCTTCATGTAACCCATCGGCATGAAGCCGATATAGATGGAGTAGCCCACCTTGAAGCTCGTTTTCGCTTCCGCTGCAGCCGGCAGCACCGATGCGGCCAACAGCGTGGTGGAGAGGATGATGGACTGGGCAATGGCACGAATTGAGCACTTCATCGGCTTGTCTCCAGATCGGATCGCGGGGCTGATTGCGCTTAACTAAGCAAGCGTTTAATAGCTTCGCAAGCGCAAAAATGACGAAGATCAAATTTTGGGCAAACGAAATCAGTGATTTAGAGAGAAACCTGTTTTTTGAGCGTCGCCAAATGCTGCGTTGCACATAATCCAGTCAGAGATTTTGCACTGGCATTGTCCTGAAAGTGGCGGTAACGGCTCGGGAACAACCTGACGAGGACATCAAGAGTTTGGGCAAGGTGGCGCGACAAAGGCTGGATCCGGAACGGCGGATGGAACTCATCCTCGACGCCACGCTCGGGCTGGTGGGTACATCGCATTTCAGCGTCGTGACCATTCGGGACATCGCGCTCGCCTGCGACGTCAATGTGGCGCTTCTCTACCACTACTTCGCCAGCAAGGATCAGTTGATCCGCGCGGTGCTCGCCCGTGCGCTCGGGCAGGTCACCGGAGACTATGAGCTGAGGCGACACGCGCATCAGGACGACTTTCTCGGTGATATCGGCGCCTGGTTCGCCACCCATGCGGCAATGGCGCCGACCATGATGTCGAGGATGGTCAAGCTGATGTCGGACCAGGCCGCCCAACCCGTCCGGGATCCCGAGCTCGACACCCTCGTCCAGGGCTTCTACAGCTTCGAACGGACCCTGATCGTGTCGACCCTTGAGGCCGGCATGACATCCGAACGCTATCGCCCCGTCTCGCCCGCGAAACTCGCGCGCTTCGTCGGGCTGCATCTGGACGGGATCTTCCATGCTGCAGAAAGCCGTGGCGAGCTTCGCATCGCGGAGGATATTGCCGAGCTCCGGGATCTGCTGATCACGCAGCTGCGTCCCTGAGCGTTATAGCCATCAGATCCGGGAAAAGGCCGCAAGCACCGTGCGTTCGGACTGCGACAGATAGGCTTCCAGAGCGGCGGCTGCGCCTTTCGGGTCGCCAGCTTCGAGCTTCTGCAGAATTTCCGCATTCATCTCGACATAGGGCGAATGCAACAGTTCTGGCTCCTTGAGCAGGCCGAAGCTCAAGCGCAGTTCGGCAGCGATCTGCGCGTAAAAGCCGTTCAGCCTCTGGCTGTCTGCGAGGTCGACGATGGCGGCGTGAAACTTCATGTTCTCGCTGCCGACTGACGTCCAGTCGTTGCGGTCACGGGCCGCGCGGGCGGCTTCAACGGCAGCGCGCATGCGTGCGATGGCCGGATGGTTGAGATAGGCGTTGGCGAGCGCCTGGGTCTCGACGAGGCGACGCACGCGATAGATGTCGATGATCGACGCTATGCTCGGTGTCGCAACGAAGACGCCCCGGTTCGGCTCGTGTTGCAGAAGGCCTTCCTTGGTCAGCAGGCGAAAGGCCTCGCGCAGCGAATTGCGAGACACCTCGAAATCGGCGCAAAGGGCAGCCTCCGACAAGCGTTGGCCAGGCTTCAACTCACCGCTGATCAATTTGTCTCGGATTGCTTCCGCAAGGCGCGGCGCAAGCGCCGCAGTCGTATCCGTCTCTGCCATCAAGTCCTCGGGTGGCCGGTGACACCGGCGCCATGCTGTTCCGCTCACAACACCGACTTCGGGCAAGCGACTGCCGCTTTATCGTCCAAGACCGGAATCGCGGCAAGAAGCAGAGCAAATCTCGACCAAAAATTGCCCCGACAAGGCTGATTTCCGCTCATGCATGCATCAACCTGCCCATCATTTCGGCAAAAAGTAGAACGATCAAAATAAAATCGTTGAACAATATTGACAGAATTGTGAAACCACGAGAGGCTGACCTCGCAGGTGAACAACAAGCCCCGCGCAAGCCGGGGGACAGGTCAACCGAGAGGGTAACATGGAACAGAATTCGACCACGGCCGCCGAGGCCGTACCCGGCGGCATGTCCGCCAAGACGCGCCGCAGCGCCTTGATCGCTGCAATCTTCCTCATGGCGACATCAGCCATCGGACCGGGTTTCATTACCCAAACCGCGACCTTCACGACGAAACTGGGCGCGGCCTTCGCCTTCGCGATCCTTGCCTCCATCCTGATCGACTTCGTGGTGCAGCTGAATATCTGGCGCATCGTCACGCTGACGAAGATGCGCGCTTCCGACATCGCGAATGCGGCCATACCCGGCACCGGATACCTGCTCGCAGTCCTCGTGATTGTCGGTGGTCTCTTCTTCAACATCGGAAACATCGGCGGCACCGGCCTCGGCATCAACGCCATGGTCGGGCTCGACCCGAAATGGGGTGGCGCGATCAGCGCGCTGATCTCGATCGGCATCTTCCTGTCACATCGCGCAGGCGTCGCGATCGACAGGCTGATCGTCATCGCAGGCGTCGCCATGATCATCCTGACCGTTTATGTGGCCTTCGTCTCACAGCCGCCCGTCGGTGATGCGCTGTTCCAGACCTTCCTTCCCTCCACGATCGACTTCGCGACCATCACCACCATCGTCGGCGGCACGGTCGGCGGCTATATCACCTATTCCGGCGCGCACCGCCTGCTCGACAAGGGCACGGTCGGCATCGAGAACCTCAGCGCCGTCAACCGTGCGGCTCTCTCCGGCATCGCCGTCACCGGCGTCATGCGCTACGTGCTCTTCCTCGCGATCCTTGGTGTTGTTGCCAGCGGCGTCGTGATCGACATATCCGGCAAGGGTGCCAACCCGGCAGCCCAGGCCTTCCAGGCGGCCGCCGGTGACGTGGGGCTTCGCATCTTCGGCGCCGTGCTCTGGTTCGCTGCGATCACCTCGGTCATCGGGGCTGCCTATACCTCGGTGTCCTTCATCACCGTCTTCAAGCCTGATATCACTGAGCGCGGGCGCAACATCGCAACCGTCATCTTCATCGCGGTCTCGCTGTTCTTCTACGTGATCATCACGACACCGCCGGCCCAGATGCTGGTCTTTGTCGGCGGCCTGAACGGCCTCATCCTGCCCATCGGCCTGTCGATCTTTATCTATGCCGCCTGGGCTCGCTCCGATCTGATGGGTGGCTATCACTATCCGCGCTGGCTGCTGATCCTGGGGGCACTGACTTGCGCGCTCACCTGGTACATGGGCTACAAGTCAATCGGACCGATCTTCGCGCTGCTGTCTGCGGCCTGAGAACGAGAACAGGGAGGAAGACATGACAGCCATCGACCTGAACAGCGACCTTGGCGAAAGCTATGGCGCCTGGGCCATGGGCGACGACGAGGCGATGCTTTCCATCGTCTCCAGCGCCAATGTCGCCTGCGGTTTCCATGCCGGCGATCCCGTCGGGATCCTGAAGACCGTCAAGGCCGCCGCCGAGCGCGGTGTCTCGATCGGGGCACATGTCTCCTACCCCGACCGTGTCGGCTTTGGCCGGCGCGACATGGATGTCACATCGGCGGAACTGACCGCCGATGTGATCTACCAGATCGGCGCGCTCAAGGGCGTCGCGGCAGCCGCCGGTGTTGCGGTGGGCTACGTCAAGCCGCATGGCGCGCTCTACAACCGCATCGCCCATGATCCGAAACAGGGACAGGCTGTCATCGACGGCATCCGGGCGATTGACCCGAAGCTGGTGATGATGGGGCTAGCCGGTTCACCGATCCTGGAGCTCGCGCGCGCCTCGGGGCTGAAAGTGGTCGCAGAAGCATTCGCCGACCGCGCCTACACGCCATCAGGTGCGCTCGTTTCCCGCCGGGAGCCGGGTGCTGTCCTGCATGATGCCGAGCTCATTGCCCGGCGCATGCTGCAGCTCGCGCATGAGGGCACGATCGAGGCGATCGATGGCTCGACCATCAAGATCGACGCACAGTCCATCTGCGTCCATGGCGACAGCCCCGGGGCGGTCGCGATCGCACGGGAAATCCGCCACGCCTTCGAAAAGGACGGTATTGCCGTCCGCTCCTTTTTCACTCGCTGACGCTCCACGGGGAGACAGATTATGATTGCTCTCGATACTCTGCGCCATATCGATACGGCAGCGGCGCGGACGGCGCGCGAACGCTACCGCAATGGCACCGTGGAGCCGACCTCCGGTGTCGCACGCGGCTTCACCCAGGCGAACATGATCGTCTTGCCGCGCGACTGGGCCTTCGACTTCCTGCTCTACGCCCAGCGTAATCCGAAGGCCTGCCCGGTGCTCGACGTCTCAGACCCGGGCTCCCATACGACCCTGCTCGCCAAGGGTGCCGATCTGCGCCGCGACGTTCCGCTCTACCGGATCTGGCGGGATGGGAAGCTCGTCGAGGAAGTGAAGGATGCGACCTCGGCCTGGGCCGAGCATCCGGACCTCGTCTCCTTCCTGATCGGCTGCAGCTTCACCTTCGAGACGCCGATGATGGAGGCGGGCATAGAGATCCGCCACATCACCGACAAGTCGAACGTGCCGATGTATCTGACCAATCGCGCCTGCCGACCCGCTGGCCGGCTGCATGGCAATCTGGTCGTGTCGATGCGCCCCATCCCGGCATCGCGGGTTGCCGATGCGGCGACGATTTCCGGCCGCTTTCCGTCCGTGCATGGGGCTCCCGTGCATGTCGGAGCGCCTGAGGATCTCGGGATCGCCGATCTCGGCAAACCCGAATTCGGTGATGCCGTTCGAATCGAGCCGGGCGAGGTGCCTGTTTTCTGGGCCTGCGGCGTCACGCCCCAGGCTGCCGTGATGGCCTCCAAGGTCCCGTTTGCCATCACCCATGCGCCGGGGCACATGTTCATCACCGACATCCCCGATTCCGCCTATCACGCCTGAGGCCCCGATGCGTTTTCTCCCCGTCAGCCTGACCGTCCTGATCGTCGAACTGAAGAATCTCGACGAGACGCTCGCGCTCTTTGCCTCGCTCGAGGCCGAGCCGGTTCATGGCATCATCGACATCGTGCCAGCGGCCCGTACGCTGATGATCCGGTTCAGCCCGGAGACGCTGACGGCCCAAGGCCTCGCAGCCGCCATCAGCCAGCGCGATCTCACGGCGAAGATCGCCCCGTCGGACATGCAGGTCGAAATCCCCGTCACCTATGATGGCGAAGACCTCAAAGACGTGGCCGAACTGACCGGGCTGTCGATTGCGGAGGTCATCGAGCGGCATACGGCAAGCGAATTCACCGTGGCCTTCTGCGGTTTCGCCCCCGGCTTCGGCTATCTGGTCGGCGGCGATCCGGCGCTGCAGGTGCCGCGCCGGCAGAGCCCGCGCACGAAGATCCCGGCCGGCTCCGTCGCACTGGCCGGCGCGTTCTCCGGCGTCTATCCGCAGGCGAGCCCCGGGGGGTGGCAGATCATCGGCACGACACCGCTCAAGATGTGGGACCTGACGCGGCAGCCGCCAGCGCTGTTCCAACCGGGTTACCGCGTGCGGTTCGTTGATCTTGCCAAGCGGCCCCAGACCGTGGGGGCAGCGGAACCTGCCGAAACGGCCTCCACCGAGGCCATCCAGCCGACAAAGGCCACGACCATCACGGTGACGGCAGCGCCCATGCCGGCGCTGGTGCAGGACCTGGGCCGTTTCGGGCAGGCAGGCCAGGGTGTATCCTCCTCCGGTGCCCTCGACCAGGGCGCTTTCCGCTCCGCAAACCGGACCGTCGGCAATCCCGTGGAAGCCGCTTGTCTGGAGATCACCCTTGGCGGGTTCTCGTTCGCGGTCTCCGGGCCAACCGTTATGGCGCTGACCGGTGCGCCCTGCCCGATTTCGATCAGGGATCGTGCCGGTCGGGTTATCGCGGTCGAAGGCTACCAGCCCATCTCCCTCGAAGCCGGAGATACCGTTTCCCTCGGCTTTGCCGCTCGCGGCGCCCGCAGCTATCTCGCCTTTCGAGGCGGCCTCGATGTCGCTCCGGTCCTGGGCAGCGCCTCGACGGATACGCTCGCCGTCGTCGGACCTGATCCGGTCGGCGTTGGGGCAGTGCTTGCCATTGCCAACGGGGAGCGCGGTCTTTCTTCGGTCTCGCTCAATGAGAGCCCCGCCTTTGACTGCCCGGCACCAGGAGAGATCGTCACGCTCGATGTGGTCATGGGTCCCCGCAGCGAC
This sequence comes from Rhizobium sp., assembly GCA_029865885.1. Lineage (GTDB taxonomy): Bacteria > Pseudomonadota > Alphaproteobacteria > Rhizobiales > Rhizobiaceae > Allorhizobium. The sequence continues at coordinate 14,479 of JARXAK010000207.1, read as the reverse complement.
TGGTTCACCGAGCGGGGTATCGAGACGCTTGCGAGCCAGGTCTATGAGGTGACGCCGCAGTCCAACCGCGTCGGTATCCGTCTTGCCGGCGCCGAGCCGCTTGAGCGCAAGGACAAGGCCGAGCTTCCAAGCGAGGGTACGGCGACAGGGGCGATCCAGGTGCCGCATAGCGGGCAGCCCGTGCTGTTCCTCGCCGACCACCCGCTGACCGGCGGCTACCCGGTCATCGGCACGGTCGCCGAATATCATCTCGATCTCGCCGGCCAGATCCCGGTGAATGCCAAAATCCAATTCCGGCCCATCACGCGCTTCGCCGAGATCGTGCCCGACCGGGCATGATCCGCCAAGCAGCGATGGCAGGCCAACAGAGACAGTGAGGAGACCCCGATGAAGAAAGTGCTGATTGCCAATCGCGGCGAAATCGCCGTGCGCATCATCCGCGCCTGCCGCGACTACGGGCTTAAGTCCGTCGCCGTTTATGCTGATCCGGATATGGATGCGCTGTTCGTCCAGTTGGCGGATGAAGCCTATGGGCTCGGCGGCAGCCGTCCGGCGGAAACCTATCTCGATATCCAGAAGCTTATCGACATCGCCCGGCGGTCGGGAGCGGATGCGGTGCATCCCGGTTACGGCTTTCTGTCGGAGCGGGCGGAATTTGCACGCGCCGTCCAAGAGGCAGGCCTGACCTGGATCGGGCCCGACCCGCATGTCATCGAGGCCCTCGGCGACAAGGTCGAAGCACGGCGGATCGCGCTTTCGGTCGGTGCGCCGCTGGTGGCCGGCACCGAGGGGCCCGTCGAGACCGCCGAGGAAGTCATCGCCTTTGCCAGAGAGCATGGCCTTCCGGTTGCCATCAAAGCCGCCCATGGCGGCGGCGGTCGCGGCCTGAAGGTTGCCTGGAAGATGGAAGAGGCCGCCGAACTCTATCACTCCGCCGTGCGCGAGGCCGAGGCCGCCTTCGGTCGGGGCGAATGTTTCCTCGAACGCTTCCTTGATCGGCCGCGCCACATCGAGGCGCAGGTTTTGGCCGACAAGCACGGCAATGTGCTGGTGCTCGGCACCCGCGACTGCTCCCTTCAGCGGCGCAACCAGAAGCTTGTCGAGGAGGCGCCAGCGCCCTTCCTCAGCGACGTCCAGCGCCAGTCGATCCACGAGGCTGCCCGCAAAATCTGCGCGGCAGCGGGCTATTCGGGTGCCGGTACGGTGGAATTCCTGCTTGGCGTCGACGGCACGATCTCGTTCCTCGAAGTGAACACCCGCCTGCAGGTCGAGCATCCCGTGACCGAAGAAACCACCGGGATCGACCTCGTCGTCGAGCAGTTCCGCATCGCCGAAGGCAAGGCGCTTGAAGTGTTGGAGACCCCTGCCCCGCGCGGCCACTCCATCGAGTTCCGCATCAATGCCGAGGACCCCGGTCGCGGCTTCCTACCGACGCCGGGCGCGATCACACGCTTCGATCCTCCGTCGGGTCCGGGTGTCCGGCTCGACACAGGCGTGGTCAGCGGCTCCACGGTCCCCGGGACCTTCGACTCCCTGATGGCAAAGCTGATCGTGACCGGCGCAACGCGCCAACAGGCGCTCGCCCGCGCCCGCCGCGCTCTGGCGGAGTTCACCATCGACGGTGTCGCGACCGTCCTGCCCTTCCATCGCGCGGCGATGGAGAGCCCGGACTTTACCGGAGAGGACGGCTTTCGCGTTCACACGCGCTGGATCGAAACGGATTTTGCCGAACCTCTCGCGAGCGCAACGCGGCCGGACCCGCTCCCGGATGCATCCCTGATCAGGACGCATGTGGAAATCGACGGCAAGCGTCATGAACTGGCGATCCCCGCCGTGCTGCTCTCGGGGCTCGGTGGGCTGGCGGGCCCTGCCCCAGCAGGGTCCGCATCTACCAAAGCCGAGGATCCTGCCAGCATCACCGCGCCGATTTCCGGGACCCTGCAGGCCTTCAAGGTCGAGGATGGAGCCAGCGTTGAACCCGGTGATCTGATCGCTGTGATGGAGGCGATGAAGATGGAAACGCAGGTAAGGGCGTCGCATGCGGGCCGTGTGCGCTTCAAGGCAGAGGCCGGGGCATATTTGCAGGCCGGTCATGAGATTGCGCGTTACGACGCCTGACTCTGATCTCACTGGCCTGGCCAGGACTGATACTGGTTGGGTCGCCAAAATGCAGAAGGCCCGCCGGAGGCGGGCCAGATGTTCTTCGGATGCACATGGATCAAGGCATCCGCACCTTCGGCGGCATCCGACACGGAATATCGATCGGTGGCGCCCCAGGGCGTCACCGATCGATTGTCGAGGCGCTGGAGCTTAGCGCTTGTAGGCGCCGAGACCCGGGCGATAGGTCTTGTCGTCGAGGAACTGCTTCAGACCCTCGGCGCGACCATTGCTCTTGTCGAGGAACAGCATCTGCTCAAGCTTGGCATAGATGTAATCGTCAGCCTGTTCCCAGGGCATGTTGCGCACGCGCTTGAAGGTGTCCTTCGCGGCTTTCAGAACAACCGGGTTCTTCTCCAGCAGGCTGGCGCAAAGGGCGCGGACGCGGGTCTCAAGGTCAGCCAGCGGCACGGATTCGTTGACGAGGCCCATGTCGCGAGCCTTCTGGCCGCCGAACGTCTCGCCGGTCATGATGTAGTAGAGCGAGTCGCGATGGTTCATGACCTCGGCCACGGCGCGGGTCACGTTGCCACCCGGCAGAATGCCCCAGTTGATTTCCGAGAGGCCGAAAGTTGCCTCATCAGCGGCAATTGCGAGGTCGCAGGAAACGAGCGGCGTGAAGGCGCCGCCGAAGCACCAACCATTGACCATGGCGATGGTCGGCTTTTCGAAATACATCAGGCGGTTCCACCAGCCGCCGGACTGACGACGGCTCTTGAGAACAGCTGCACGGCCCTTGCCGTCGTTCTCGCGGAAGTATTCCTTGAGATCCATGCCGGCGGACCAGGACTGGCCGGCGCCGCGCAGGACGAGAACACCACACCGGTCATCCGCCTCCAGTTCGTCCAGAACTTCCAACATGCGGATGTTCAGCGTCGGGCTCATCGCATTGCGCTTTTCCGGACGGTTCAGCGTGACGAAAGCGATCCCGTTGTCGAACTCGACCAGGACCGGCTCTGCTTTTGTATTCGTGTCAGTCATCTTTGGCTCCTTGAGGCATTTTTCTTGGGCTGCCGCCCGTTCATTCGTATTCAGCGAGAAGCGTGGGTCTGGCGCAGGATGTGTTTCTGCGCCTTGCCGGAGGCCGTTCGCGGGATCTGTTCGATAAAGACAATGCGGGCCGGACGTTTGTAGGATGCCAGGCGTTCGGCACAATGGGCGAGGATTTCGTCCGCAGACGGCGGCTCGTCCTGCGCCACGATGAAGGCCACGCCGCATTCGCCCCACTTCGGATCGGGCAGTCCGAGCACGGCGACATCCCGGACCTTGGGATGCGCACCGATGACAGCCTCGATTTCTGCCGGGAAAACGTTCTCGCCGCCGGAGATATACATATCCTTCAGGCGATCCGGCACGTGGATGACGCCGCCCTCGGCACGCCGTCCGAGATCTCCGGTGCGATACCACTCGCCGACGAAGGCGCGCGCCGTCTCACCCGGCTTGTTCCAGTAACCCGGCGTGACAGACGGGCCCTTGACCCAGATTTCGCCGACTTCGCCATCCGGCACGTCCTGACCGTCGTCACCAACAAGGCGAACGGCAAGAAGCGGCGCCGGAAAGCCGACGCTGCCGTGATGACGCGCAACCGCATCACGATCCAGCGGCATGTGGATCGATGTACCGGCCTCACTCATGCCATAACCATTGACGAGCGGGATGCCGTCTTGAAGGAAGGTTTCAATCAACGCTGGCGAAAGCGGCGCCCCGCCGATGAAGATCGCCTGAAGCGCCTTGAGGGCCGAGGGGTTCCAGGCCGGCGTGTTGCGCAAGGCTGCCGCCATCTGGGGAACGGCAAAATAATGGGTAATCCCGAGCGCGGGATCACCGAGGACGGACAGCGTGCGATCGGGCAGGAAGCGATCGGAAATGACCAGCCTTCCACCCATCATCAGCGTCGTCCGGCCGATCGCGACGAGGCCGATCGTATGGAAGAAGGGGAGATCACAAAGCGCCACGGAGCGGCTGGTGACTTCGCCGACCAGCGAGAAATTGATGGCCGAGGCGAAAGCGTTGCGACGGGTGATGATAACGCCCTTCGGACTTCCCGTGGTGCCCGAGGTATAGAGCATGATGCAGGGCGCCTCGGCCCCGATCTTGGCCGGCTCTGCGCGCGGGGCAGCATCGACGCTCTCAGCCCAGCCACCCTCGCCTTCAATGGCAATGGTCGGCGGCATCGCCTGAGCGACGTCTGCGAGAACTGCGCCAAACTCTGCATCGTGCAGCAGGAGAGCAGGCTCGCAGTCAGCGATGATCTGACCGAGTTCTGCCGCCCCAAGCCGCCAGTTCAGGGGCACGAAAACCAGACCGGCGCGCTGGCAGGCGAGGCAAACGATGATCTGATCTACGGAATTACGCCCCAAAAAGGCGACGCGCTGCGATTGCGGAAGAGTTCCAACAAGCGCTCCAAGCCGATAGGCTGCGCGTGCGACCGCATCATCCAGCGTCGCATAGGTCTCTGTGCGGCCGGTGGTGACCTCATAGACCGCTTGCCGGTCCGGCGTCACCAGAGCGCGATAGATGACGGGATCATCCGTCTCGAGGCCGACGGCTCCCCTTTCTGCCACAGCAGACAGGAATTCAGGCTGCATGCTTTCCCTCCTCATCGCCAACCCCGCAGGGCCTCCAAGGCGAATTGTATGTTAAGCATACTAATTACTCGACATCTGTTTGGCAAGCAGTAATTTGACTGTTGCAGTCGAAAGTGTTCATGAATGATTCCACACGCTTGATGCCGCATGAATGGAAGAGGTGCCATGACTGGACATAATGACCTGAAGCCGGCGAATGACGATGATGTCTTCGAAGTGGGCTCACCTTTGCGCACGGGTCGCCTCGACGAGATCCTCGGCTTCCACCTGAGGATGGCGAACGTCGCCATCTACCAGGATTATACGGCAGCCATGGGCGACATCGGACTGACGCAGAAACAGTTCGCCGTGCTGGAACTGATTGCGGCCAATCCGAGGGTCAGCCAGATCGACATTGCCAACCAGCTCAGCATGGACCGCGCCACAATGATGGCGCTGGTCAACAGACTGGAAAGCCGCGCCCTCATCGAGCGACAGCCGTCGCCCGTCGATCGGCGGCGCCAGGAATTGCTGTTGACCGAGGGGGGATCGGAGATCCTGAAGCAAGCCCGATACATTCAGCAGCAACACGAGTTGCGCTTTACCTCGCGCTTCTCTCCCGAGGAGCTGGAGGAATTCATCAACGGCCTGAAGCGCATCTATGCCGACATCGTCCCACGCAACGGCCAGAACGACTGATCTGCTGCAGACCATCGTCAGAAAGAAAACGGCCGCCTCGAGGGCGGCCGTTCCATATTGATGATCAGAAGGGATAGTGCTGGTTGGGATCTTCGATCGTGATCCAGCGCAGCTCCGTGAACTCGGAGATGGCCGCCTTGCCGCCGAAGCGACCGTAGCCACTGCCCTTGACGCCACCGAAGGGCATCTGCGGCTCATCGAAGACCGTCGGGCCGTTGATGTGGCAGATACCGGATTCGATGCGTGCAGCAACGGCCAGCGCGCGGCGAATGTCGCGGCTGAAGACGGCGCCGGACAGACCATATTCGGTGTCGTTGGCGACGCGGATCGCCTCTTCTTCGCTCTTCACGCGGATGATCGGCTTGACCGGGCCGAAGCTCTCTTCCGTGTACATACGCATGTCAGACGTCACCTGGTCGAGCAGGGTCGCTTCAACAACGCTGCCTTCGCGCTTTCCGCCGGCGACAAGCTTGGCACCCTTGGAGACCGCGTCGGCGATCAGGTCGTCCATCTTCTTCGCCGATTCCAGGCTGATCAGCGAACCGAGCACCACATGACCCTTGGGGTCGCCGGCCGGCAGCTTGGAGGCCTTGGCGGCCAGCTTGGCGACGAACTCGTCGGCGATCTTTTCATCGACGATGATGCGTTCGGTCGACATGCAGATCTGGCCCATATTGGCGAACGCGCCGAAGGCTGCTGCATTGACGGCTGCATCAATGTCGGCGTCGTCGAGGATTACGAGTGGCGCCTTGCCGCCCAGTTCCAGCAGAGCCGGCTTCAGATGACGGCCGCAAAGCTCGCCGATGATCTTGCCGACCTTGGTGGAGCCAGTGAAGTTGATGCGCTTGACCGCCGGATGGGTGATCAGGGCTTCGACGATCTTGCCGGCATCTTCGGGAGCATTGGTGATGACGCTGATGGCGCCAGTCGGAAGACCGGCTTCAACGAGGCACTGGGCAATCAGGCGATGCGTGCCGGGGCACTGCTCGGACGCCTTGAGGATCACGGTGTTGCCGCAGGCGAGCGGCATGGCGACGGCGCGGGTGCCGAGGATGATCGGCGCGTTCCAGGGCGCGATGCCGAGGCATACGCCAACGGCCTGGCGGATACCCATCGACAGCGAACCCGGCTTGTTCGACGGAATGACCTCGCCGGAGATCTGGGTCGTCATCGACGCGGCTTCGCGCAGCATGCTTGCGGCAACCATCACGTTGAAAGCGCCCCAATGGCCGGTAGCGCCGGTTTCCGCGACGACGAGCTCGGAGAACTCGGCAGTCTTGGACTCCATGATCTCGGCAGCCTTGAGCAGGATCTTGCGACGCTCACCGGGGCCAGTCTTCGACCAGGCCGGGAACGCTGCAGCCGCAGCTTCGACCGCCGCATTGGCATCCTCAAGGCTCGCGGCCGAAGCCGTCGTCGCAACTTCCTGCGTAAAAGGATTGATGCGCGTAAAAGTCCGTCCACCAGCGGCAGCCTTCTCGGCTCCGTTGATCAGCAGCGACACATGCATATTCATGGATCTTCCTCCTCCATTATCGTCAGGTTCAGAATAAGGTCACCGATAGGCGCACCCTTACGCCTGCTCTCTACCGATCCAACATCGATCCTCCGCAGAGCAGGCGTCTATTTTGTCGATCGGCAGCCTCGGCAATCCGATCTATTTTGTAAGTCTAGCAAACAATTGAATTTTGACAAGTGGCCTGCACCACGGTCAAACATCAATAGGGAAGGCCGACATAGTTCTCCGCCATGGCCGTCGAAGCGGCTCTCGAATGGGTGAGGTAGTCGAGCTCGGCTTCCTGGATCTTCTGGCCAAAATCCCCTGTATCAGGAAAACGGTGCAGCAATGTGGTCATCGACCAGGAGAAGCGAACGGCCTTCCAGACACGCTTCAGGGCCCGCGCCGAATAGGCATCGAGTGCCGCATTGGAAGTCTCCTGATAATGCTCCAGAAGCCCCTCGATCAGGTAGTGCACGTCGGATGCGGCGAGGTTCAGACCCTTGGCGCCTGTGGGCGGCACGATATGCGCGGCATCCCCGACGAGGAAGAGACGGCCGAAACGCATGGGCTCTGCGACAAAGGAGCGCAGCGGTGCAATCGACTTTTCGAAGCTCGGACCCGTCACCATCGCCTCGGCATGATGCGCTGGCAGGCGGCGGCGAATCTCGTCCCAGAAGCGGTCATCGGACCACATCTCGACCTTGTCATCGAGCGAGCACTGAACGTAGTAGCGGCTACGGGTCTCGGAGCGCATCGAGCAAAGCGCAAAGCCGCGCGGGTGGTTTGCATAGATGAGTTCGTGGTTGACCGGGGGCACTTCGGCCAGAATTCCCAGCCAGCCGAAGGGATAGATCTTCTCGAAGGTCTTGATCGCACCTTCCGGCACCGCCTTGCGGCTTGCACCGTGGAAACCGTCACATCCGGCAATGAAGTCGCAATCGATGCGATGCGTGACACCGTCCTTGTCGAAGGTGACATAGGGATGATCGCCATCGAAACCGGAGGGCACGACATTGGCGGTATCATAGATGGTTACGCCACCGTCGCGCTCGCGGCGCTCGATGAGATCGCGCGTCAGCTCCGTCTGACCATAGACCATGACACGCTTGCCACCGGTCAGGTCGAAGAGGTCGATGCGATGATCGCGGCCATCAAAGGCAAGGGAGAAGCCGTCATGCGGCAGGCCTTCGCGATGCAGGCGCTCGCCAACGCCGGCGCGATCGACCAGACCAACCGCCCCTTCTTCGAGCACGCCGGCGCGAACACGGGCAAGGATGTGGTCCTTGCCGACGCGGTCGATAATGACATTGTCGATGCCGGCATTGGTCAGAAGCTGGCCGAGCAAGAGGCCCGACGGGCCCGATCCGATGATGACGACTTTGGTCCGCATGTCTTTCCTCCCACAACGCATCCAATTTGTCTTTCGGCAAACTTTGGCGGTCGCGGCGCTTCTCAACAATGGACGCATCGCGTCTTTTGTTGCACAAATCGAACATGACGAAACGCAAACAACAGATGCGGGCCTCGATCCCCACCTACGAGCTTTATGGCGAGGACGATCCCGCCGGATCACGCTTCTGGGTGCATTGCGAGACCATTCCGGCGCGAAGTGCCGTTCACCATTGGGAAATCGGCCTGCACAGGCACGAACGCTACTTCCAGATCCTGCTCGTGACCGGGGGGTCCGGGGATGCAATCTTCGAAGGTGAAATTGCCCGTTTCGAACCAGCGTCGATCGTGACGGTTCCGCCCGCCATCGGTCACGGATTTCGCTTTTCGCCGGATATTGATGGTTATGTCTTCACCTTCCTTGCGAGCCGCCTGCCGGTTCGACCGGGCGAGCCGAATACGCTCGGGCAATTCCTGTCCCTGCCGAGCGTCACACGACTTGCCCCTGACGATCCGGATGGCCAGCTGATCTTCTCCCATCTGCTGCGCGTCGCGGCAGAATGGCAGGGACGGCTGACGGGACGCACGGTGCTTATGGAGACCGGCCTTGCCGCAGCGCTTGCGCTCACGGCGCGCATCGCGGCCCAGGGCCGAACCGAAACCGATGAGACCGATGACAATGACCGCAGGCTCGAAGCCTTTTCCTCGCTGTTGCATCGCGAGGTGCGCAACCAACGTCCCGCGTCATTCTACGCGAATTCGCTCGGCATCACGCCGACGCATCTGAACCGCGTCCTCAAGGCGAAGACAGGCTTCGGCACGCAGGAACTCGTGGCCCGGCGTCTGATCGAGGAATCGCAACGCGAGTTGCTCTTCACGCCGGGAAGCATCAAGGAAATCGCCTTCCGGCTCGGTTTCTCCGATCCCGCCTATTTTTCCCGGTTCTTCAGCCGCCAGACCGGCATGACACCCGGCAACTGGCGCGCAGAGGAACAATCCCGGCTCGGGTCACGCGAGGAATAGGACACGCGGATCAAGGGGCGCTGAAGAGATCGATCAGAACCTGACGCATCTCGTTCATCGGCCACTCCCGGGTCTGCGCGGCGGGCAGCATGCCCGAGACAAAACCTTGCCGCTCGAAGCGAGCGACCAGCTCCCTGTCGGCGGATACCACGTGGATCGGGACGGCCCGCGATGCATTCCGGCCGGTGATAATGGCCGCAGGCTGGTGATCACCAAGGATCACGAACACGGTGTCCTTGCCGAACCGCGCCATGTAACTGCCGAGCGTTTCGAGAGAATAGTCGATCGTTTGGATGTACTGGCTTCGCACCCGCTCAGGATCGGCCCAGACGACACGGGGTAGATCACCGCTTTCCGCCTGCGCGTTGAAGACCTGGCCGTCGCCGACTGCATCCCAGTCGATCAGGCGGGCAACCGGCGTCCAGGGCGCATGGCTGGAGATCAGCGCAACTTCCGCCATCACCCTCTCGCCGGCAGCGCGGGCCGGCTCTCGGCCCAGACGTTCGAACGCGGCCAGGGTGTACTGATCCGGCATCGTGACCCAGTTGAAGGGCTTGCCGCGATAATCCAGGTCGGCCGCCGCCAGAACCTGACGGTATCCGTAATAGGCAGCCTCAGGCCAATCCATGGTGATCGCGGGCATGGCCGCGATGCTCTTCCACCCGGCTTCGGCAAACAGCCTGTTGAGGCTCGGTTGTTGGCTGATCATCAGCCGGTCATAGCGCGCCTGGCTGTCGACCCAGAGACCGGACAGGAGCGTGCCATGAGCAAGCCAGCTCAACCCGCCGACGGTCGGTGAGGTCACCCAGGCGCTTGCTGAGACGAGCCCGGCGCGCTCGGCTTCGGCTTGAACACCTTCCAGTCGGGGTCTGGTGACGCCGGCGTAGCGCGGATCTTCGACCGCCGAGCGACCATAGGATTCGACAAAGATCAGCACGAAGTCCTTGTTCTGGAGCCGTCCGAAGAGCCCGGCGCCCGCGCGCGGCCCTGTTCCCGTCGCCAGAGCGGTTTCGAAGACATGCATGTCCTCAATCGACTTGATGACAAGCGCGAGCCTTTTGCTGAGGTAGGACGGCATGCGGGCTTCGACACGGAGCGCGTTCAGAAACATTGCGATCCCGCCGAACAGTATGGCACCGGCCAGCGCCAGGATGAACCACGACCGGCCGGGGCGCGGGATCTCGGCAAACCAGCGCGCTGCCCGCAGAAAAAGCATGAGTATGAGCAACAGGCCAATGAGTGCGGCAGCCACACCGGCAAAAGCAACCAAGGTTCCGACGGTCCCCGACATCAGGTTCCAGCCGTCAGCCAGCATCTTGATATCAAGGTAGGGATTGAAGGGGCGCTGAAAGGCTGCCTGTGTGCCGATGTCGGCCGCCTTGAGAAACAGGATGAGCAGCAGAACCAGTCCGCAAAGGAGCGCAAGCGGCCGGCGGAGGCTGCGTGGAACGACGAGCAGCAGGAGCATCATCAACGGCCATTCGAGCGGCAGCCGCAAAAATGCCTGCAGCCCGATCGCGTCGGGATGGTCCGGCAAGGTGAAGGCGAGCCAGGCGATCACCGCAATGGCAAGAGCGCCAACATAGGGCTTAAAGGTGCTCAACTGTCTTACCATCGCCGGCGGCTCCTTCTGCGAAGGCAAGATCGATTGCGGGCGGGAGGATTTGCGGTCATGAAGGTCCGCTGTCCCGCCATCTGCGTATAGGACTGTGAAAGCCCGTCGATCATCGATGAAAGTCCCGTCGCTTGCCGCTCCTGCGTATCCTCGCACCCATCGCACTGATTGCGCTTCTGGCATTCCTGGTGTCCAGAACGGACATGACGGCGTTGGTCTCCGCCTTTTCGCAGGTTTCCGGCGCCCATGTGATTGCCGGCCTGGTCCTCGTGCAGGTGCAAGTCATCATATCGGCGCTGCGCTGGCGTTTCACCGCAGGCCGGCTCGGTGAGCCAATCTCTGCAACGGTTGCGATCAGCGAGTATTATGTCGCAAGTTTCCTGAACCAAAGTCTTCCCGGCGGGGTGGCGGGCGATGCCATTCGCGCCTATCGCATGCGCAATGCCGGAAAGGGCGGATGGAAGGGGCCGGCCAAGGCCGTTATCTTCGAGCGATTGTCCGGACAAATGGCTTTCTTTGTGCTCGCGCTGACCGGCCTCGTTGCCTGGCCGCTGGTTCTGGGAGGCGAAGATGCGGGGCGTAGGGCTTTGCAGATGGTGCTCGGCTTTTTCCTGTTTGTCGCAGCAGTCGCCGCGACAATTGTCATCGCGAAGCGCCGCTCTTCCTGGCTCGTTGAGGTCATTGAAGATATTTCGCGCGTCTTCATTCGTCGCGGGGCGCTTGCCGTTCAGGGCAGCATGAGCCTGGTGATCGTCGGCAGCTATGTGGCGACCTTCTTGCTTGCGAGCCATGCCATCGGCGCGCCCCTTCCCGGCATTGCGGCACTGACGATCATTCCGCTCTGCCTGATCGCGATGTTGTTGCCGGCCGGGTTCGGCGGCTGGGGCACGCGCGAGGCCGCCGCCATGGCGCTCTGGCCCCTTCTCGGTGCAACGTCCACCGAAGGTCTGGCTGCCAGTCTCGTCTATGGCGGGCTTTCTCTCGCAGGCGCCCTGCCGGGACTTGCCATCCTCTCGCTCGAAGCGATCCGTGGCAGGCCGCGTCGCGCCTGAAGTCTTGCTCATGCGAGCTCGATCCGGGCGTAGACGTCACCGGAAGGCGCCTCAGGAGGCATCTGCGAGAGTTCAACCAGAAGCTCATCGGCAGATTTCCAGCGATCCCAGACGAAGCGGTGCTGCTCTCCAACCACGCGGTTGAAGCGATAACCGCCGAGGCCCATCAATCGATCGATCGCATTGGAGGCGACCGAGGGCATGGCGGGAATATACTCGAAGGCGATCAACGGGATGGGTTTGGTCAGGCCATAGAGGATTTCCGCCTCAGCCCCCTCGACATCGATCTTGCAGAAGGCGGGTTTGCCGTATTTCGACATCAGATGATCGAGTGTCACCATGGGCACGGTCACCTTGCGGTCCCAGACCACCTGCGAAAACCCCTTGCTCTGCTTCACTGTCTCAATGAAGCGGCTGGAAATGCTGGTGACTGTCGGATGGCGGCTTGAGATCAACAGGTCGATCTCGCCCGCCGAGCGTCCGACCGCGACACGTTCGAAACCCTTCAACCTGTCCCGGAAACGGCTCTCGATGAAATCGGCAAAGGCTGGCTGTGGTTCGACGGCGACGACTTCGGCTCCGAGGTCGAGCAGCGTGCGGCTTCGGCTGCCAACATGGGCCCCGATATCGAAGACAAGATCTCCGGGCCTGACGATGGAGGCATAGAAGCGCCGTAACGCAGAACGCCGCCAAGGCTGGCCGTAGTAGACGACGAGGGATCGGGCGAGACCGAAGGAGGTCGAGAAGCGGTTGGCAAGGTTCGTCATGGCGCGACGGGCCGGCGCAGCAGATAGACCACATCCACCGTGAACGAATAGACAAGTGCCAGCAGGGCGACCGCTGCGAACAACGTTGAATAGGGCTGGATGACGAAGGGAATGAGGATCAGGCACAGTGCCGAAATCTGCAGGACGCAGACGAGTTTGCGGCGGAAGGACGGAAACAGCTCTCCGTTCAGTTTCGGCCATAGCCAGCCCGCCGCCACGAAGCCGTAGCGCATCAGGCCGATCAGCAGCACCCACAAGCCCGCTTTCTCCAGAAGAGCTGCCGCGAAAGACAGAACGAGGATCAGCAAAGCGTCGATTTCCATGTCGAAACGTGCGCCGAGCGGGGATTCATGGCCATAGCTGCGCGCCAGATAGCCGTCGACACCGTCCAGAGCCAGGGCAAACAGCACCACGCCCGCCAGTGTCCAGAGCGCCAGGTCCGTCGCCGCAAGACTTTCGAAACAGAGCACTGTGGCGCCGGTCAAGCTGACAAGGCAGGCGCGAAACGCGGTCACGAGGTTGGCGGGGCCGAACTTGCGATGCGGATGATCCGGTAACGCATAGACCACCAGCGCAAAGATCAAGGCCACCGACAAGATGACGGAGGTGACGAAATCCCAGCCGAGCGGCAGACGAAAAGAGACGGCCAGAGCGACGACCGATGTGCCCACCAGGAGACCCGACAGGCCAGCAAGCGTGTCGCCCAACAGGCCCGGTCGCTGTCGTAACTGCGACGCCCAATCGGCGGGCATCTTACCCCAACCCCGATCGAACACATCGCCGCCAAGCCGTTCAGGCTCGCTCGCCATCGCGTCATCCTCCCTGCCCGCTTGAAGCTTACTCTGCAGCGACGAGTGTTTCCAGATCCAGCATATGGCCGGCACGCAGGGTCTTGGTCCGCAGATAGTTCTCGTTTTCCGCAGTCACGCGACCGGTCACGGCCGCACGGGCCTCGACCTCGATACCGCCCAGCTTGAGGCCAGCGATCTTGGTCGGGTTGTTGGTGTAGACGGCGACTTTCGAGATATCGAGGAGGCGAAGCATGGCCACCGCCGCTTCATATCGGCGATGGTCCTCCGCCAGACCGAGTTCCGCGTCCGCGTCGATCGTGTCGAGGCCGAGATGCTGATAGCCATAGGCCCGCATCTTGGCACCGATGCCCGTGCCACGCCCTTCCTGGTCGAGGTAGAGCAGCACGCCACCGCCCGCCTGCTTCAACAGCGAAAGACCGTTGCGCAGCTGGTCGCCGCAATCGCACTTCAACGAACCGCAGAGATCACCCGTGATGCAGGACGAGTGGATGCGGATCGGCACCGTCTTCGTCACATCCGGCTTGCCGACAACGATCGCAACCTGGTCCTTCTGGGCAAGACCACCACGGAACACGACAAATTCGGCATCGCCGAGATCCTTCAGCGGAACACGGGTTCGCACGACCTTGTCGAAGCGCTGGCGGGCGGCATCCGCCCCCTTCAGGCGGCTGGAGGCGATTTCGCAGCAGGCGTGGAAACGATCAGCGATCTGTGTGACATCGGCGAGAACCATCGCCGGAAGCAACAGTGCCAGACGCGCGAGCTCGGCCGACTGCGAGGCGAGCGCATCTGCGGGCTGCCAGATGGCAGGCTTTTCAGCCCCAAGTGCGTAAGCCAGGCGCGACGCTTCGTCGAAAGACAAACCTGCGAGCGGCGTGATCACGTCACGCTCGAAAC